>JBIKNH010000294.1:0-3431 GCA_044358815.1 Pseudanabaenaceae cyanobacterium | reverse complement strand
TGGACGTGCTGACTATGCCCTATTCTGTGGTGTGCAGATTGTGGGAGTAGTGGAAGCAAAACGTCAAAGTAAAGATGTCTCTGAAGGGGCATTAAACCAAGCAAAACGGTATAGTGAAGGTTTTAAAATTGAAGGAGAAATTTTTTCTAGTGGTTCTGGAAATAAATATCAAGTTCCCTTTGTCTTTGCTACCAACGGCAGGCCATATTTACAACAATTAGAAACTAAAAGTGGGATTTGGTTCTGTGATTTGCGTCGTCCCACTAATCTGCGGGTGTGTCTTTCCACATGGTATAGTCCTCAAGGCTTACTAGATGCCCTGTCTCAAGATATTGATCAGGCACATACTCGTTTAGCCCAGGAAGGTTTTAACTATGGATTGCAATTACGTGATTATCAAATTCGGGCTATCCAAGCTGTAGAGTCTTCCCTAGCCAGGGAAAAACGGGTATTACTGTTAGCAATGGCAACCGGCACAGGTAAAACTAAAACTTGTATTGCTTTGGTGTATCGTTTACTAAAAACCAAGCGATTTCGGCGGATCTTATTTTTGGTAGATCGCACCGCATTAGGTCAACAAACTGCCGACTCTTTTCAAGATTCGCGGATGGAAAACCTGCAAAGTTTCGCTGATATCTTCGAGATTAAGGGGTTAAAAGATACGGAAACAGATCGGGATACCAAAATTCATATTTGTACAGTACAGGGAATGGTGAAGCGAGTTCTTTACCCATCCGATAGTGCATCTGTGATCACGGCAGATCAATATGATTGTATTGTAGTGGATGAGTGTCACCGAGGCTATTTACTAGATCGAGAATTGAGCGATCGCGAATTAGAGTTTCGAGATTTCAAAGATTACGTATCAAAATACCGTCGAGTGTTGGAACATTTCGACGCTGTAAAGATTGGTTTAACGGCAACTCCAGCCCTACACACGACGCAAATTTTTGGTAAACCTGTTTATACTTACGGCTATAAAGAAGCCGTGATAGATGGTTGGTTAATTGATCATGAACCACCTTTTCAAATTAGGACAAAGCTATCTGAAGAGGGGATGGTTTGGAATCCTGGGGAACAGATGGAATTTTTTAATCCCCAAACTGGGCAACTTGACTTAGTTCATGCCCCCGATGAGGTGAAAATTGAGATTGAACAATTTAACCGCAAAGTAATTACAGAAGATTTTAACCGCGTTGTTTGTGAAGCTTTAGCACAGCATATTGATCCATCACTGCCAGAAAAAACCCTGATTTTTTGTGCTACTGATGGTCATGCAGATATTGTTGTGAATCAGCTTAAACGGGCGTTTCAGGATACCTATGGCAGTGTCGAAGATGATGCTATTGTCAAAATTACGGGCAATGCCGATAAGCCATTAGAACTAATTAGAAAATTCCGTAATGAAGTTAATCCGAAAGTGGCTGTTACTGTAGACCTACTCACTACAGGTATTGATGTTCCGTCAATTTGTAATTTAGTATTTATTCGTCGAGTTAATTCTCGGATTCTCTACGAGCAAATGTTGGGAAGGGCTACACGCCTCTGTAATGATATTGGTAAACAGGTGTTTAAAATTTTCGATGCCGTGCGATTATATGAAGCGATCGCACCTGTGTCTAGTATGAAACCTGTGGTGGTTAATCCCAATATTTCCTTTACTCAATTGGTGGAAGAGTTGGAAACTGTCAATAATCCTGATGCCTTAGAAACAGTTATTAACCAACTATTGGCGAAAATTCAGCGCAAACGCAGGTATTTGAGTCCTAATAGTCAGGAACAGTTAGAAGCGATCGCCCAAATGCCATTACCAAATCTGGTTTCCCATCTCAAACAAAGTACACCACAGCAAGTAAAGGAATGGTGGGAACAAAGAAAAGCATTAGCGCAAATTTTAGATCGTCGAGATGGTGGAACTAAGCCAATATTAGTTTCCCGTCATGGTGATGAGTTATTAGGAATTGAACGGGGTTATGGTAATGCGGAACGTCCAGAAGATTATTTAGATAGTTTTCGGGCTTTCTTGTTAGAGAACGTGAACAAGATTCCCGCTTTGATGGTTGTTACCCAGCGTCCCAGGGAATTAACCAGAAAACAACTCAAGGAATTAAAAATGCAATTAGACACAGCCGGATATACAGAAACTAACCTAAAAACTGCATGGCAAGAAACCACTAATGAAGATATTGCAGCTTCAATTATCGGCTTTATCCGTCAGGCTACTTTGGGTGATGCTTTGATTCCCTACACAGAAAGGGTAGATCGGGCAATGAAGAAAATCCTGGCCAGTCAATCTTGGACACCTCCGCAACGCAAGTGGTTAGAAAGGATCGGTAAACAGCTAAAAGCGGAAACCATCGTTGATCGAGAGGCTTTGGACAAAGGGGAGTTTAAAACCCAAGGTGGAGGATTTGACAGACTCAATAAAGTTTTTGGTGGCGATTTAGAAAATATTGTGATTAAGATTCATGAGAGTATTTGGGACAAGGCAATATAATCCTAATTTCTCGTTCCTATACTCCGTATGGGAATGAATTCTAGAAGGCTCTGCCTTCAATGTAAAGTAGAGGCTCTGCCTCGGTGATAACATTCCCAGTCAGAGACTGGGAACGAGATACGAGATAATTAATCCTGTTCATCCTCTAATCCTGAAAATCCTGATCCTAATTATGGCAGCTACCTCCGATATTGTGCAAAAGCTTTGGAAATTATGCGACGTTTTACGAGATGATGGTGTTACGTACCTACAATATGTGACAGAGTTAACCTATCTGCTATTTTTGAAGATGGCACAGGAGACGGGGGTTGAAAAGCAATTATCAGAGGGTTATCGCTGGGGTGATTTGGTTAGTAAGGGTGAAGCGGAACAACTGACATTTTATAGATCCCTCTTACTAAAATTGGGTTCTCAAAGTTCCTCTCAACGGGTACAGGCGATTTTTGTTAATGCTCAAACTTCCTTGAAAATGCCCCGCATCCTGAAAAAGCTGGTTACGAGTATTGATGAATTAGACTGGTTTTCTGAACATCGGGACGAGTTTGGGGATTTGTATGAAGGGTTACTTCAGAAAAACGCCGATGAGAAGAAATCGGGAGCAGGTCAGTATTTCACCCCTAGACCATTGATTGATTGTATGGTGGCTTTGATTAAACCCCAACCAGGGGAATTAATTCAAGATCCGGCTGCGGGTACAGGTGGGTTTTTAATTGCCGGCGATCGCTATATTCGGCAAAATCATGATGTGTTTGAATGGTCAGAATCCCAGCAATCTTTTCATCAGTATCAGGCGTTTTATGGGATGGAATTGGTGCAGGATGCTCACCGCTTGCTGTTGATGAATATGATGTTACACGGCATTGAAGGGGCTGTTGATTTAGGTGATACTCTCAGTCCCACAGGACAGCGTTTAGCAAAAGCTGATGTAATTCTC
>JBIKNH010000140.1:0-12026 GCA_044358815.1 Pseudanabaenaceae cyanobacterium | reverse complement strand
TGCCAACGGTATTCAAGATGGCGGTGAATCTGGTTTAGCAGGCATTACGGTGAACTTGCTTGATGGCAATGGCAATACCGTCACAACTGCCACCACCGATGCCAATGGTAATTATGGTTTCAGTGGCTTAAACCCTGGTCAATACCAAGTCCAGTTTGTGGCTCCTACAGGTTATGTGTTCAGTAATCCCGATGCTGGTGCTGATGGCGTGGACTCTGATGCCAATGTCGTCAATGGCATTACACAAACCGTCACCCTGACATCTGGGGAAAATAACCTGACCCTTGATGCTGGGTTATATCGACCGAGTAGTGATCTCTCCATCACCAAAACTAATGGCTTAACGTCTGTAATGCCTGGTCAGCAGGTTACTTACACCATCGTGGTGAAAAACAATGGCAATACGACTGCCACCAATGCCTTAGTCACCGACACTATGCCTACCAACTTGACCAATGTGACTTGGACTAGTGCCGCCAGCGTGGGGGCAACTGATAACCAACTCAGTGGCACAGGTAATATCAACGATTACGTGACCTTGGCAGCAGGTAGCAGCATCACTTATACGGTGCAAGGTGTGGTAGCTCCCACTACGACTACCACACTAGGTAGCGCTGCTACATTTAACCTGAATGGGAACAACAACACGGTTAATTATGGTAATACCAACACGTTTACCAATAACGGTATTACCATGACAGCCAGAGCCTTCAGTCGTGTTGACGGCACGAATGGTGCTTGGGAAACTGCTTCTCTGAATAGCTACAGTGGTGGTTTGGGGGTCATTGACAGAGGTGAAGGTAGTGGAGCTAACAACACCCATACCGTTGATAACACTGCTGGGCGTGATAACTATGTCCTGTTCCAATTCTCTGAGGCAGTGATTCTTGATAAAGCCTATTTGGGATATGTGGTCTGCGATAGTGATGTATCTCTCTGGATTGGGAATTTCAATAGTCCTCTGACCGCTTTGAGTGATGCAGTTCTGAATAGTTTTGGCTTTACTGAAGTTAATAACACCACTCTCACTAGTGCGCGTTGGGCAGATGTCAACGCTGGTAACTACGCGGGTAATACCATTGTGATTGCCGCTTCTAATGCAGACACTACCCCTGATGACTACTTCAAAATCCAGACTCTGAATGTCAACAAAGTTGTTCAAGCCTCGTCTTCTTCTCTAACAAATACTGCAACGGTAACTGGTCCCACAGGATTTATTGACATTAATCCCAACAACAACAGTGCCACTGACAGCGATCCAATTCTGTCCAAGGTTAAGGTTGGGGATCGGGTATGGTATGACACCAATGGTAATGGGGTACAGGACTCTGGTGAGTCTGGTGTGAGTGGTGTGACTGTCCGCCTGTTCAACCAAGGTGGAACACAAATCGACACTACTACCACCAATGCCAACGGTTTGTATCAGTTTAGTGTTAATCCCAACAGCACCTACAGTATCCAGTTTGTGCAGCCTGCCACAGGATTTAATGGGTTTACCAGAGCAGATGCAACCGGTGACACCCTAGACAGTGATGTGGTTGATGCTGTGAATGGCAGAACTGCTGCTTTCACTGTGGGTACTGCCGATAACCTGACTATTGATGCGGGTTTGATCAAAAATCTTGTGGATTTATCAGTCACTAAAACTGATGGCTTAACCACAGTATCCAATGGTCAGAGGATCACTTATACCATCGTGGTAGCTAATAATGGACCAATGACCGCCACTAATGCCTTAGTCACTGACATTATGCCTAGCAGCCTGACCAATGTGATTTGGACCAGCGTAGCTAGTGCGGGAGCAACTGATAACCAACTCAGTGGCACAGGCAACATTAATGACTATGTGACTTTAGCTACTGGTAGCAGTATCACCTATACGGTGCAAGGTACAGTGGCGGCTCCTACCACAACGACCACCACCCTTGGTAGTGCGGTAGAGTTTGACCTTGCTGGTAACAGTGCCCTAGACGGTACTGACGGCAACACCCGCACCTTTAGCAGCGGTGGCATTAATCTTACTGCCCGTGCCTTTAGCCGTGTTGATGGTACTAATGGTGCTTGGGCTAATGCCTATCTGGGTAGTTATAGTGGCGGTTTAGGGGTGACTGACAGTGGCGAAACCACCAGCAGTCATCGCGTTGATAACATCGGTGGTCGTGATAACTTCGTCCTGTTCCAGTTATCTGAATCTGTCGTCCTAGATCGTGCTTACCTACAACATGTAGTCAATGACAGTGATATTTCTCTCTGGATTGGGAACTTTAACGGCACTTTGACTGCTCTGAGTGATTCTGTATTGAATAGTTTTGGGTTTACAGAGATCAATGACACCACTTCTAACTGTGATCGTTGGGCGGATGTCAACGCTGGTAACTATGTCGGTAATACCATCATCATTGCGGCTTCCTACGCCGATACTACCCCCGAAGATCAGTTCAAGATTCGCTATCTGGATGTGAACAAGGTAGTACAAACCCCTGTAAGTTCTACTTTAACCAATACGGCGACAGTTACTGCACCTACTGGATTTACTGACACCAACCTCAGCAATAACAGCGCCACTGATACCAATACGGTTTCTGTTACTCCAGTCACCCAGTCAGGTCCTGGCTCCCGGACTCCTGGCTTCTGGCAAAATACCCAGTGGCAGAAATTCTGGGATGGCATTAATTGTAATGAGCCTTCCCAAGCTGGAACAAGCAACTTCCCCAAGGGGGATCTGCTTTTTGCGCCTTATACGAACTCAGCCCAACCAGGCAAAACCCTCAATCCTTTAACTGGCACTTACCAAACTGGTATTTTGATCGGTGACTTTAACCGTAATGGGAAAACTGACAGTGGTGAAAACACCCTCTTCTATTCCATCAGTCAAGCCCTCACTTTGGTTGATGCCAGCAAGCATCCCAGCGGTGATAAGCGCTATGATATCGGTCGCGATGTGGTAGCTACTTGGTTAAATTTCCTTGCTGGTAATCCAGTGGATCTTACTAACTCAACAGCTAAAGATGTTCGTGATTATGTGGGTGATGCAGTGGATTGGCTCAAAGCTACTAGTAACAGCCATGGGAATGTCTTTAGCTCAGGCTCTGCGGTTTCTGCTAGTTCTACCGCTTGGAATAGCACTACCTTCCTAGCTGGAACTGAGTCTGCGAGAAATATCCATAACGTTCTTGATGGCTATAACAATGGTAGTAGTCTCTATGCTACGGGCAACTTCTACGGTGGCGCTTAATTAGAGTTTGGTAGTCAATCTAGGAATTGTTTTAGCAGTCCAATTAGTCTGACCATCATCCCAATCACAGGCGCAAAAATTTAGAGCCAACTTTTCGTTCTAGCTCACCCTTGATCAGTTGATTGAGGGTGAGTTTTTTAGTAGCTTATTTCGTAATTTGACATCTTCGAGCTTTTTGATATATACACCCGATATCAGCCAATACATTAACTCAGTGTATTTTGGATAGCCTCTGATCATCCATAATGTTGGATTAGTCCCATTACCTGTCGTAGAAGCTCAAAAACTTGTATCCCCAAGGCAAAAAGGATTACAATAAAGAAGTAAGCGGAGACGAAAGTTTCCGTTCACTCCTCACACCACAATCCGCTTTATTCTGTTGCGATACAAACACAGGGTAAGGCGGTTTCTTTATGTCTCTTCACCAATGCATAGATTTAGATTAATGGTTTAAGTTGTTTTTTGAATCAATTAGATCGGGAAATCTTTTCTATGATGAACTGGGGACATTTCTGATCATTTTCTTAATGCCCCTTAATGCTGTTTGTATGCCTTCAGGTAACTGGTATACTAAACTACGCATGTTTTTATAACCTAGGGAGTTAGTCAAAGGATGTCATCAGTTACTGCCGTTACAGATACCACTTTTGAGACAGAAGTACTCAAAAGTGAATTGCCAGTTTTAGTAGACTTTTGGGCACCTTGGTGTGGTCCTTGCCGCATGGTTGCCCCAGTAGTAGAAGAAGTTGCCCATGATTTTGACACCAAGCTGAAGGTGGTGAAGGTCAATACTGACGAAAATCCTCGTATTGCGCAGCACTATGGCATTCGTAGCATTCCCACTCTGATGATATTTAAAGGCGGGGTGCGAGTGGATACAGTGGTTGGTGCAGTGCCTAAAGCCACCCTTTTAACCACCGTTCAAAAGTATACTGCGAACCAAACGGGATCTGAAGCAGAAGCCAAGTCAGAGGCAAACTAGTCACAGAGTACTAATTAGATTAGATTCAGATAAAAGAGATTTGACCAAGATAGCCAACACCATTGGATCACACTAAGTCTATCAGTTTTTACCTGTAATAATTATTAGTAATAAACTATAAATCACTTATTTAAGAAATGTGAGTGAGCAGTTCTGCACCCGCCCTATCCATCGGACGGGTGACAGGATTTAGATACATCAAATTTGCGATGTTGCTCTATGTCAGGCTCTACGTCAGCCTGTGATCATGCATCGGAGAGCGTGGCGTTCCAGTCGTCCTGCGACTTTCGGGTCCTGTGACTTTTGAGTAGTCCGTGAGGTAGACCCATGATCAGCCCCATGATCTCCGTTGCTTTGGTTATGGTAGTGCTCCGACAGTCCTATAAGTTCGGCTTAATTTTTGGGAATATCGTTACAATGCAGCACGCCGATTCTCACCCCATTGGTACTCCCCCCAGTGCAACGCCTAAAGTTATTGAACTGCTATCCGCAGATGAACTAAGACGTACCGTAAATCGTCTGGCATCGCAGATAGTGGAGGGTTGCGGTCTTTTAGAGAACGTGGTGTTGCTTGGTATTCCTACCAGAGGTGTGCCCCTAAGTTATTTGTTGGCGAAACAAATTCAAACCCTGGAACAGGTTGCAGTGCCCACCGGTGCATTGGACATTACTTTTTATCGGGATGATTTAGATCAGATTGGAATGCGTGCCCCTAGTAAAACTGAGATTCCTGTGGATTTGAACGGTAAGCACGTAGTTTTAGTGGATGATGTAATTTTTAGCGGTCGGACCATTGGCGCGGCATTGAGTGCCATTAATGACTATGGACGACCCAAAGATGTGCGGTTAGCGGTTTTGGTCGATCGGGGACATCGTGAGTTACCGATTCAGCCGGATTATGTGGGGCGGGTTGTGCCAACGGCAAAGGATGAACAGATCAAAGCCTTTTTGTTGAGCCATGACGGACGGGACGGAGTGGAATTACATAAGTTTTTGTAGGTCTTGGTAAATCCTGGTGAATTTTGCTAGAACTTTAAGATTTTTTAAGGATATTTAGCAAAAATTATTTTGAAGTGGGGCTGCCCTCGGTGGTTCCGTCGATTTGCCATTGGTCACTTCATCAGACAAAGTTTCAGGTTTTGGGAGTAAAGAAAAATTAACCATTGCTGATAATCTATTCGGTCAATTGGCCAGAATTTTGCTCGGGAATTAACCAAATTTGGCAAGAGGTGGTACATTGACCACAAAACTTTGGTTATTTGAGCGATCGCGCTCTGATTATTAGTTCGTTTTGCCCACTCATTCTGCCTGACTATCTTGATTTTGAGGTCCACTGTTATGACAGGAATCCATCCCCCTAAACCACAAACTTCCCCCCAGTCTATGGCGGCGCAGCAAACCGCATCGTCTCAGGGGAGTCAAGGTAATGGTGGAGTAAGTCCAAGCACTGCTTCGGTACCTATTTCGGTTTATCGTGAATTGGCGAATGAACTACAAACTGCCCAAGCAAAGTTATCGTTTTTTCAGTTGCAAAACGAACAACTGATGCGTCAAAACCAGCAATTAATCCAAAGTTTTGAAAATATCAACCAAGAGATGCAACGGATGCAAATGTTGTTATCTCAATCAAGTCACGGTAATCCTGCCCATTTGTCTGAAGTAATTGCCGCTCTTAAGTCCATGCCTGGCAATGGCGGTCTGGGGAGTGATCGAGATAATTTACCCTTGCCAACCCGCAACGGTAAGCCCAAACCAGCCGCTCCTCAATCTCATGGTGATGGTGGCTCAGGTAATGGTTCGGTCAATGTCACTGCTCAGATGGTGCAAGATGCGGTGTTTCGGGCGCAGCAAATTGCTTCCCAACAGGCTGCCCAACAGTTACCTATGCCCCACACTGCCTATGGTCAGCCGCGCCCCAGTGACATCAATGGTACTGAAGATCGGGGAACTGGTTTTAGTGTTGATCCTTCGTCGCCGATCCAACCAATGGTGATGCTGAAGGATAATACTGTTCCCAAACCAAAAGCCAAAACCACAGCCAAACCTGCCGCTCCCAAGAGTCCCAAACCCGTCGAAAAAGCAGCCCCTCGGTCAGAGGTCACCCCTGTAGATAATGAAGACCATACGGTAGGTGGATGGTGGTTAGCGCTGACGGTTTTGTTAATTGTGCTAACCTCATTTGGTGCAGGTTATTTCCTGATGCGTCCTTTCGTGAACAGTACAGTAAATCATGGGACTCCTAGCCAAAGTCGTTAGTTTTAGTGGCGCTAGTTGGAACGGCGCTAATTTTAGTGGTGCTAGTTTGAATGGCGTTAATTTGAATGGCGTTAGTTTGAGCATTGGTTTAGTTGCTGGTTTTGTGATGGTTCAACCAGCCATAGATCAATCTGCAATGGCTCAGGCAGCGCCACCTCGCATTGATCAAACAGAAACTTGCGAAATTCTGATTATTGGTGGTGGCACCGCTGGCACCGCTGCGGCTTACGAGGGTTTATTAGCCGGACGTACCGTTTGTTTGACGGAAATCACTGACTGGGTGGGGGGACAATTTACCTCTCAGGGAGTCTCTGCCCTAGATGAAGCCAAAAAACAGCGGGAGTTACGGTTTTTCCCTCGCGGCTATAATGAACTGCGCCAAAGGGTTCAGCAGAAATATAACACCCTAAATCCCGGGGGCTGTTGGGTCAGTGTGTCCTGTTTCTTACCTAAGGATGGGGTGGAACTGATCGAGGCAATGTTGGCTGATGCGGCACAACGGGGGGGCGGCAAATTACGTTGGTTTCCGCAGACCGTAGTGAAGCATCTGGCATATAACAGGGAAGGAAATTTAATTACAGAAGTTACGGCGATTCAACATCAGAATGCACCAGGGACACCGCCTCTAAACACATTTCCCCTATCGCAAATTATTGAAGATGCCTATGATTATCAAGATTCCAAGCAGTTAAAGAAGCGGATCATTCGCTTAATTCCCCAAAGCGGTAATACCGCAAATTCGGGAAGTGTCGGCAAACCTCCGAAAACTCCTTGGTTGGTGATTGATGCCACAGAAACCGGTGAAATTATTGCTTTAGGGAATGTGCCCTATCGATTGGGTTTAGATCCCCGTGATGCCCGAAATCCTTCTTCCCCAACGACCAGCGGCGATCCTTACTGCACCCAAGGTTTCACTTATACTTTCGCTTTAGAAAAGACCGCTACGCCTCAACCTCAGCAAAAGCCACCTTTTTACGACAAATACGCTCCCTATTACGGTTCTGATCCCAAACCGAATTTAGCAGATTTTGATGGAATCTTCACCTATCGCCGCATTTGGAGTCCTGCACCTCGGTCAAGGGAACGGAATCGCTTCGGTTCCACTGTAGGACAGCCTGGGGAAATCTCCATGCAAAATTGGGTTTGGGGGAATGATTATCGTCCTGGTACAGCGCAAGATAATTTGATTTATACCCAAGACCAACTAGCCGCCACAGGACAATTAGCGCCTCACGGTTGGCGGGGTGGGCTACGGACTGAGACCCTACGCCGTGGGGAAGAAATCGCTTTAGGATTCTATTATTGGCTGGTGGCAGGGACCACTGATTCCCAACAGCCCAATAAGAAATGGAAAGTACCCATGCCGAACCATCGGTTATTAACGGGATTTGATTCGCCAATGGGAACGATGCACGGTTTATCGAAGTATCCATACATTCGGGAATCGCGGCGCATTATTGGCAGACCCAGTTATGGCTATAGTCAGGGTTTTAGTATGGATGAGATTGATGTATCGCGGGCGAACTACCGTGATGATGCTTATAAAAAGAATCTGAGTCCGCAGATGTATCAAGATCTATGGCGTGCCCTCGGTGGTGTCAATTTGCCCAGGGTTTTAGCTGATGGTACGCCTCCAGCAGAAATTCCTCGGCGGAATCGTTCGACCATCTATCCTGATAGTGTGGGAATCGCCCAATATTATCTAGATTTTCACCCTTGTATGCAGTACAGTCCCCCTGAAAAACCTGGGAATCGGGAGCGGGATGGGGTGCGGCTAGGGCATAGTCCGGCTTATCCAGGACAAATTCCATTACGGGCAATGATTCCCCAAAGATTAGATAACCTCTTGGTTTCGGGGAAAAACATCGCCTATAGTTTTGGGGTAGCCGCAGGTTATCGGGTGCATTCCTTTGAATGGTCGGTGGGGGCTGCCGCTGGTACTACCGCCGCATTTGCCCTAGAGGAAAATATTTTGCCCTATGAGCTAGTAACTAGTGTGGTGCCGACCATTAGCCCTGACTTACGCCGCCTCCAGGAACGGCTGACCGCGAATCAGAATCCAGTGGCGTTTCCTGATACATCAATTTTTAATGAAAATTGGGACGATTGGAAAATTTGGTAAGGGGATGGTTTTGTGAAAAATTCCTTAATGAGTTACTTGGTAGCCTGGTCTAGCACCTGGTTTAAAAAATTGGCTGTAACACTGGTTGTAAAATTCTAGAAAAAACTTTGCTAGAGTACTTGCCAAAACAATTTTTTTTGTTATAGTAATTAAGGTCAAATTTTTCAGCCAATCCCAAAGGCGAAAAAGCGCAGTCATTTTATGTTTGATGCGTCGATCGCTTGGGCGATTAGCTCAGTTGGTAGAGCGTCTCGTTTACACCGAGAATGTCGGGGGTTCGAGTCCCTCATCGCCCATACATAGATTAGTTATATTTAACACTCACTCTGCGGCTTCACTTCCTGAGACTGGTGTTTTTGGGTTGACATAGTGCCGATACTCTCCTAAAAAGGGGGCGTTGGTTGGGTGTGTTTTATTGGTGATTGTTCGCTATGGGTGCTAATACTACTGATTTAGAAAAACGTTTATGGGATGCCGCCGATGAACTTAGGGCAAACTCTAAGCTCAAGTCATCGGAGTATTCTGTACCTGTTTTAGGATTGATTTTTTTGAGATATGCTGACTGGAAGTTTGCCAAGGTAGAAGCAGAGTTAAAAAGTAAGGGTAGCGGTAGAAGGGCGATTACTAAGGCGGACTATCAAGCTAAGGGGGTAATGTATTTACCAGAGGCGGCAAGGTTTTCTAGGCTTTTAGCTTTGCCTGAGGGTGAAGATATAGGTAAAGCGATTAATGAGGCGATGAGAGCGATTGAGTTTGATAATCCGGCTCTAAATAATGTCTTACCGAAAATATACAACCAGCTAGAAAATCATTTGCTAGTGGAGCTTCTGAAGAAGTTTAGCAGCATTGATATGGGGGCTGACTTAGAGGGTGATGCTTTTGGCAAAATCTATGAATATTTCTTAGGCAAGTTTGCCATGAGTGAGGGGCAAAAGGGGGGAGAGTTCTTTACGCCTACTTCTGTAGTAAAGCTAATTGTGGAAATCATCGAGCCTTTTCACGGTCGGATTTTTGATCCTGCCTGTGGTTCGGGCGGGATGTTTGTGCAGAGTGCTTTATTTGTCGAAAGACATAAGAAAAAACCTAATGCTGAAATCAGTATTTATGGTCAAGAAAAGGTCGATGAGACGGTGCGGCTTTGTCACATGAACTTAGCGGTACATGGTCTATCTGGTGATATTAAGGAGGGGAACAGCTATTACGATGATATTCATAAAAGCCTTGGTAAGTTTGATTTTGTGATGGCTAATCCGCCTTTTAATGTGGATAAGGTCAATAAGGGTAAGATCGAGGGTGACCCAAGATTTAAGGCGTTTGGATTGCCCAAGGCTGACAATGCCAATTATCTATGGATTCATTATTTCTATAGTGCTTTGAGTCCTAAAGGTCGGGCTGGGTTTGTGATGGCAAATTCGGCTAGTGATGCGCGTGGGTCTGAGTTAGAGATTCGCAAAAAGTTGATTTTGTCTGGGGCTGTGGATGTGATGGTGGCGGTTGGCTCGAATTTTTTCTATACGGTGACTTTGCCTTGTACTTTGTGGTTTTTGGATAAGGGCAAGGTTGGCACTATCCGCAAAAATAAGGTTTTGTTTATTGATGCTAGGCATATTTACAAGCAGGTCGATCGCGCCCATCGTGAATTTGCGGCGGAGCAGATCGAGTTTTTGGCAAATATTGTGAGGTTATATCGCGGCGGCTCGGTTGAAACTGTTAATGGTAGTCAGGCTTTGCTGGATGAGAGGTTTCCCGATCGCGTTTATGTGGATGTTGCGGGTTTGTGTAGGGTGGCGACGATTGAGGAGATTGAGGCGCAGGGTTGGAGTTTGAATGCGGGGCGTTATGTGGGTGTGGCGGAACGGGAGGCGGATGATTTTGTTTTTGCGGAGAGGTTGGAGGAGTTGAATGAAGAGTTGGAGGTTTTGAATAGTGAGGCTAGAGAGTTAGAAGATAGAATTGCGGTAAATGTAAGTTTGTTGTTAGAAGGAGGTTGAGTTTGATGTTGCGTACTTTGCCTATAGCTATTCCCCAAGAGCCGTTACAGGATTTATGTCGGCGCTATCATGTGCAGAGGTTATCGCTGTTTGGTTCGGTGTTGCGGGATGATTTTGGGGCGGAGAGTGATGTGGATTTTTTGGTGGAGTTTGAGCCGAAGAGTCGAGTTACTTTTTTTGATTTGGCGGGTATGGAAATCGAGATTACACAGATGGTCGGGCGTAAGGCTGATGTGCGTACTCCTAAAGAGTTGAGTCGTTATTTCCGAGATAATGTTGTGTCTGGAGCTTTGCCTGTTTATGTCTGTAATTGATACTTTTATTTTTGTAGGTTACACCATGAGAAAATCACTATGAATAAAGGACTGGCTGCGTTGCGAGGTGTTGATCCCCCTAAATCCCCCTTAAAAAGGGGGACTTGAAGAGTTTTTCTTGTCCTATCGTTAAAAAAATGGGGCTTAGCTCTTGTTCCCCCCTTTTTAAGGGGGGCTAGGGGGGATCTCTATCCCTGCCGCCGCCGATGTGTTTCTATCTATTGTTTTTTTGAGGTGTGGTGATGACAGTGAGAAATTTTGAGGTTTTGAATGGTCAGGCTAGAGAATTAGAAGATAGGATTGCTGAGAATGTGGAGTTATTGCTGAAATGATGAACAACTTATGGCAGACATACAAAATTGGTGATATCTGTACTATGAAGTACGGGAAAATGCCAAAAAAAGAGGATTTAACAGAGAGTGGCTATCCTGTTTTCAGTGGTTATCGTGTTGTAGCATTTAGCAAAAAATATCTTTACAAAGATTCAGAGATTGTAGTCGTTGCGCGTGGGGTCGGAGGAAGTGGAAATATTGTAATGTCTCCACAATTTGCTTGGATAACGAATCTCTCAATTGTACTGCAAATTAATGATTCTCAAGTCAATAAAACTTTTCTTTATTATCAGTTGTTCAGCACTTCTCTCAAAAGCCTTAACACAGGTTCTGCTCAATTTCAAATCGTTATCAATAACTTGAAAGAATATCAGGTTAAGCTTCCTAATCTTAATACACAACGCAAAATCGCCTCTATCCTCTCAGCCTATGACGACCTCATCGAAAACAACACTAGACGCATCAAGATATTAGAAGAAATGGCGCAAATGCTCTATCGTGAGTGGTTTGTTAATTTCCGCTTTCCTAATCATGAAAATGTCAAAATGGTTGAGTCTGAGTTGGGGTTGATTCCTGAAGGATGGATAGGAAAGCTAGAAGACGCACTAATTCTTCAAAGGGGGTTTGACCTACCACATAGAGACAGAAAAGAAGGGAATATTCCAATTTATGCAGCTACAGGAATTGTAGGTACACATAGTGAGGCTAAAGTAAAAGCTCCTTGTGTAATTACAGGTCGAAGCGGTTCTCTAGGAACTGTACTTTATATTGATGAAGACTTCTGGGCGTTAAAT
>JBIKNH010000293.1:0-3444 GCA_044358815.1 Pseudanabaenaceae cyanobacterium | reverse complement strand
GGTATTGATCAAAGTTATCCCTTCCATCCTGAACTGTTTAGCCTATTAACCAAAAAAATCGCCTCCATTCCCAACTTCCAACGCACCAGGGGTGCATTACGTCTATTTGCTGGAGTTATACGTTATCTCTGGCAAAACATTAACAGTTCACAGTCAACAGCCAACAGCCAACAATCCCCAATTTGGATACCCCTAATTCATACCCATCATATCCCTGTAGGCATTGAAGAAGAAATTACCAGTGATTTAACTTCTCGATTGGGGAGAGAATTAATGCGAATCCCCATCCAAGCAGACATTTATAACCCAGATGGTAGAGAAGCATATAGCCAATTACAAGACGCAGAATGGCAAACAGCCGGCAAACCTCCCTTTTCTACCTGGGTAACTAGAACCATTTTCTTACATTCCATTAACCAAGGAATTGCCGCAGGTATTCGTCGTCCTGAATTAAACTTATCCCTACTGACACCAGGATTAGAAATTGGCTTTGTAGAAACTGTTTTAGACAGACTCACAGCAGTAGCGTGGTATTTAGAAAATGATCCGACTACCTCCATTGCCAGATTTAAAGAAGAACCATCACTCAATAAAATCATTTCCGAAGAAAAAGCACAAATTGGCATTACTGAAGCCAAAGATGAATTAAGAAAACGCCGGGATACGATTTTCGCGGATAAATTCTTTAAATTAGTTTCAGCACCAATAAGTCCCGCAGATGTAGATGATGTTGCTGATAGCGTAGCTTTGTGCATTATTGATTTTGATGATGCTGAGATTTTTTCTACCACAGATGGACCACCTGCTATAGTAGAACGCATTTTTAACAGCACTGGAGAAGCTGGGAAATTCCGCACTTATAGAAATCGCCTGTTATTTCTGATTGCTAATAAGCAAGAATTACAACGTGCCATTGAGAATGTGCGAGAATATCAGGCTATGCAAAATATTCTCAATTCTCCTAATCGTTTGCAAGACTTATCAGAAAATCAACAAAAACAACTCAAAGATCGTAAAGGTAAATTTGAATTAAATATTAGAGTATCCATTACTAATACCTATCGGCATTTATTTTATCCTGCCAATGATCCGGTGAAAGCCCCCAAGGGTTTAATGCACTATACTTTACCTGCCCAAGAATCTGGTGATATTAAAGGTAATAACCAACAGGATATTATTTTAAAATCTCTCAAAGACTGTCAAAAAATCCGTCAAGATGAAGCACAATCTTATGCACCAGCATTCATATTACAGAAAGTTTGGCCAGCAGGGATAAATCATTGGACAACGAAAGCATTAAAAGAAACTTTTGCTAAAGATTTGAGTTTAAATATTTTCTCTGATGCGGAAATATCTAAATTACGAGAGACAATTCGCACAGGAATTTTAAATGGTAGTTGGGATATGAAAATTGGTGAGAAACTATTCATCAAAACTGATGATAATAAAATTGTTCCCCCTGATTCCATAGAATTTTCTGAAAAAATAGAATTGTATCGTCGGGGTATTCTCCAACCCCCAAAACCACGAGAAATTGAACTAAATGCCCAAGTTATGCCTAGTACAGATAAATTAAAACCTGTGCGGGTAAGGTGGAAAGCATCTGGGGCATTAAAAATTAAATTGTATCAAGATGGGGAATTAGTGCAAAATAATTCTCATAATTCTGGAACTGGAGAATTTCTTCCTAGTGATGAATATGAAACTAGCATTTCTGAAACTACAATTTTTAAAATAGTTGCTGACTATGGTAGTGAGGAAGTAGTTGAAAAAGAAACTAAAGCCTCTATCTTGAGTTATGGTACTACTACAATTTTACCTATTCCTAATGGTGGAGAAAAACGAGGTTTATTTACCGTAAAACCAGCAATATTTAATACAGAAGGTTCATTGAATAGCACTTTCACCCAACTAGCTGATTTTATCAAAGATTATCAAGCACAGGGAATTGAATCAATAGAAGTTTCTGTAACAGAATTGATGGACTATCGGAGGTTATCAACTGCCTTAAATTTGTTTACCAAAGTACCTCCTCATATTCAACAAACAGCAAGAATTAGTTTAGGAAAACAATTTGTTAATTTAGAGTATCAAGGAGAATATAAAAGTTTGAGTGCTGTACAGAATACTTTGAATACTTTGCTTAATACTAAAGATGTCAAAGCAGATGTATATTTGAAGTTAGAGTTTAAATTTTCAGCACCAATTTCACCAGAGGGGGCAGAAATAAGTCATATTAGAAATATCTTAAACCGTAACCCGGTGGATAGGTTGAATTTAATGGCGAAAGTAACTTATTAGTTGACTTTAAACTGATGTGCAGCTAAATTTTATACAGATTTTTTTCAGTGTTATGAGGTACACATCTAGCGGGCAAGATGCCCGCACTACAAGGGTTTTATGATTTCAATTTGTACCTGATTGTAACGAAATATGGTGTAATTGAGAAATCCTGAAATTAAAGTAGTGCAAGCATCTTGCCTGCATTCCTTATCCTAATTAAACACACAACAGCTTAACAGTCAACAAATATGCAAGAGTTTCAGTTGCGTATAGTTTCCACAGAGAATAATAACTTTGTAGTAGAATTATACCAGTGTGCTTATAAAAAGGCAGGAGAGAAAAAACGTCCTTCTGCCAAGCGGATTGGTAGATTAAAGGGTAATGCTTTAATTCAGGTAAAACATGCGATTTATGATTGTTTAAAAGCCAATAATTATGACCCAAAAACATTAAGTCATAATCGCCAAAGTCCTTATGTTTTAAGTGAGGAAACAGGGATAAATTTAGCTTTGTTGTTTCAGACTGTGCAACCACTTTCTAAACCTGAAAGAATTGCTAACATTGCCCAAGGTATAAAAGCAATGAGTTATGAGGAATCCCATTACTGGTTTGCTAAGATTAGTAATGGGAAGCGTAGTCAAGCGTTAAAAGCGATTAGGGTACTATTAGGAGATTGAGGTTTATTGACTGTTGACTGTGGTGTAATTAATTAAAAGTAATAAAGATGGCTTACAGTGATTTTAAATTAACTGAAATTATCCAAAAAACTGTAAAATAAAAATGTAGGGTTAGGAGATTTTTTAATTATGCAAATTACAGTTGATTTACCAGATACATTAACGGAAAAGATACAAGATACATGGAGTAATTTACCACAAAAAATCCTGGCTAATCTTGTCTTAGATGCTTTTAAAGATGGATTGATTAATTTTGATGAGTTACGAGATATGCTCAATTTTTTTTCTAATGCTGAATTTCAGGAATTTTTAAAACAAAAAAATATGCTTCATTCTGGGGGAATACTTAATTTATATGGTGCTTGTGCTGATATTGATTTTGCAGAAGATGATCTAGGAATTTATGAAGATACGGATGATGATTTAGTTGGGGTTGTTAATAAGTAATAATTCTTTAATTTATTTACTCGATACAAATGTTTGT
>JBIKNH010000292.1:0-3451 GCA_044358815.1 Pseudanabaenaceae cyanobacterium | reverse complement strand
CGGGATTAATGGAAGAATTGCTGAAAGCTGTTCCCATTCTATTTATTCGGTGGCTCATGACAGAACCTTGGGGAATCATCATTCACCTCACCAAACGGAAGTTAAAACCTTTTGTGAAAACTTTTGTGAAGTCCCCAGGCATCGCCAACAAACGCCAAACTTGGGGCATTACAGAACCCCTTGATGGCATAGTTTTAGGCACTGCCGCCGCCGTAAGTTTTACCCTAGTGGAAACCCTTGGGCTATATGTACCGCAGATTATCAGTAATTTTACGCGCTCCGGACAAAACTTAGATACTGCGCAGTTAGCAGGTTTGCAGCTATTGATTCCGCGCATTTTAGGCTCCGTCGCCGGACACATGGCATATAGCGGTTATTTCGGGTATTTCATTGGTTTAAGCGCCCTAAAGCCTAAATATTGTTGGCAAATCCTCGGCACTGGCTACTTTAGTGCGGCGCTCCTCCATGCATTATGGAACAGCACCGCCCTGGTGAGTTGGTGGCTTTTAGCCGTGGTGGGTTTACTTTCCTATACTTGCTTAATTGCGGCGATTCTCAAAGCCCGACGGCTCTCACCAAAATCACCGTAATTATCACTTACGGGTTTTGGATTAATTCTTGTACTAATAGCTCAGCACCTTTATTCATCCTTTCCTCGTTTTCATTTCTTAATCGCGAATAAATCCAGTCAAGGATTTGGGGGCTACGCCGACGGTTATCATAGATTTGTGTTTGCAGGCTATAAGACTCTCTCTCAAGATCTTGTGGAGTATATCTTCCACGAATTACTTCTTGAATAAGAGTCTCTGCACTTTCTCTCAATCGGTCTAGCTTTACAGCGGACTCATTATGCTCAGTCAATTGACGCAACCCAAAGACAAATGCTGGAGTTAATGGAGCTAGAACGGCTGATAGGAACTTTTCGAGTGTTAAGCCTCCAGTCAAACCAATTAAAGAGACAATAATTGTCAAAAAACATAGTACCCAAATTATCCCTTGAGAATAGCGACGACGTAATTGAGAATCCCACCAAACATTTGATCTTTGACAGATGATTCGTGCTTGATAAATTGGTAGCTGACCAACACTAACAGGATACCAATTTTGTAGTTCCGTGAAGTTTTGTCGCTTGCGTCTATATCTATTAGAAGCATCAAGAATTATTTCTGGTTCGATACGAAATCCACAGTTTAGACTTGCCCAGTCAAACTGTAGAACCTCACAGTCAAATAATTGCTGAATTTTAGCAGCTTTTTCTTGGTTAGATTTTTGTATGCGTGAAAAGACAAGAAGTTCTAAGAGTGTAGCAGTGATTCCCCATAGTGCACTATAACCGTTAAGTGAAGGAATTAACGCAACCAATGCTGACCATATAATTACCAACGGAACATTCATGATTAGACTAACTACTTGCAAACTTTTCGCATCGGAATATAGTTGACGTTGCGCGGCTAATAGTTCTAAACTTTGCTGATTATTTTGCGTTTGACAAATGTTATTCATAGATATTGATGTTAGTTTTGAATTTGAAATCTTTGATCAGATATAGGATGGAAAATTATCGCCAAATATCTCACTCCACTTTCTAATAGCTAGCTTATGATTACTTTGTTTTTCTACTAAGTCTCTGGCTTCCAATGCTCTCCTATAATCAAGACTTGCTCTTTCAGAAATTTTATATCGCTCCTCCATGCTAAGTTGATTGATATTGCCTTGAATTTTCTTAGGATCATTCACTGGGTGAAAAACTGAATACTGGATGTTTCTCAAAACCTTGATGAATTCATACTCTATGTAACCAGACGCTTTAGTATAATGTTGTGCAGAATAGAAATTCAAGATTATGTTCTCGAGTAGGTATGATGACATTGATGGCATGGTTGGTCTTTTATTCCAATATTTCATTAATCTGATGACATTCAGTACATTACCATCATGATATTGATTAATGTCAGTAACTCGATTCCTATCAATTCTTGGATCAGTTTTCTTCCAGTTTCCTTGACCATCAGGGATCAGATAGTAATCTCTATTGAGCCAGTCCTTTTGTGTAAAAAAGCAAGGTACAATGTCAAACGTCCAAGGATACGTCTTTAAGTTAAGGGTTGCAGCTTCCATGTTGCGCTTAATGTCAGCTTGCTTGTACTGTGGAACTTTCTCAAGCAGGCTAATGAACTTGTTTATTACTTTTCTAGAACTAAGAATGTTTGTGTTGTCAAAGCAGATATTCTTCAGTTCGTGAGCAGAATCGGGAATATAAATCTCAATTGTATTCATGACCTCATGGTAAACTCCACCTTCCGCACTCAACGCAATCATCATATCAATGTCATCAAGTGGTCTTTTCTTGGTACGTCTAGAAAAAGAGCCAAAGGATATATCTTTTTCTGAGTACAACTTTGGAAAGTTTATATCTCTATCAGGAAATAGATGAATTTGGGCTAGTAGCCAATCACGACTAGTTCTGGCTCGTTGAGTCTCTACCATATCAAGATTTACATAGTCGTTCAAAAAAATGTTAAAAGCTTCGTTAACTGTTTTTACCATGTCTTTTATATAGTAAAGTTGTAAAAATTTTTCCACATCTAGTATTTATTTTACGGATGTTAATAGTCTAGAAATGGATAAGTTCGTGATCTTACAGTCTTAATCTACGAGTAAATAATGCCTGCAGGTGGAAATGCTTGCAACGTTCGCACAGATATTTCATATACATACCTTACGTTGTCTTACTACCCATAAAGCTTACGCACCACCAGATAACTGGTTTAACCGACCTTGTAAAATCTCCTGTTGTTTGAGACTTTCTGCCAGTTCTGCCCGAGCCGCTGCCACGACTTCTGGAGGCGCTTTTTCCACATAGCCGGCATTATTTAACCGCCCTTGGGTACTTTCGATCATCTTCTGTAATTTGGCAAGATTCTTCTGCAACTTACCCGTAAATTGCGAAACATCTACTACCCCTTCTAAGGGAACCACCACCTGCACCGTACCAATTACGCCACTAATGGACTGTTGGGGCAAGTTCGCGCCATCAGCCACAATTGCCACCTCTGATAACCGCGCTAAATCCAAAAGATACTGCTGACCAGCGGTGAGTAATTCCCGTTCGCGAGCAGATTCACTCTGGACAATTGCTTTAATTGCTAAACCAGGCTTGATTTCTGCCTCAGCACGTAAATTCCGTAAAGTCCGAATTACACCAATTAATAGGGTAAACTGCTCTTCCAATTCAGGATTAATTAAATCAGTCTGGACTTCAGGATAGGCTTGAATTGCCAAGACAGGACGAGACGGATCTGGCTCACTCACTCCATAGGTCAGGATTTGCCAAATCTCTTCCGTTACATGGGGCATAAACGGATGCAATAACCGTAAAGTTTGATTTAAGACATAGCCGAGGACTTGCCGCACTGCCCGCCGTGACACAGGATCAGCAGATTCCTGTAAG
>JBIKNH010000009.1:0-40067 GCA_044358815.1 Pseudanabaenaceae cyanobacterium | reverse complement strand
GTGGTAGTGGTGGTGTGCTATCATAGTGACCAATCGTCGTGAATGTTACAGCATCATTAAAAATTTCATAGCTAGGTCCATCAAAGATGGATGTTAATAAGCCTAAATCAGCCTGAAATTAGTGCCCTAAAATCGATGTGATAAAACCTCGACTTATATCTAGTCTCAGTTATTAAGTTAGACTTTGGATTAAACTTTAAGATTGGATTTTAGATTGAATTCTAGATTAAACTTTTGGAAATCACTATAAATTGCCGCTGTGATTGCTGAGACAATAAAATGTAATAACCGATGTTAAGCTTTGATGTTCTAGCATCAGTTGTTCAAATGATCCAAATAAACATAATCTTCTGAATAGGAGCAGTGACCGAGCTGTGAGCTACTGCGTCAATCCTACTTGTCCAAAACCAGATAATCCCCCTAACTCCCTAGTTTGTGCTGCTTGTGGTGCTCAACTCAAGTTACGTGGGCGATATCGTGTTGTGCGTCCATTGGGTAAAGGAGGGTTCGGCGCAACGTTTTTGTCCAATGATGAGGGTTTACCTGGATTTCCTTCATCGGTGGTGAAGCAACTGCGACCCAATACCCAATCCCCCAGTGTGATGAAAATGGCGCGGGAACTATTTGAGCGCGAAGCCATGACCCTGGGACGAATTGGTAATCATCCCCAGATTCCCCGCTTGTTAGACTATTTTGAAGAAGCAGGTAATTTTTATCTAGTACAGGAATATGTCGAAGGAGAAACCCTAAAGCAAGAATACGAACGACGGGGGGCTTTTACTGAGGTAGAGATCCGTAAAGTATTGATGGAAATGCTGCCGGCTTTGGGGTTTATGCATGACAATGGCGTAATTCATCGGGATATTAAACCGGCTAACATCATTCGCCGCAAACAAGATGGACAGTTAGTTTTAATCGATTTCGGGGCAGTTTCGAGTCAAGTCAATAAAACCACTCCCGATGACGATGATGGTGAAGATCCCAGCGGTTTACTAACTAACTTTGCAATTGGTACACCTGGGTTTGCACCACCCGAACAAATGGCAATGCGTCCGGTTTACTCCAGTGATATTTACGCCACTGCTATGTGTTGTTTATATCTGATGACGGGGCGCTCACCGAAGGACTTACCCCATGATCCCTACACTGGAGAAATTAACTGGCGGTCTCAGGTACAACTTAACGAACACCTCCAGGGCATTTTTGACAAGATGCTCCAACAAAGTGTCACCCAAAGATTCCGGTCCGCTGAGCAGGTCCTGCAAGCTTTAGAGTCACCCCCGCCCCAGTCCCGTGGGGGGAATAAT
Source organism: Pseudanabaenaceae cyanobacterium (assembly GCA_044358815.1). GTDB lineage: Bacteria > Cyanobacteriota > Cyanobacteriia > Pseudanabaenales > Pseudanabaenaceae > JBAXSK01. The sequence goes on along the minus strand of JBIKNH010000009.1, from coordinate 38,760 downwards.
CGTGGTGCTTTCCAGCCTAATACCGCTCCCATACGCCCTGGTACTGCTGGGGGCTATCAGCGCGGTGGCGGCATGGGTCAGCAGACTTCGCCAATGCCCAGCCAAAGTGGTTTATATCGGGCACAACCTAACCCAGCCACAGGAATGCCCCAAAGATCAAGGACAGATCAGGGGAATACCGGTAGTTTTAATAACGGTGGGATGTTAACTTCCGCTGGTAACACCCATTTCAATCATGGACAAGGGGCAACCAGTCGGGTAGGGGGCGAAAGGGAAATCAAGGGTGGACGTAGGGTAATCCTTGAGTATGGTCAGGGTAAGCGTAATTTTGCAAACCAAGATCTCAGTAAAGCTTCTTTTGGTAGCTCCACCTTAGCGGGAATCGTCATGAGTCGCTCTAAATTAGTGGAGGCGGACTTTGGCTTTGCCGATTTGACCGGCGCTAGTTTCCAAGGTGCCAATCTTAGCCAAGCTAAACTCAATGGGGCAAATCTGCGGGAAGCTAAAATGCAGCGGGCGATTTTGATTAAGGCGGACTTAGGCAGTGCATCAATGATGTTAGCGGATTTACGAGAAGCTAATTTGCAGTCGGCTTATATGAGTAAAACTGATTTATCTGGGGCAAATCTGAGCGGCGCAAACCTGAAGGGAGCTTATCTGAGTCAGGCTAGTTTACGCGGGGCAAATCTTTGTAATGCTGACCTCAAAGGCGCTAAGTTAACCGATGAGCAGTTAGCCCAAGCTAAAACCAACTGGGGGACAATTCGCCCTGATGGTAGTAAGCGGCTTTTCTAGTTTTTTAGTTTAACTAGCTTTTTAGTGTAATTTGTCGGTAGTTTATTGGTAATTTATTCACAACCTATGGCTCATTCTAGTCCTGACGTTGCCTCTGCGCCAAACCCATCTAATTCGCTAAATCATCCAGTGGTTAGCATTATTATGGGTAGTGATTCCGATTTGCCCACGATGCAGGCAGCAGCAGCAGTATGTGAGCGTTTTGGTGTTGCCCATGAGGTGGCGATTATCTCTGCCCATCGCACCCCTGAACGGATGGTGGAATTTGCCCACCATGCCCATAAACGGGGTATTAAGGTAATTATTGCAGGGGCAGGGGGCGCGGCACATTTGCCTGGCATGGTGGCGGCATTGACTCCCCTACCAGTGATTGGTGTACCTGTAGCTACCAAGAATTTAGGCGGTGTCGATTCTCTGTATTCCATTGTGCAAATGCCTAAGGGGATTCCAGTGGCGACGGTGGCAATTGGTAATGCTGAAAATGCAGGACTATTGGCGGTGCAAATTTTGGGAGCCTATGAACCGAGTTTACTTAAGGCGGTTCAGGCTTACCGTCAGGAACTCAAAGACATGGTTCTAGGTAAACAAGCCAAATTAGAAGCTTTAGGAGTAGGGAGTTATTTAGATCAAATGCATTCTTAACTAGTGGGTTAATTTGCATAGGGTAATTTGATTGAGGGGTTTGATTGATTTACTGAAATATTACCCTAAGTAATAAATTCTGAAGGCTTAAGCTTATTGTTACTTTTCCCAAAGAGTTTTAAAGAAAAAACCTCAGTAATTACTGTTATTTTTCGCTAAGTTGTTTCCAATAACTATGATATTTTGGGTGGTGATCAAAGCCTAAGTTAACCCTTGAGATTGTCCAGGTAACGATTTGACTAGGGTTCCGCTGTGAAGAGACGCAAAAGATTATAAAAAGCTTAAGTAGAATTTAGCCAAGCATTTTAGATCATAAAACTTAAATCATTTATATGATTCACCAGTTTAGGCGTTGATGGGGTAAGAATAGCAGCAGACAAATCATACATTGCCTTATATCTGCGATTCTGGGGATGAGACATTTTAGATGATGCCACAAGACGAATTATCTAAAACCATTGTCACAGGAGTTGAGGTGCTATGCAGTGGGCAATTCTAATAAACAATTCCGACGGGTAATTTTAATAGGCAGTGTCAGATAGTATTTCGCATATTATTTGGAATGTTTGCTTGTAATACCCGAATTGTAGTGCTCAATCGGGCACAGTTTTCATGGGATTTCGTGTATTAAAGAGAGGCAACTAGGTTATGGACAAGCTACAACAGCAAATTGCAGAACTAAATGAGCAAATTAGATTGCTGCGTCAACGCTTTGACAATCTACCACAACAGGTTGCTAGTGTGGTTCATGAATATTATGGCGTGTCGTCCCCTAATTCAGAAAATAGCTTTATTGCAGAACATAAGGATGTTTTGTCTGATAAGAGTCAGTCTTGGTCTAGTCAAATGAATGGCAGTGAGATTTCTTCGGAATGGCAAATTCGGCGTTTAACGGCTCAACTTACCACAGCTTATAATCGCATTGCTGCCCTAGAAGAAGAGTTACTAAATCGGCGGATGGCTCGGTGAAAGAGAGTAAGGTTTTAATAACTCGGTTTCTTAATTGATTTGAATTGATTTGAATTGGTTTGATTAGTGACGCAGGATTCATTGCGTGGTTTTTGTGCCGTAATGTTTACTGCTTGATGTTTGTCGTCTGAAATTTTGCGTAATGTGGGAGGTTTGGAAAGTTACTGTTCTTCTAAACAGTTCTTCCGAATTGAATTTCAGTCAGGCTTTTAGTAACAGAACCTAGTAGTGGAATTTGGATAAATCTGCGTAGGTTCTCATATCATTCTGACTCAAAACACCAACTTTCAAAAAATCTAAATTTGCCGATTAGTCGTCATAATTACTACATCTAGCAATGCCCTAGTAATTAAATAGATTTTATCGACATAAAAAATTCATGAATCAAATTCTCTCCGCGTTGCGGGTGTTCCAAAGCCGGAAAATGGCGGGCTTATTAGGGCTGGGTTTTGCTTCTGGTTTACCCTTGCTGCTGACTAAAGACACTCTGCAAGCTTGGATGACTAGCGAGAAGGTGGATATTAGCACCGTAGTTTGGTTTAGTTTAGTCAGCTTGCCCTATTCCCTGAAGTTTTTGTGGTCACCACTGGTGGACCGCTATCAGCCGTCATGGTTTAACCGTTGGGGGGTTGGTCGCCGCCGCAGTTGGATTTTATTCATGCAATTGGGGTTGATCCTGTCCTTGGGTTTAATGTTTTGGCATCAACCGCGTCAAAGCCTTTGGTGGTTGGGTCTCAATGCTCTACTAATTGCTTTTCTCAGTGCCACCCAAGATATTGCTTTTGATGCCTATCGCACCGATGTTTTAGAACCAGCGGAATTGGGACCTGGCGCTGCTGTACCGGTTTTAGGCTATCGGGCGGCGATGTTAACCACTGGTAGCATTGCCTTTCTGTTAGCACCGCTTTTAGGTTGGCAGGGGGTGTATGTGGCTATGGCAGCCCTGATGAGTTTAGGGATCATCTGCCTTTGGTTTGCACCGGAACCCACTGGTGAAAATCTTGCTCCGGCTTCCCTACAGCAGGCAGTAGTTTTACCTTTTATTGACTTCTTTCAGCGATTTGGATCTAGCAAAGCGATCCTAATTTTGGTATTTATCCTGCTGTATCGTTTGGGGGATTCGTTAGCGGGGGTGGTTACCGTGCCATTTTTGCTGCAAGTTGGGTTTAGGGATGCCGATATTGGCGCAGTACGGGGCGGTTTAGGTTTAGCTGCAACCTTAGTTGGTACTTTGTGTGGTGGGGCGATTTTAACCAAAATCGGCGTGAACCGCTCCCTATGGATTTTCGGAGTTTTGCAAGCCTTGAGTAATCTCACCTATTGGGGTTTAGCCTTAGTAGGACAAGCCAATCCCACCATGACGCAAAAAATTATTGATGCCAATGGCAAAGTAGTCAATAACCTATGTTTGGGCGGCACGAATGATTTTAGTGGTCCTTGCCTCGGATTAGTTGCCACGATTAACGTCGAAAATTTCTGTATTGGTTTGGGGTCAGCGGCGTTTGTGGGTTTTTTGATTAGCCTATGTAATCGCCAATTTTCTGCGACTCAATATGCTTTGCTTTCTAGTTTGATGGCAGTGAGTCGAGACATTATCGTTGCCCCAGCCGGAGAATTGGTCAAACTGCTGAGCATGTGGACTAATTCCCACTGGGCATGGTTTTTCCTGATAACTGTAGTAGCAGCATTACCAGGTTTATGCATGTTGCCCTTTTTTGCGCCTTGGCGTGAATCTGCGCCACCGTCTGCCGAATAGTTCTATTATTCTCTTTGCTCTTTAGTGTAATTTTACCAGTTCTCCATCAACTACCCATAACTAACTACAAACACCTACAACCAATTACCCACCAGAATAAACGATGACCAATAGAAAGGATGTCGTAAATCAATATTTGCCCCAGCCTCTGGTAGTTTCACGCCATTAACTCCAGGGATACCTTCAATTACACCATTATTTAGGCGTACCTTGCCACTGAGCAACGAAATTTGGGCAGAACGCAATGCTGCTGCTTTGTGTACCGCATCAGGGAAGTCTCGATAGAAACTAATCATCAGTGGTGCAGTGCCTGCGTCGGAAACTGTCCAAAGAGAAGCCAATACACTCCGCGCCCCTGACTCAATGGCTAACCCACTGATGCCTAAATTGGACCCCACTGCGGTTTCACAGGCGCTAAGGGTCATCATTTCTACCGCTGGACTGTCAAATCGCAGTTTTGTAATTTGATCCATCCGTAAACGGCTATCCCAAAACTGAATGAATGAGCCGTTACTCGTATCGCTGACAAATTTGCCGTGAGTTCCTAAATGCAAAATACCATAGTTACTATTGCGGCGCTGTTGCTGCATATTCTCGACGGTAAAGTCTTGGTTTAAAAATGATTGCCCATTGAGAATCTGTTCCGAAATAGTGCGTAATTCCACTTCTACCGCTGGCAAACGACTAAAACCACTCACTGCCTCCGTTAAACCCATGGCTAAAACTCGATTATTAGCCCGATCACGATATTCTAGACGGGTCAGTCGCAACGAAGGAATATTTACTGTAGCGTAACGTTCTACTAAAAACTGTTTGCCATCATGGAGTGCCGCTGGTGGTACAATTCGCATCGCACCGTCCATCACAAATACCAGAGTATCAATCTTCTGGCGCTGTAATTCCTCATCAATGGGTGCAATTACCCAATTGTATAATTCTCGTGATTGTTCGAGATAATCCCGTGATAATGTATCCCGCAAGTTTACTGCATAATCTTGTAAAACTGCGTTGACTCTCCTGGCAGTGACAGGATTACTGGTGCGACGGAAAGGTGCGCCCCGATCCTTCGGTGGAATGACCATAATCTCAATGCGATCATCCAAAATCACTGGATAAATCAGAGCCGCGCTGCTACCCGTGCGCTGAGAGATTTCCGCTAGAAGTTGTTGTCCTTCGTCAATGCCCACCCAAGCGCTGCCAGACTCACCACTACCCCCCAGTTTCCTACCCGTATAAACTTCCAGTTGCGATTGATAACCCTGCTCCAATACATTAAAAGCTTCAGCAAGGCGGTTCTGCCTCAGCAGCGAATCTACTTGGGTTCGGGTAATCTCACTGATGTTCGTGACTCGGTTAGTAACTACTGGATTGGGTTGCAAGGGGTTCAGGACCGTAGGATTGACAAATACGGGACCACTAGGCACGGGTATAACTGAAACAATGCCGCCTGGTGTAATCCTAATGTTGCCAATGATATAGTCACTACCCACGACCACCGGAATCGTCGTGCCCACTGGAATCGTATTGAGACCATTGGTTAAGAATCCAGCAGCACCATTGATTGTTGGGCTACCCACCACAAAAGGATTGAGACCGCCATGTTGGAGACTGATTAAACCGCCTGTGCCTCCCGCTGTACAAATACTCGCGCCGATGCAACTAGCATTACTTGCACTGGTAATGGTATTGAGTAGCTGTAAAGCGCCGCCAGTACTGACCAAGGTTACATTACCTCCTTGAGTTGCCCCTGAAGTATTAATGGAACCAACGACGACATTACCCACAGGGTCAAGGAGCACATTACCGCCTTTGCCAATACTGCTACTAGCATTAATATTACCTGTAGTAATACTAGTATTCGCCTTAACCGTAATATCGCCGCCATCTGTTTGACCCGATGAAATTAAATCCCCACTGGTAAATGATCCACCGACAGTAAAATCTTGTTTGCCGCCAGAACTGTTAGTGGAACTGGTATTAACTGAGCCATTGATGTTTAATGAACCTTTTGTTTGTAATGACACTGCACCACCAGCAGCAGTGGGTCCCGAAGCATAAGCACGGGTGTCAATTGCACCGATGGTAATGGAACCATTGTCGCTGTTTACCGAGACGGTTCCACCACTGGGAACATCCGAATTACCAACATGGGTAATAGTACCAATTACAATGTTGCCGCTAGTAGAACGCAGTTGGATGGGAGTACCAGGGGAAGACGTTGATTGTATATTCCCAAGGGTTAAATCGCCAACTACAGTAATGTTTTGTAAACTAGTGTAGTTTGGAGTAGCCACTGTCAATGAGTTGAGAGGAGTGGTAGCACCAATGTCAGTACTAAATGAGGCGGGCTGAGTACTGTTTACCGTTACGGAACGGCTACCATCGAGAGTATCACTAAAGCCAACTCTCCCAGCAGTTAAAGTAATTGGCGTATTTCGAGAATTACTTAGAGTAACAGGAGCGAAAAATGAGAGATTATTGGTCACATTGAAGTTATCATTCAGCCGGATTTGAGAAGCATTAACTTCTAGGCTAGATAAGGGTGATGTATTACCGACTGCACCAGCAAAACTTATTACACCAGTGGCGCTAACTGTTAAATCACCACCGCCATTGAGGGTACTACCAAAATTAGTGCCACCACCATTACTAGTTAAAATCACAGTAGCGCCAGTTATATTGACTGGCTGAGTGAATGTCATTCCAGCGGCACTGGTGATGTTGTTGGCAATGTTAATGCTACTCGCACTGTTAATCACCAGGTCATTTAAGTTCTGAGCGGCACTGGAACCACCAACTACACCACCAAAAGTGATCGCTCCCGTACCTGCGGCAAGGGTTAAATTGGGATTTTTCGTACCATCGGATTGCAAAGTTGAATTAAATGTAATTGCGCCATTTCCTGCACTGGAATCTAATACAACATTATTCTTCAGTACTACAGGATTGTTGTAAACCTGTCCAGCAGTAGTATTAGTGGTAATGTTACCATTGATAATAGTAGAGACTCCCCCCTGAGCGGTTACTAGGCTATCAACAGTAACATTCTGATCAAACTGATTAACACCGACGTTGAAAATAGCCGGACGGGAAATAGTCAGAATACCTAACCGATTAGTGTTTCCCACTGCTCCTTGAAAGGTAATATCACCAATACCAGGGTTAATTGTTAAATTAGTGGGCGTGGCGGTAGCACTGTTGACAGTACTAGCAAAGGATATGGGTCCATTATTCGCACTACTGTTTAAAGTAATTCCGGAACCACCAATGAATACTTCACCACCGTAGGTTTGGCTATTGGTACTAGTGACATTACCGTTTAGAGTCACCCGACTAAGAGAACGAGTTAGCAATGTATTCACATTCAAACCTTGTACCGAAGTTAAACCAGTAGAGTTCAGAGCAAGATTGCCTAGTGGTGTAGTATTTCCTAAAGCACTGCCAAGCGTAATATTATTGGAACCAGAATTGACAATGAGATCAAAAGCACCATCAATAGTGCCGCCTAAGTTAATTGCTCCACTTCCACTACTACTGTCTAAGGTAACATTAGTTTGGAGGGTCACTGCCCCGCCCGATTGGGTAATTCCACCACCCGCAGTAGTTATATTCCCATTTAAATCCAATGAACCAATTACATTAAGCGAACCGCTGCCCGTTGCCGTCAATGGGGTTTGAATGATTACTTTGCTCCCTATAGCGGGCTGTAAAGTTAAAGGGATTGGAATACTCGGTACCGTTGCCACCGCAGTAATATTACCGCTAGTACCACCACCGACATTAAGGGAAGTTACCCCAGGAAATAGATTCGCTAAACTACCTGAAGTCAGAGAGAGACTGCCATTAACTGCCACACCACCCAACTGAACTGGATAAGCATTAGTAGCTGGTTTGAGGGTCAAATTACCCAAGCCACTGACAGCACCGCCAAAAGTCAAAGCATCACTCACCAAAGTTAAACTTTGTCCAGCACCATTTAAGGTGTTTTGGAAAACAATGCCATCAGCCTGATCATTAGATTGAATTGTTGTAGTACCAGTCAGAGTGACAGGACTACCAAATAACATATTTCCTTGGGAACTGATGGAACCAGCTACGGAAGTACTAGTAGCACCACCAAAACCAATAGCTGTTCCAGCACCTGACACAATGGGTGCTGCTGCCGCAATAGTTATGGCATTAGTCGCACCAATGTTTAGGGAACCTTGATTAATCGTGTTTCCTCTAACCTGAGCATTGATATTGACGGTATTACCAAATAAGTTGGTATTACCACCATTAGTTCTTAAAGCACCATTGACACTGAGTAAGTTACTCGCTCTCAAACTTAAGAAGCCAGAGTTAAGGATAGTAATCGGCGAACCAACATTAATATTAGCGACCGGAGGCGTAGAACCAACATCTAAACCATCACTGTCCAAGTTTACGGCTCCAAGGAAATTAACCGTGCCAGAAAAGCCATTTACTGTCAATCCCTTAGCAGTAATTGCCCTCAGATCAGCATTCACCCCAGTATTTAAACTCAGTTGCCCCAAGGGTTGATTATTACCGACCGCACCGAGTAAAGTCAGACTCCCCGTCGATCCTGTGCCATTAACCGTGATGCCGAAATTCTCACCACCAGTTAAACCATTGATGGTACCAGTGATGATGACATTACCACCACCAAGGGTCGGATTTGCACGCAGATTGACCCCACTAGTTTCAATAATGAAATTGCTATTAAACGTCCGATTGGTTCCGGCAAGATTCCCAAATAGTTTGGTATTGGCGGCGGTAACCTGTAAATCACCATAGGTAGAACCACCCGCCGCAACTATAAAGTTACCCGGAGTCAAGAATTGAATCGGACTCTTATCTAAACTAACACCACCCTCTGATGTAATATCCCCTGAATTATTATTATTCCCAATGGTAATTAATTGATAGGTATTGGAATTAAGCGCCGTAATTGTGCTACCGTCTAAACTCAGTCGGCTGGAATCAGCTAAACCATTAGTGAGTAGAATACCGCGCCCTGGGGTTGCTGGTTCAATGATTACCTTACCGCCTGTATTAGTCAGAATCCCTAAAGATATATTATCCGTTATGAAAGTAATATCACCACCACCGGAATCTACTGTACCAGGGACTAAGGTTACTGTACCTGTATTTGCTTGATTTGAACGGAAGGTCATCTTTCCCCCACCAGTTACGATGGGTTGACCTGTGCCATTGACAGTGACATTACCGCTATTGGAAGTTAGAGAAAGATTACCCCCTGCTAACTGAATCGAACTCTGGACATTGAGATCTCCCGTGCTAATAGCAGTGAAGGAACCTGTACCAGTAGTTGTGATATTCGCTCCGATATTAATCGTTAGGGTGTTGTTAGCGATTAAAGTTAAACTATTGGCACTATTCCAGGCAATGGGGGCATTAACATTCAAAATACCCGTCGCTGTACCAACGGAAGCGGTGGAAATGGTGACATTATTTGTTAACAGAAGAGTATCAATGGTGGTGTTGATAATCTGATCTGGTCCGCCATTGGTGGGTAAATAATTGCTATTACCAGCGGCTATGACAAAACTACCCGTTGCTGAACCGGTAAAAACAATATCAATATCCGTCGGATCAAGTAATAAACTGCCATTTTTGCCCAATGGTGCGAATGTAGTCACATTACCGCTGAATTGCAGCCGCTCTTTGCCTGAAACTTCCACAAATCCGCCATCACCGCCGTCTGGTCCCCCTTGGGCGCTGATATCCCCAAAGAAGCGGGTTAAACCATCCGCCCAAATAATTACTCTGCCGCCGTTGCCATTGGTTAAAGCATTGGCTTTGAAGAATGTGGTAGGACTGATATAGGTGTAATTAGCACGGGGCGTGGTTCCTTGCCCTTGGTAGTCGCCACCAACAAAGATATTACCGCCATAATTCTCACTGGCAGTATTAATGGTTCCATTAGTCAGAGCTATTTGGGTTCCCAGAATTCGGACTGTTCCCCCAACAGCATTGGCTGTACCCGTAAATACAGTACTCCCTTGATTCACTGGAATACTATTTGCAGGAATACTGTCCGGTGTGGAAGCCTGCACCAGCGCTAAACTGCCATCTCCTTGCACCACTACTTGATTCGCTTCGGGAACTGGTCCGGTCAGCATTGCCGCTAATTGGGGAATATCACTCAATTTCCCTTGCCATTGAGGATTAAGTCCCGTCACTGACAAGCCTAAAACACTATTAGGGGAGCGAATTTCTACCTGTTGCTGCCCAGACACAGATTGCAGCGTAATATTCCCCTGGGGCGCACTGAGATTTCCTGTATTAGCTACGGTGCCACCAGTTAGAGAAAGGGTTTGACCTTCCCTAACTGCTAAATTCCCTTGATTAATGATTGCTGCTGGTTGAGTTGCGGCAAATTGAATACTCTGGGGATCGCCATTAGGGAAAGTAGTACTGTTTTTATCAACTTGGAAATTACTACCTAAATTACCACCAGGCGCAAACGTCATCCCCGTTCCCGTTGTGGCATAGAAGGAACCGCCCACATCCAGTTTGGCATCCTTACTGAAAATAATCCCATTGGGATTCATCAGATATAGATTGGCATTGGGGAACGCTTGACGGCTTTCAATGGTGCCAAGGATTTGTGATGGTGTATCCCCAGTAACTCGATTGATGACGTTATTAACCTGCGCCCCATTTACCGCAGAATTACCCGTGCCAAATACCACCCCATTAGTCGGCACATTGAACTTATCAAAGCTGTGATAGAGATTGCCGCCATTCACCGTACCCGTACCAGTGGGGACAATTACATTCCCTTGTACCTTAGTGGCGGTGGAACCATCGGGCACAATTTGCGCTACCGCAGGCACTAAACCCATGCCAAACGTACCTAAGGTAGTCAGAGTTAGGGTCAGGGTATTAAAGACCACTCTAAAAAATTTCGTGGGCAAACTAACGGCATCCCTCAGCCCAAATGTGGTTAAAAAATGACGAGAATTTGGGATGGTAACCACTGGCATAGTTTCAGGGGGGCAGGTTTGGGGCATCTTCATCGCGGTTTACCCAAATTAAGGATATGAGACAGGTGGTTAAAAAACAGAATGAAATATTATTCAGCTAATTATCGCTTGACTGCTGATTCGGCTAAGTCTGAGGCATCGGCAACTTAGGAAAGCCATTACAGCTAGTTTAGATGATGGTAAAGGTAATCGGTGAAATCAGGCTACATTATGCCGTTTGTGCGTAATTTGATCGCGCCCGAGATAAGGATAAATTTAACTAAAAACTACCACGAGATCAGACTAGACAATGATTAGAGCTGATCTAAATGACTGACTAATAAGCACCTAAATAGCTGGTTCAGTGCCTAATTATGTTTGATTTTAATTGGGGGGTAAATCGGTCAAATAGCTGTCAGACCTTGAGTATAACTGTGAATATGACTCCAATTTCGTCAAGGTTGTCTGATGTGAACTTACCGCTGAATTACGTCAAAATATCATTAAGTTTGCTATGGGTAACGGATTTTAGACGTATTTATTTACATAATTCGCCAGAAACTAATCCTAAATCATTTTCCATAGACTAAATACAATGATATAGGGATCTGGGGGATCAAAAATGTGGTGGTAAATACCTTGGGTTACGGTACAGGCTTTGATAAACCAGGTTTGTAAAGATTCGTATTGATGGGCTAAAAGTGATTGATCATCGATCTGAGGAAAATTTTGTTTATTGTCTAAGATTATTTTGAACTAATACAACAAATTTTATTTATGGGCTTAAAAAAGTTAATTAATTAATTTAAAGGGTTTTTACTAGTTTAAACTTTGATTTACTTTGATTTGCTTTGATTTGCTTTGATTTACGCGATCAGACCTATTTGGCGAAACCGCTCGACTCACCCATAATCAGAGGCAATCAACACCACACCCCTAATTCATGGGCAGGAGCAAGCGTAGTGAAACTGGCAGTATATGGAAAAGGCGGCATTGGCAAATCCACGACCAGTTGTAATATTTCCGTGGCTTTAGCCCGACGCGGCAAAAAAGTTTTACAAATTGGTTGTGATCCGAAGCATGACAGCACCTTTGCCCTGACTGGCTTTTTGATTCCCACAATTATCGACACCCTAGCTGCCCGTAGTTACCATTACGAAAACGTATGGCCCGAAGATGTGATTTATAAAGGCTATGGCGGTGTGGATTGCGTTGAGGCGGGTGGTCCTCCGGCAGGGGCAGGCTGTGGCGGCTATGTGGTGGGCGAAACCGTGAAGCTGTTACGGGAATTGAATGCTTTTGATGAATATGACGTGATTTTGTTTGACGTGTTGGGGGATGTGGTTTGCGGTGGTTTTGCGGCTCCGTTGAACTATGCCGACTATTGCATGATCGTCACGGATAACGGTTTTGACGCTTTGTTTGCTGCCAATCGGATTGCGGCTTCAGTGCGGGAAAAATCTCGTACCCATCCCCTGCGTTTGGCGGGTTTAATCGGTAATCGCACCAATAAGCGGGATTTAATCGACAAATACATCGACCATGTGCCCATGCCTGTTTTGGAAGTCTTACCCTTGATTGATGATATTCGGGTTTCTCGGATCAAAGGTAAAACCGTATTTGAGATGGCAGAGAAAGATCCTAGTGTGGCTTACATCGGTGAGTACTATCTGAACATTGCGGATCAGATTTTGGCGGCTCCTGAGGGTGTCGTACCGAAGGAAGTGGTAGATCGTGATTTGTTTGCTCTGCTGTCGGATTTCTATACTTCTGCACCAGTGGGCGGAACGGTAGATGCTAAATCAGAACCAGTTCTCGCTGGAGTTTAAATTAATTTGCTGTTAGAGGAGATCCCCCTCAGTCCCCCTTAGAAAGGGGGAAGTAGATTGATTAAGTCCCCCTTCACAAGGGGGATTTAGGGGGATCATTCCTAAATCATTTCCCTTAAGTCATTTCCATAAAGCTATAAATCCTGATCTATGACTTCCACTGCACCCCAGCCTACTGTCCCCCAACCCCTCACCTTCGATTGCGAAACTGGGAATTACCATACGTTTTGTCCCATCAGTTGTGTGGCTTGGCTCTATCAAAAAATTGAAGATAGCTTTTTCTTGGTCATTGGGACGAAAACCTGCGGCTATTTTCTGCAAAATGCGATGGGCGTGATGATTTTCGCTGAACCTCGGTATGCTATGGCAGAACTCGAAGAAGGCGATATTTCCGCTCAGTTGAACGATTACGAAGAACTAAAACGCCTCTGTGATCAAATCAAACGGGATCGGAATCCTTCCGTAATTGTTTGGATTGGCACTTGCACCACCGAAATCATTAAAATGGATTTGGAAGGCATTGCTCCTAAACTAGAAGCAGAAATCGGCATTCCTATTGTGGTGGCTCGTGCCAATGGTTTAGATTATGCCTTCACCCAAGGGGAAGATACGGTATTAGCCTCTATGGCGATGCGTTGCCCCGAAGTTGCCCAAACTGTCACCGAAAAAGAAGAGCGTCACGGTTTACAAAAGCTGCTCAATTTCGGACGCAAACACGATGAAATTACCGTTGCACCGAAAGCTGAACAAGCGCCCCTGATTCTATTCGGTTCGTTACCCGATCCTGTGGTAATGAATTTAACTTTAGAATTACGGAAGCAAGGCATTGAAGTTTCTGGATGGTTGCCTGCTAAGCGCTTTACGGAATTGCCCGTTGTTCCAGAAGGTAGCTTTGTGTGTGGCGTGAATCCGTTCCTGAGTCGTACTGCCAGCACCCTGATGCGGCGGCGGCGTTGTAAATTGATTAATGCACCTTTTCCCATTGGTCCCGATGGTACTAGAGCATGGATTGAAGCTATTTGTGAAGCGATGGGCGTTGTGCCCCAAGGACTCGCTGAACGGGAGCAACAGATTTGGGAATCCCTTGAAGATTATCTCGCTTTGGTGCGGGGTAAGTCGGTCTTCTTCATGGGCGACAATTTGCTCGAAGTCTCTCTGGCGCGGTTTTTGGTTAACTGTGGCATGACCGTTCAAGAGGTGGGGATTCCTTACATGGATCAGCGCTATCAAGCCTCAGAACTGCAAATGCTCAGCGAATCCTGCGCCAAAATGGGCGTACCCGTGCCTAAGGTTGTGGAAAAGCCCGACAATTACAACCAAGTGCAGCGCATTTATGACCTGAAGCCAGATTTAGTGATTACAGGCATGGCTCATGCTAACCCCCTCGAAGCACGGGGCATCAATACTAAATGGTCAGTGGAATTCACATTTGCGCAGATTCACGGCTTCAGCAATGCTCGCGACATTCTGGAATTAGTCACCCGTCCCTTACGTCGCAACCAAACCCTCGCTGCTGTTACAAATAACTAACTGCCATAAAATTAGGTCCCCGACTTCTTAAAGAAAAAGGAGTCGGGGATCTGAGGTTAAAGATTCACCCAATCTTGGGGCTTGAGGAAAAACTCGTGTAGCCGTGCTTCAGGGGTATTTGGTTCCGGTTTATAGTTATATTCCCAACGCACCAAAGGCGGCAAAGACATCAAAATTGACTCGGTGCGTCCATTGGTTTGCAATCCAAAAATCGTGCCTCGGTCATAAACCAAGTTAAATTCCACATAACGCCCCCGACGATACAGTTGCCAATCCCGTTCGCGATCACCATAGGGCATGTTGCGGCGACGCTGACCAATGGGCACATAGGCAGGCAAGAAAGCCCCAGAACAATCTTCAATAAAGGCAAAAATTTCTTCCCAAGACCGTTCCGGTAATTCACCAATTTCATCACTCATGCGCTCGGCAGCGGGGGAGTCATTGCTGTTCTTGTAGAGCTTGCCCTTACCGTCTTGGTAATCAAAGAATACGCCGCCCACACCTCGGGTTTCACCGCGATGCTTCAGATAGAAATAATCATCACACCAAGTTTTGAATAGGTTGTAATAGTGGGGATTATGCTTGTCACAGGCGGCTTTGAGGGTAGTGTGTAAATGCTTGGCATCTTCTTCAAAACCGTAGTAGGGGGTCAAGTCCAAACCACCGCCAAACCACCACACCGGACCAGCTTCAAAATAGCGGTAATTTAAATGCACCGTCGGCGCGTAGGGATTCTTGGGGTGTAACACCATAGATGTACCGGTAGCATAAAACTCATGCCCTGCGGCTTCGGGATGTTGACGCAAAATACTGGGGGGCAATTGCTTGCCAAATACTTCCGAAAAATTCACCCCGCCTTTATCAAAATAGTCACCATCGGCAATCACGCGGGAACGACCACCACCACCTTCAGGACGCTGCCATTCATCCTGCTGGAATTTAGCTTTACCGTCGAGTTCTTCTAGTCCAGCGCAGATATTGTCCTGAAACGATTGCATGAACTGACTGACCCGAGTTTGGGAATCAGCAGGTACAGTGCTGGCAAGGGACTTGGGCGCTTTAATGGGAGTAATAGGAGTAGTGGTCATAGATTTTCGGCGTGTAGCGGATATAGGTTAGGAGAAAGTAAAAAGATCAAAGGTAAAAGTCAAAAGTAGTTAACAGGTAATAAGTAGTTTGTTAAATGTGTGTGTTAAATGTGCTCGTGAAATATCTCTATGAAATATTTTTTTGAGTGGTTGGTGATGGGTTATCTGATGGTTTTCTAGTGAGGGCAGCATAGATCAGGACAGAATGTATCCATACCTTTAGACACCTTTAAACAGATCAAGACTGTGGTTACTATGCCAAAAGACAGAGAAACCACATCATTAGATTAACGTTACTATTAATTTTAACCACCGTCGCCAATGTAAAGGATTATTGCGGATCAACCTCAGGTTGGGTGACAACTACTGATCGGCACTGGTTTTACCTTGGGGAGTTTGTCAATGAGCGATGGTGTTAAGACTTCTTGACGCAAATACAGCAGTTAACTTATGCAAATATCCAGAAGTAGTTTGTTTAAGACCAAATTAAGTCGTTCACCACTGAATCACTGGCGGTAAATCTGGCAGTAGATCCAGCAGTCGAACCATAGGCAAATCACTATGCTAATGAGCCAAAGCATAGGAACTAACGCGGAGAGAAAATTTTAAGCTTAACCCTAGCTTTAACAGGTCTTAACCTTATGGTTACAGATGAGGTTTAGTATCAAAACGTACTGGGTAATGGCTCTTGTTTAACCACAACCAAATTTCTATGATTTCTAAGCAGATTATCAATCCCAAGGCGTTAAAGTTTGTATCCGGTATTACATTAGCAGTTGCCCTATCTGCTTGTAGCGCCACCACCACACCTTCTACTCCTGATGCAGCTAAGACGGCTGACGGTAGCAAAGCCACTCCAGCGGCTGCTGGCACCCCCGCCGCTAATGGAAAACTCTCTGGCAACATTACCATTGATGGTTCTAGCACCGTAGCTCCCATCAGTAAGGCTGTAGCTGAAGATTTTGCTAAGTCTAACCCTGGGGTTAAAGTGCCTGTAGGTACTAGCGGTACTGGCGGTGGTTTTAAGAAATTTTGCGCTGGTGACTTAGATGTTTCAAATGCTTCTCGTCCTATCAAAAAAGAAGAAGCAGCTAAGTGTGCCGAAAAAGGAGTCGAGTTTGTTGAGCTACCTATAGCCATCGACGGTTTGACCGTAGTTGTAAACAAAGAAAACACTTGGGCAAAATGCCTCAAGAAAGAAGAACTCAAAGCCATGTGGGTTCCTGAAGCAGAGGGCAAAATCACCAACTGGAATCAAATCCGCCCTGACTTCCCCAGCGAACCCCTTGCCCTGTTTGGTGCTGGTGCTGACTCCGGTACATTTGACTATTTCACCGAAGCCATTGTCGGCAAGGCTAAGGTAATCCGCAAAGACTATCAACCTAGCGAAGATGACAACATTATCGTGAAGGGTGTCGAAGGTAGCAAGGGTAGTCTTGGCTTCTTTGGTGTGGCTTATTACGAAGAAAATGCCAAGAAAATCAATGCTGTAGAGATTGATGGTGGCAAGGGTTGCGTCGCGCCTACGATAGAAAATATCAACTCTGGTAAGTATCAGCCTTTGTCTCGTCCTATGTTCATTTACGTGAACAAGAAGTCCCTGAAGCGTCCTGAAGTTAAGGCTTTTGTTGACTACTATCTGGACAAGGGGATGAGCAAGTTGGTGCGGGAAGTGGGTTATGTTTCCTTACCCGCAGATGCTTTGCCTAAGGTGAAGGAAATCGCCAAAACCGAAAAGGCAGGCTCGACCTTTATGGATGCACCAGCAGGTACACCCATCGCCGAATTGTTGGCTAAGGATCTGAAGTAATTAAAAAGCACCAGTCCAACAAGAGCAGGCAAGTCTGTGGGCGTTGGGCTGTGTTTTATGGATGCCGCTTGATACAACGCCGCTTGATACAACTATGTGATGAGTTCTCCACTAGCTATAACGGCTAGTAAGTTTGGGGAACTCATTCTTGCGTTACTGCCCCCCCGACTGGATTACGGGATGAGTAAATATGGTTTAGGTTAAAGCAAAACACAGGTATTTGAACTACTGTGGGTAGTTTTGAGCTAATCCGATCAAGATTTTAGGGATTTAGATTTTATAGCTAAATTCTCTGATGTGCCACCTTGTCAGTTAAATCATTTTTTTACCAGTAATTCAACTGGTCTATGAGATTATATGGCAGATTTTACGACAGATTCAGAACGACATATCGACATTAGCAAGCAATCTCGCCCTGATATACCGGAACGGATCATTGAGGCGTTATTACTGGCTTGTGCTGTTGCGTCGGTTTTTATTACCATTGCGATTGTCTATGTTTTAGCCGAAGAAAGCATTCTGTTTTTCGGTAAAGCTAGTATTGGGGAGTTTTTCTTCGGTAAGACTTTAGAGAATGGACGACACATTTGCTCTTGGACACCGCAATTTGCTGATAAAGGATTTTGCGTTTGGCCTACGGTGAATGGCACTTTGATGGTGGGATTAATTGCCATGTTGGTGGCGACTCCGTTGGGCATTGCTACAGCGTTGTACTTGGCGGAATATGCCTCCCCCAAAAAAGCCAAGATTTTGCGCCCGATGGTGGAAATCCTCGCAGGTGTGCCTACGGTGGTTTATGGGTATTTTGCCCTGGTCACTGTGACACCATTTCTGAAATTGATTATTCCTGGCTTACAAGGTTTTAATGCCCTAAGCGCTGGTTTGGTGATGGGGGTGATGATTATTCCCACCATTGCTTCTGTGAGTACTGATGCCATGCGAGCAGTGCCCCGTTCGTTACGGGAAGCTGCCTATGGTCTAGGAGCCACCCGTCAAGAGGTATCGGTGCAGGTGGTCTTGCCAGCGGCTTTGTCTGGGGTATGTGCCGGAATTATTTTAGGGATTTCTCGGGCAGTGGGTGAAACCATGATTGTGGCGATCGCCGCCGGACAGCGCCCAGTTTTGACCCTTGACCCAAGGCAAACCATTGGCACAATGACTGCTTACATTGCCCAGGTGACCAAGGGTGATGCTCGGGTTGGCAGTGTGGAATATGAGGCACTGTTTGCCGTGGGTATGGTTTTGTTTGTTATTACCTTGGTGCTGAACCTCATCAGCAAAATAATTACAAAGCGGTTCCAAGAAACCTATGAATAACCTATGAATAGCGAATCTAGTCTGCAACTTGACCACACTTCAGAGCGGTTTGATCCTAAACTGGTGCAACGGCAGAGGTGGAGCAAAATTTTCGCCATTGCCTGTATGGGGGCAACTTTTATCGGCATTCTGATTCTGGCAATCTTGGTTTATAACGTGGTGCGGGACGGTATGCCTCGATTGAACATGGATCTATTCACTCAATACCCCTCGCGGCGACCCTTATCTGCTGGTTATCGGGCAGCGATCTGGGGCACGGTGACCATGTTGGTTTATGTATTGCTGTTGGTCGTCCCAGTGGGGGTCAGTGCGGCAATTTACCTCGAAGAATATGCCAAGAAAAATTGGTTTTCTGAACTTGTGGAGCTAAATATTTATAATTTGGCTGGCGTACCATCAATTATCTATGGCATTCTAGGATTGGGTTTGTTTGTGCGCAGTTTGTACAGTGGTCGTGCTGTTTTACTAACTGGAGTACTCACAATTACCCTGTTGATTTTACCGCCGATTATCGTTGTGTCTAGGGAAGCTATTCGCGCTGTACCACAATCAATTCGTCAGGCTTCCTATGGTGTGGGTGCAACCAAGTGGCAAACCATTTGGCATCATGTACTCCCTTCGGCAATGTCAGGGATTTTAACCGGTGTAATTATTTCCACCTCTAGGGGCATTGGTGAAACTGCGCCTTTGGTAGTTTTAGGTGCAGGTACGGTGCTATTTGATCCTAAAGGTTCGCCAATTAATTTTGGTGCGTTGTTTAGTGGCAAATTTGACCAGCTTTTCCAAGACACCCTCTGGAGTAATGACAATTTTTTCTCAGTTTTGCCTTACCAAATTTATGAATGGGTTGGTGATGCCAAGGAAGACTTTCAGGTATTAGCCTCAGCGGGGATTGTGGTGCTGCTGACCTTAGTTCTAGGCATGAATGCTGTGGCAATATTTTTGCGTAATCGGGCTAGCCAATAGGTTCATCTTCAGCTACATCCTCAGCTAACGGTTATCACGTCTTTCTTTTTGCGCCTATTTTGTATCAAGATAAATGTAAGTAAATCAACGAATTTATGATAAATCAAACGTCATCGAAACCTGTGGGAATTTTACGCGCTGAGAACGTCTATGTTTACTACAGTTCTAAAATTCCAGCGGTGGCTGGGGTTAATCTAGAAATTTTCAAAAATCAAATTACGGCTTTTATTGGTCCGTCTGGCTGCGGCAAAAGTACGATTTTGCGTTGTTTTAACCGCCTCAATGACTTAATTGAAGGTACCAAAATTAGCGGCTCGATTACTTTTGGCGGACAGAATCTCTATGGTGAAAAGGTCGATCCCGTTGCGGTGCGCCGTCATATTGGTATGGTGTTTCAGCGCCCGAACCCTTTTCCTAAGTCAATCTTTGAAAATATTGCTTTTGGACCGCGCATCAATGGTTTCAAGGGCAGCAAAAATGATATGAGCGACCTGGTGGAAAAATCCTTACGCTCAGCGGCTTTGTGGGATGAAGTCAAGGATAAGTTAGACCAAAGCGGTTTAGCATTGTCCGGTGGTCAGCAACAACGGCTTTGTATTGCTAGGGCGATCGCCGTGGAACCCCAGGTAATTTTGATGGATGAACCTTGCTCGGCACTGGACCCCATTTCGACCCTGCGCATCGAAGAGTTGATGAATGAGTTGAAAGAGCAGTTTACCATCGTGATTGTGACCCACAATATGCAGCAGGCATCGCGGGTTTCAGACATGACGGCATTTTTTAATACGGAACTCAATGACAATGGCGGACGCACTGGCAAGTTAGTGGAATTTGACCGCACCGCTAATATTTTCAGCAGTCCCAAACAAAATGCCACCGAAGAATATATCAGTGGTCGGTTTGGCTAAATTGGTTGGACTAATTGGTTTGGCTAAATCGTGAGATTTTAGCTTGATTGGCAGTGCTTTATTAGCAGTTAGTTTCTAGGCTGGCGTAACATGAAAATTGTGGTATGGTCTTTGTTGTATGGTTTTAAAAGTGGCGTTACCATCGGCGACAGTCTTGCAAACCTGTGGAAAAAGAGCAGTCATCACTATCTTTGTCAAAGCCAACACCAGCCAAGCCGTTAATTCAGCTTACTGGGATTCACAAAGCCTTTGGCAGTAATACCATTCTCAATGGTGTGGACTTATCAGTATATGAGGGTGAAGCTATCGCTGTGATTGGTCCCTCAGGCACCGGTAAGTCCACTATTTTGCGGATTTTATGCGGCTTACTAGAACCCGATGCTGGCGAAGTTAGGGTTTTGGGTAATCCGGCGAATACTGAAGAGGTTCAGGAAAATAAATACGGTTTACAGTTGGGGATGGTGTTTCAGAATGCCGCCCTATTTGACTCATTAACCGTTGCCGAGAATGTCGGTTTTTCGTTGTTTGAGCATTCCCGACTACCGCGCCGCCGCATCCTCGAAATTGTCGAAGAAAAATTAGCTTTAGTCGGCTTACAGGGCATTAGTAATCGCTATCCAGCCCAATTATCCGGCGGGATGCGCAAGCGGGTCAGCTTTGCCAGAGCCATTGTGGACCCACCGCTGATCATCAACAAAAAAAATCCCAATGCCCTAAAACCTTATAAAATCCTGCTGTACGATGAGCCAACCGCCGGACTAGATCCCATCGCTTCGACGATTATTGAGGATCTGATGGTTTCGTTACGGCATCAAAAAGTTTGTGATAGTTATATTGTAGTGACGCACCAAGACAGCACAATCCGACGTACAGCAGATCGCCTAATCATGTTATACAAAGGTAAAGTGCAGTACGAGGGTGCAGTTGCCACCATTGATCAGGCAGAAAATGCCCACGTGCGGCAGTTTTTTAGTGGCAAAACCGATGGGCCGATCCAACTGTTGTTGAAAGAGGTGTAAAAGTGCAGCAAAGATGGTTGCGAGATGGTGCTTTGGGCTTGCTGGTCATTGGCGGTCTGAGCTTATTAGGCGGTGTGATGCTCTGGTTGCGCGGGGCACAGTTGAATGCTGCTCGGTTTATTTTTATTGTCAAACTACCGGATGCGACGGGTCTGGATGTGGGTGCGGCGGTGCGGTTTCGGGGCGTGGAAGTGGGCAAAGTACAACAGTTGCGCTCCCTGACTGAAGGCGTGGAATTGACCGTCGCCGTTGATAACAGCAAATTAGCTATCCCGCGCCGTTCTCTGGTGGAAAGCAATCAAGTAGGGGTTTTAGGTAGTGCCTCCAGCATTGACATTGCGCCCCAAGGTAATATCAATGGTCTGAGTGAACTCGATCCTATGGCAAAAGATTGCAACAATGAGGTGATTGTTTGCAACGGCTCTAGCATTGACGGGGTGCAGGGGGTCAGTTTTACGGCTTTGATGAAGGACTTTAGCCGCACCATGAAAAAAGTTGACGATGAAAAACTAATCGAAAACTTTAACGAAACCCTCAAAGCTGCCACAGTCACTGCGAAAAGCATTCAAAAATTAACTGATTCAGCAAATCGTTTGATCAGCACCATTGAAGTGCAGGTAGAAAAATTTGGGAATACTGCTGAAGCTATTAGTGGCGCGGCAGATCGGGTTGGTAGTGCAGCATCAAGCGCCCAAGATTTGATTGCCGTCAATAAGGAAAAATTAGCCCAAACCCTTGACAGTATCGCCGCTGCATCAAAAGAAGCTCAATCGTTGATTGCTAGTGCTAAACCTCTAGTGGCAGCAGATGGTAAGTTAGCCGCTAATTTACAGAAGCTTTCGGAAGATGCCGCCGCCACTGCTGCCAATGTGCGCCAGCTTTCCAATGAGTTGAACAATCCCAATACAATTGCTTCATTTCGGGAAGTTCTCGATTCAGCTAGGGCGACCTTCGCCAATACTCGCAAAATCACCGCTGATTTGGATGAGTTAACAGGTGATCCGAAGTTCCGCGCTAACATTCGTAATATCGTGAATGGTTTGAGCGGTTTGCTGTCTAATGCTCCGGACTTGAATCCTAATCCGGTGGCGGATCAGGGTACTCAAACCAACTCTAATGATTTGGCGAACCAAGATCAAGAAGCAACGGTAGCTAGAAATAAGCAACAACGCTCTAACTAAAAACAATGGGGCTGGTGCATTCCGAAATCAGTCCCATGAGTTTTTCTATTGAGTCTGGTTAAATAAAGCCTATTTAGTAACGCCTATTCCAAAATCTTATTTCAGAATTCTACTTCACCAATGGCTTGACCCAAGGGGCGGCAATGGGCAAAAGATCTCGATGGGATAAAACTAGTGTAGGAAAGTTCGTAGATTTGTAATTATGACCAACGGTTAAGGGGAATATCGATTCAACCTCA
The DNA here is from genome assembly GCA_044358815.1 of Pseudanabaenaceae cyanobacterium. Taxonomy (GTDB): domain Bacteria; phylum Cyanobacteriota; class Cyanobacteriia; order Pseudanabaenales; family Pseudanabaenaceae; genus JBAXSK01. The sequence continues at coordinate 15,719 of JBIKNH010000009.1, read as the reverse complement.
TCTGAGCCGGTGGTAATTCCTGATAATTCCGTTACTGCATGATTTTGGCTCAATGGCAACCAATCCGCCCCCACTGCCCGCAAAATCGGATAAACTCCGGCAATATCCCAAATCTTCGGTGTAGCTTCCACTGCGCCGATGGTAGAGCCAAGAGCAACGGTCAGAAAGTTATAACTAGCTACCCCTAACATGCGCAGTTTAATCGGAAACTCACTGCGTCCCATCGCTGCCAAACTGCGAGAACAAGCACTAAAGAAGAAGTTCCCTAAACCCTTGACCGAAGTAGTAGGGGAATCAATCTGTGACAGGTGCGGTAATGGTTGATCGTTCAGCACTGCGCAGCAATCCTGCGGATCATAGGGATTCCACCAACCATAGCAAGTTTGCCCCAGAGTTGGCATGACTAAATAGCCAAAAACTGGTGTGCCCTCATACAGCAAGCCAATGGAGATTGCCCATAGGGGAATACCTCTAGCAAAATTAGTCGTGCCATCGAGAGGGTCCACCACCCAAGAATATTGCTGTGGTGGCAAAGTTTGGGCGGATTCTTCAGTCAGTACGCCAAAATCTGGAAAAGCTTCCCTGAGAGCATTTTTAAGGTAACTATCCGCCCACTGATCGGAAGCAGTAACCAAACTGCCGTCATCTTTTTGAATTGTAGAACGGGTGCGCTGAAAGTCTTCTAAAAGCTGTGCAGCAACGATTTTGGTGATTGCCTGAAGCGGCGGAATCAGTTCTAGCCAGTTGATCTTTGGAGCGGAATGAGTTGGCGGAATTTCCATAAAGTTAGGGAGAAAAGTTAGAGAGAGCAAAAACAGGAAAACATCAATTCACACCGAAGCTCTAATAGAAAAAATTAAGAAATGGCACTACTTCTAATTAATAAAGTGATTCTTACATTACACAAGAGCTAAAAAGAGAAGGAACACAGTTCATGCTACTCCCTTACCCATCACTCCTTTATACCTAAAACTTTTCACAGTTAACTTTTCGGTTCCTCGTCGAGATCATCACTCAAATTCAAAGCCGCTAAAGCTGCCCATCGCTTATCTTTTCCCTTAGTTGTAGGTTGATTCACCTTGGGATTCTCAGATTTTTCTTGAGCAGATGCTTTCTTTCCCGTAGACAAGTCCAACTCTTCCACCACAGGAATATGTTCTGGGGCATCGGGAGCAATTACGGGATAGGGTAAAGCCAAACATAGCTGTTCATAAAGCCAAGTCTGGGGATCGAAATAGCCATTAGGAGGCAGCGACTCCACCAAATCATCTAATTCAATTTCACGCTCTTTATGGTGGACTGGTTCTTTTCCTGCTAGATCGGTCAACCAGATCAATTCTGTCGTATCCACTTCCAAGCGGTGATTAAATTGCACTAAGGTCCGATCACAGGTTAGGGTCATGATTGCCATTGCCTTAACCTTAACCTCCAAGAATGCACCACGATGGGTTAGTTGGAGCACGCCCTGTACTGGAGTTAAAGTAGCCAAATCAGGAAAAAACTCGCGAAATTCAATGGTATCAGTGCCATCCTTCATCCGCTGCAATTGAGGAATATAAATTTTATCCATGTTGGTTAATCAATATGATTTCAGTATGTATCAGCCCATCCTTGAGTCGCCCCCATACCATTAGGTTAACCATTAGGCTAGCAACATCAGATTAATAGCGTGGGGTAATAGTTTCATTGGGGTAAACCTGAGGCTCACTTCCCACTAATCGCACAATCAAATGCCGATGGGGTTCCCGACCTTGGCTAAAAGTCTCTACATCTGCCACTGCCTCTAAATAAGCGTGGACTTGGCGACGATCCGAAGATGATAAGTGTTGGATGACATAATCTCGCCGATGCAAACGCACATACTCCGCTGCTTCAACAGCTAATTGTTTTAATTCCTGTTCCCGCTTTGCCCGATAACCATTGAGATCTACCACATATTGACGATGTTCCGTGCCATTAGGTAAATGACTGTTCATTGTGGCATTGGTCAAACATTGTAAAGCATCTAAATTTTGACCATCAGACCCCAATAATTGCTGAATCTGTGTTGGGCGCAAAGTATCAGGGTTGATTTCCAAGAGCATATAAGCACCAGGTACAGATTCAGGATTATGGGTTACCAATACTGTCACCGAAAAACCCATGTGAGACAACAGGGTTTCCAACCATAAGGCTTCAGTCACTTCATTTTTCACCATAACCAAACTCCCGACTGCTCTACAAGCTGCTTCTAGTAAATAAAACTTTAGTAAATAGAATATTTTGTGCTGAAATGAGACTCCATCACACAAAAGATCTGTCATTAATCCTTCATCAATTAGTTGGCGCAGGACAGTTAGCGCAACGTAAATGTTACAACAAAAGATACTACAACAAATATTACAACGGTAATTCTGATTGAACCAACCTAGTTAAACAAAACCAATTCAACAAAACCAATTCAACCAACCGAGATCACTTCACAAATCGCCCAAAAAACTGGGTAGTAATCATCAAAACATTAACGACTACTACCCAGCTAAAGCTAAGTCAATTATTCATTTATCCTTTGGAGCGGATTACTTAAAGCAATCTGGTAAAACTAAACTGTTGTAATGGCTCAATCCCACTAAAATCAAGTCCAGCAAAAGACCCATTAAAACCAATCAGTTGCGGCAACTTAGGCGTTGTCATTACCGCCCTTCTTTTTCTTCTTAGAATTTGGCTCGAAGGGTAATACATCCTTAGAGGCATCTTGAGCCTTGACGTTGATTGTTGTCATTTTGCCACTGGATTTAGCAGGACTAGACTTAGTAGCTGTTCCACCAGCCTTAGCAGTTGCTGGCGCTTCCACTAACTTCTGTAAGTTCTCTGGCAATGGCTCCTTCGCTACCAAAAATGCTTGGGCTGTTTGGAAAACGTTGGCAATCAACATATACAACATCACCCCAGAAGGCAGCGGGAAAAACAAGAACATCCCCGAAAAGATGATCGGCGTTAACTTGTTCACCGTATCTTGCTGATTATTTTCATCCTTACCCGCTGGGGTTGGACTATTACCAGAGATATTTTGGTTAATGTATAAGCTCAAACCAAAGCCCAGAACCATTAACACCACGTCCCAGTTTATACTGCCATCAGGATTAGTTGCGCCGCTCTTACCCAAAGCCTGAATGAACAGGAAACCCTTGCTTGCTGCCAACCCAGGGATAAAGGCTTGGATACTCACATCTCCTGGTTGTAAAGCCCGTAGCGTTCCATCTTCGCCAACTTCAACCAACTCCTTACCCTTTACTACAGTCCATCTAGGAGTTAGTTCAGTATCGGGATAGCTAGAACGTAAAGCGTCAAAAGACTCACCATTAGCGGTCTGGAAATTAATTTTGGCAGTTTCACCCACAGCTAAGGTCGTACCCTCAGACACGGATGCTAAAACAGGATAATGCACCCGATCTGCGAAATAAACATTTTGGGCAGCGGAGTTAAATACCTGATGTTGCACACCTTGATCGGCACCAACAAACTGGAAATTCAGATCATATTTAATGTCAGCAAAGGGCGATCCCCGCAGCGTCGCAAATAAAGCAAACAGAATCGGCAACTGTAACAAAGCTGGTAAACATCCTGACAGAGGATTACCAAACTCCTTAAAGTTTTCGCTTTGTACACGCTGCATTTCCTCTTGCAGCTTGACGGGATCACCTTTGTGACGCTCCTGCACATCCTTCATACGCTGTTGCATAATCGGATTAGCAATCTTCATGCGGCGCATATTGCGTAACTGATTAGCACTGACAGGAAACAGCGCGAAACGCACCAGTAACGTCAGCGCAATAATCGCCCAGCCGTAGTTGGGAACCAATCCATAGAAAAAATCTAGGAATGGCAGCATGATGTTATTGGAAAGAAAACCTACACCAAAGTCCATGGTCTTCTGAATAGCTCCTTAGTGGTTGTGTGTTTACGACTGTTTCCTTGTCGTACCGGCAATATCGAACCAAGTCAATTAAAAGTCAAACGAACTAGTTAAATAAACTAACTAAGCAAAACTAGTTACAAATTAAGCCTTAGCGCCAGCCGCACCACTGGCTTCCCTTGCTTTGGCGGTGAGCTTTTGCTCTACAAACTCGTAAGTCTCACGGAACTTAGGTAGGGCACGCAATTCCAAGCGGGAACCGTCTTTGAGGGTCAGAACCATATCACCCCATGAACCTAAGCCACGAGGCACGGTGACGATTTTGGCAATCTCAGCGTAAACAATATCAGTACGATTACGCCCCAGCCAGCCACCGGTTACTGTAATGCGGCGGTTGGTAATCCGATAGCGCAGCCAGAAAGCCCGCGCCACTGCACCAATGGTCAAGGGGATCGTAATCACGAATAAGCCCATGATCAAGTTGATGATTAGATCACCAACGTGTGGACCGCCCTCGTAGTAAACTTCTTCGTTAATCGCCATGCAATATTCCCGCTTTTTTGAGAAGGTTTATCAAATCATTACAGAGTTGTCCGTAATTTGGACTCTCCTCAATGGTAGAAACCGTCACAATGATTTGCAAACCTTCACTCAATTGTGACAGAACTTGACAAAAAATAGCGCGAACTTGCCGTTTAATTCGATTACGGCTTACCGCCAATTTAGCAACTTTTTTGCTGATAACAATGCCAATCCGAGATGGAGTAACGGTCTGAGGTTTACTACTATCGGTGGTAATGTCCCGTAAATTAGCCCTAGAGTGTTTAGGATGAGGATAGACTCTCAGCACAAAATACTGCCCTCTATAACGAGCGCCTTTAGCGTAGACCTGGGCGAAGTCTCCACGCTTGCGCAAGCGGTAGGGGGCAGATAACACAGAATTTTGGCATTTAAACGGTGGTTAACTTAGCACGACCACGACGACGACGTGCTCTGATGACGCGGCGACCAGTAGGGGATGCCATTCTGGCGCGGAACCCAGAGGTGCGTCTTTTTTTGCGGACTGTACCGCCAAGGGTGCGCTTGGTCATAACTGTTTACACTCGATGAACTGATTACTTAGTGGATAAAAACTGAGGCAATTGGTTGCAAAGCAAACCCAATTTTTTTACAGGCTCCCCATTGTATCACGGTATAGGGTCGTCTGTTCACACAAATGTTCACACAAACCCATTCCCAGAAGTGTATTGGCAGAAGTCAATAGGGATCTAGTTATGGGGATCTAGTTTCTGTAAATCCAAACCTGAGTTACTGGCGAAAGTTGTTAGCGAATATATTCCTTGAGGACGCTGTTACGGTTGGGATGGCGGAGTTTACGCAGGGCTTTGGCTTCGATCTGGCGAATCCGTTCCCGCGTTACGTTGAAAATTTGCCCAATTTCTTCGAGGGTTTTCATGCGACCGTCATCCAGACCATACCTCAGACGTAGTACATCCCGCTCTCTGGGGCTGAGGGTTCCCAATACGCTTTCGAGATCTTCCCTTAGTAAGGCTTTAGCTACTTGGTCGTCGGGGGTTTCGCCGTCGGACTCGATGAAGTCCCCAAGACGCGAATCTTCTTCTTTACCGATGGGAGTTTCCAGGGAAATGGGTAACTGGGCAGATTTAGCAATAAATCGTAGTTTCTCAATGGTCATTTCCATGCGGGTGGCGATTTCTTCTTCGGTGGGTTTGCGTCCCATTTCCTGAGAAAGCAGTTTCGTGGTTTTTTTGATCCGCGAAATGGTTTCGTACAGGTGAACGGGGAGGCGAATGGTGCGAGACTGGTCGGCAATGGCACGGGTGATGGCTTGACGAATCCACCAAGTGGCATAGGTGGAGAATTTATAGCCCTTTTCATGATCAAACTTTTCAGCGGCGCGGATTAGCCCCAAACTGCCTTCTTGGATCAAATCTTGGAACGATAAACCACGATTCATATATTTTTTGGCGATGGATACCACCAGTCGCAGGTTGGACTGCACCATTTTGTCTTTGGCGCGGCGACCCGAATGCAACCTTTGCCGAAACGCACTGAGGGGCATTTCCATTTTGACTGCCCATTCTGCATCACGGATGGTTTCTGGATCACAGTCCCGCTCGTTGGCGATTTCTTCGCGTTTTTGCTCTAGCACTAATAGATCGGCAATCTTTCGGGCAAGCTCAATTTCTTCGTCAGCCCGTAACAGCCGAATCCGCCCGATTTCTTGTAAGTACAACCGGATCGAGTCTTCAGTAAAATGCTTTTTCTTGGTTTGGCTGACCCGTTTCTTTGCCCCGCGTCCCTTGGCGGCTTTGTCACCATCCCCAGCAGCCACACCAACGATTTCTTCCGCTTCCTCTTCCTCGAAAGCTTCTTCGTAATCTTCTAAGTCGTCGAGATCATCCTCGATCTCAATATCTTCTATGTCCATGCGCTCATCAATTTGATCTCCCGGTAACTTGATGATCTCAATGGGCAGGTCGATGGCTTTGCTCATGCCAAATTCCTCAATATCCGTACTGACTTGAATGTTGATGTGTTGAATGAATGTTTACCTAAGATCCGAGCCAAATTCCTGCCCATTATGACTAATGGAGCTTGGTTTGGCAGCGGGATTATAAGTATTTCTCAAATGGTGTCTAAATAAAATCTAACCGCTAGGGTTAGACATTAGGCTTAAAGTGCCTAGCAGATGGGGGGACAGGGAAGATTTTTAGCCAATGTTTTTGAGACAGGGTTTCTGGTAAAGGGGAGAAAAATCTCACCGAGTAATCGATGGTTAATAATTTTGCTCTGAGGGTTGTACCGGACATGGGCACATTGGATTTAACAGAAATTACACAGGCTCAAACATGATTAGCATATAGGTCATTGCTGGTTACAACCGTCTGACCACTCACGATTGTAACTTGTCTCAATCATAAGTTGGGGATGGATGGCAATAAAAGCAACAACTTTTTGACAGATTTTTGGAACACTTGATCATTAATTAATTCCAAATTAATCCCAAATACTCCGGAATGATCAATCCTGGGGATTTTTTAGCGGACGGTTTAACACATCACTTACCGTACCAGTCGCCGCCTCTGCCATATCCAATACTTACAGTGTATTTCAGTAATATCTCAAGTACATTTCAAATACATCTTAAAAGAACCTCGAAAAGATCTTAGAAATCTCTTGAAACCATCTCAAGGATTTCATAGGTGTCGCTGTGGGGCATGATGTGACGACTTACTGCTAGGGACGGATTTCTGGTGACTACGGGAAACTTAGCAACTGCCTTAGATATATGCTAGAGATACGTTTCGGTCATGGTGAGGTGCCTTAAAGTATCGTGCAAGTCGTGATGCAAATTTAAAGGGTAAAAGCATTTTGCGGGATGCATTTCAAGGTAGATTGGTCGTGAGTTGTTACATTTTTTAATACCTGAAATATTGAGAATTTTATGTTAGGTCGCATTTCATTAGCTTCGGTCGGTTTGGTGGTTGGGCTAATCTTGGGTGTGATTGGTGTAATCGCCTATGCTAAAGGTAATGCCACCTTGAATTTGGTGGGGTTCTTCTATGGATTACCGTTAATTTTGGGAGGATTTGCGTTTAAATCTTCAGAAGTGACACCGGTGGGTCCTTTAGTAGAGCCGACACCAGCGATTTTAGAAGCACGGGAAACCCAGGGTACCCAAATTCAAAAGCAATTGCGCCAAGATGTGACTAAGTACCGCTATGGCATCAAAGCTCATTTAGATGAAGTTTTAGGTAAATTAGGTTTAAGCCCAACGGACGAAGAGCGTCCAGTTTTAGTGGCATTTACCGAGGAGTTGATTGATGACAAATACACCGTCAGCCTGCGATTTGAGTCTCCTTTGATTAGCTTGGAAGTGTGGCAAGGCAAGGAAGAAAGACTAACTAGATTTTTTGGTCCTGACATTGTGGCTATGGTTAGCCAACCAGCAGAAAAAGTAATTGATTTACGCTTACAACGCATTCTGCCAGAGCCTAAAACAGAATCTAATGCTGTAAATCAGGAGGGTGTAGGCTAATGGGTTTGGTGTCAATGGCAGCCCTAGTGTCTGGGGCAAGGGCTGGACATCTCGTCAGTTTCCCGACGGATACCGTTCCTGCGCTGGCGGTACGTCCTGATCGGGGTGATAGTATCTATGCTCTCAAACAAAGGGCAGCAGATAAGCCTTTAATCTTGATGGCAGCAACGGTAGATCATCTATTTGCTTATATTGATTGCCACAATGCTAGTTTTACCCATTGGTTAGAGATTGCCCAGATCAATTTCCCTGGAGCCATTACCCTTGTGTTGCCTGCAAACGAGTTAGGGCGATCGCTGAACCAAGGAATTGATACTTTGGGGATCAGGATTCCCGACGCTTCCTTAGCCCAAGGGATTTTGCAACAAACCGGACCGCTCTTGACCACCAGCGTTAATCCTAGTGGTATGCCCCCCCTACGGGAAATGATCAGTATTGCGACTCAGTTTCCCAAGGTGTTGACCTTAGGGGATGCCATCGATATCTATGCAACTACTGGCAGTGGACAGCCTTCAACTGTGGTCACATGGTCAACCACAGGCTGGCAGGTCCGTCGTCAGGGCGCATTAAACCTGAAAACTCAAAACTCAGAGCAGTCCTGACACTGCCCTAGAAAAATTAGGCTGGATTAGTCTAAGCTCAATTTATAGCTTGTTATGGCTTGTCTATGTTCGATTAAGTTCTCCCGCTAATTCACCATGAAGTGCCCCAAAGATAAAAGCTCCCATCTAAGCGCCAGTCGCCTTTCCTCTGGGTTAGATGCCAGTCACTGTCCCACCTGTGCTGGTTATTGGATCTCTGCTTTAAGCTATGAAGAGTGGCAAACCCAACAGCCTAACTTTGAGGAACCACCAGCAATTACCGATGTAGTCGGACAGGTGGTCAGTGGTGTACCGGCACTGCAAGATGGTAATGCTGGGTTATGCCCGGAATGTAGTAGTTATCTCAAGCGGTCGCGGGTGGATACGCAGCCATCATTTTATTTGGATCGTTGTCCTAACTGTAATGGCATTTGGTTAGACCAGGGGGAGTGGGAAGCCTTGAGTAAATTAGGTTTAGGGGCAAAGATTCCCCATTTATTTTCTAGTCAATGGCAATTACACGCCAGAGAAGCCACCCAAGCTGAAACCTTACGCCAAGCCCTCACCGCAAAAATGGGACCCGAACTGGCAGCAACTATTATTGAAGTGGCAGATCGCCTAGAAAATCACGAACATGGTAGTTTTGGCGTGGCTTATATCATGCGACGGTTTCAACATGAGTTAAACCTATAGGCTATATCAGTAAGGCTAATAATTTATATTGAGCATTGATTTGATTCAATTGCTACAGGGGCGGTTTATGATAAGTCCATTAATTTGATTAGTAAATCACGGTAAAACAGCAGGAGTAAACATTTATGTCTATGGCATTGGGTATGGTTGAAGTGTTGGGGCATCCCCCAGCCCTATCTGTCGCGGACGTAATGGTGAAAGCTGCCCAAGTTACCTTAGTGGGTTACGAGAAGGTAAGCGGCGCAAGATTAACCGTAATTGTCCGTGGTAATGTCGGTGATGTGACCCGAGCCGTAGCAGCAGGGGTAGAAGCTGCCAAGAAAGTAGAAAAAATGAGCGAAAAAGATAAAGCATTATTTTTGTCAGCGACAGTGATTCCCCGTCCCCACGCCAATGTAGAAGCAATTACTAAGAGTATGCGCTATCGAGATTTCACAGAGCAGTTCCGCTAATCAATAAATAGCTTGACCCTGTGGCATTTGGCTGGCTGACTGGGAGCCTAACCCTGAAACAAACTTTACTAGCATCATTAATAATCGCTAAAACTGCCCTTTTCGCCCAAATGTGTAATAAATTTGTCGCGAATTTATCTTAAAGATGTGTCGTTTTGAAATTTTTGGGCTATTGTTTTACCTGACTGCTGAGTATAGAGCTTGTTAAGACTATGCCTAAACCATCTAAGCCATCTTCTTCCCCTCGGACAGCGCCCTCCCAAGGTAAAGGCTCGTCATCCGCCAAGCCTGACCGATCTGTCAGCAGTAAAGGCACCAAATCTAAAGAACATCCTTCACCGAGGGCTAAACCAGAGCATAAACAAGGTGAATCAATTGGCTCGGGGGTAGTTTGGCTGGTTATTGGTGCAATCCTGTTGGGTTTTGGCTCAGTGGGTTTTTTGGTGTATCAAGAGTTGCTTAACGGTGCTAAACGGGAATTAAGTCAAACTGCCCAAGCCCAAGCCCAGCCAATTTTGAAACAGTTTGAGCAGGTCCGGAAAACTACAGAAAATCTGGCGGGAAAATTACAAGCAGTCCAAAATACTAAACCTAAAACCCCTGATCCCTATCGTAAGGCTGTAATCGATCAGGCTAGTACTGTGACTCCCCCCCTGATGGGTTTGGGTATGTTTGCAGTCCCTAATCAGTTATTTAAAGGCAATGGACCCGCCCCCTATGTGTTGCGGAAAGAAGGGGCAACCATTCCCCAGGGTACTCAGACTCAAGCTTTGCCAGCCCCCAATGAAAAACTAGTTGCGGTGAACCGTAATGAGGGGCAAAAACTACCGATTTTGACCAACAGCCCCCAGCCATCTTGGACTAATACCTATGACAGCTACGGCGCAAAAGTCATTGCCTTCACCATACCCCTGACCAATGGCAAGCAAAACGTGGCGGCTGCCTATGGGGAATTACATCTAGGACAGTTAGCCCAGTCCGTTGCTGCCAATAACCTGAATAAAACTAACCCCGATACGACGGTTTTATTAGTGTCTCCCGATGGCATGATTTGGGGTAATACCAGTAGTGATGGCGGTGGACAAGCCGGACAGTCCTATCAAACTATTCCTTCGCTGAGCAATGCCTGGACGACATTACAAACTCAAGGCGCGGTGCAGAGTGAAGGTAAACTCTGGGTCAATACGCCTTTAGGTATTTCTGGTTGGCAAGTGGTGGCGGGGACCAGCGAGCAAAAGATATGGCTCCGTATTTTGCCTATCGTTGGTGTGACAGCAGCAGGAACTTTGGTTTTAGCAGGGGGCGGGATGTTTTGGTTCCTTGGCTCGTTGCGGCGGCGGTTTAGTAGTCTGGGTAATGGTACTGGTTCTCCTCGTCGTAGCGAAATTTCCCATACCTCTGGCGATAGTAACCTCAGTAATGCTGTTCTAGTTAATAATGACCCAAACCATTATGGTGATAATACCGCTGGGGACTTGAGCAGCCTGCACGATAGTTTGAATCTTGAACTAGAAGGGCATGAACTGGAATACCCCAAAATCACTACAGATCTTTCAGTGGGGACACCAGCAAGTGGCGGGCAGGATCAAGAGTTCAATGTCAGTCAGGCACTGGGTGTGGCTGCCGTTGGTGTGGCAGTGGTTGGCGGTGTGGCTATGGCAACCCAGAATAATGCATCTACATCTTCAGCGCCTCAGGCTCAAGGGGTTGATCTATCAATGGCAACTTCAGTGACGGATTTCGCTAATTCTCCCCAAGAGGATCTGGTTAATTCTTTAACGGATGATTTGCCCCTTGATGATTTAGACGAGGTGCCTGCTGAAAACCTAATGGCAGACTATGCGGATAAGTATTCTCTAGCATTAGACGAATTGGAATCAGTTGCCCCCGCCATTACTGGAACTAATGCATCCAATGCAAATCCCAGCTATGCCCATGGTGCGGTTGAGAATGCCGATGCTAATTCCTCTGATGCTGAAGTTGACCTGGTTGACGATGAGGAATTAAATTTTGGGACAGATTTAAGTTCTGAACGTGATGTATTTGCTAGTGCCCCAGATAATCTAGAACCAAATCTAGAGGAGGCGGGGATTGAGACGGGGATTTATGATGATGCATTTGCCCCTATATCAGACTCTGATGCTCTATCAGTGGGTAGTATTTCCGAAGAGGAAATGTTGGCGATGGAGTTAGCTGAAGCCAATTTGGCAATGGATCACCTAAATCAACAGAGTGTGGCGGGTGATAGCCTCAGTGATGATAACCTCAGTGATAGTGGCTTCCATTTCAAAGAAGAAACCATCTTACAGAGTAGTAATGCCGCTGACAATGAGCTTGTAAATCCCCTCGATATGGATTATGTACCTGCGGCATCAGGTAACTACACTGATGATCAGTCAGACCCCTTTGCTCCTGATCCTTTCCAAAGTGCCCCGTCATCAAATGCCATTACAGAAGTGGATCCCTTTGGTACTATGGATTTGTTGGGTAATGTGGATCGTCGTGCAGTAGAGGAAGAATCACAATTGGAAGCTTTTGACCCACTAATGGAAACAATTGGTCAAAATGTGATGTACAACTCTACGGATGAAGTATTTGAACCTTTACCTCCCTTAGTGCCGGAGTTACATGAGTCCCTGGATTCAATTGATAGTTCCGAAGGCATTAACTATGGAATAGAAGAAATTGGTGAACCGGATTGGGGACAGGCTAAGAATGAATTTGCCCAGCCCTATAGTGAAACTGCTACTGATCAGAATTATGAATCTGATAACTATGGAGTAATGGATTACGAAGCTGCTGCTGAGCTATTGGAAGATCAATTCGTCAGTGATGAAGAATATGCACAATATGATCAATTAGATCCCCAGCAGATAGATGCAGAACTGGGTCAAGGAAATATGGACTATGCCCCTGAATCCTATGATCCAATGACATACGATCCAGCAGCTTATGACCCAACTACGTATGATCCAGCTACCTACACAGACCAGAACTATGACGGAGCAAATTCTTCCTTAGATTATGGTGTAACAGACTATCCTCAGGAGAGTTATCCTGCTGGTGAGTATGCGCCGACGGAATATCCCACTGCTGAATATACAGAATATGCCACCGATCCCTATGCTGTCAGTTACGCTGAAGGTTATGTTCAGGGAATGGAAATAGACCAAGCTGGCTATAGTGGTACACCGGAGCAATTCCAATATTCAGATTCTTACAATAGCGTTGAAGATTTAGTTGATTACCAATCATCATATCAAACCGATGAGTATGGTCAAACCTATACCACCGATGACTATGTTGCTCAAGGAACCGATGAGGAATCAGCCTATGCGCCCCAGTACGATCAGGAACAGCTTCATAGTCCACATACGGATATAGATTATTCCAATAGTGTCGCTCCAGAGCAGCAGTATACGGAACAACAATATGCTGCCCAGCAGTACAGTGAAGAACATCATCAGTTTAATTATGATGATCCTTTTGCCTCTGGGGAGTCCTCGGCATCAGGGGAAGTGGCACTGCCAGACTTAGGATTAGCAGCAGATTTGGGAATGGAATCTGAAGAAACATTCACCGAGTCGGATCCTTTTGCTCCCGCAGTGGCTGACTTCGCTCCCAGTGATTTAGATTTAGATAGCCTTGGGTTAAGTGTGGCTTTAGGTGATGATTTGAGTTATGAACAAGGTTATGAACAATTTAGTGATAGTTTGAGTGATGATCTAAATAGTGATCTGGATAATAGTTTAGGCAGTACATTAACGGAACCAGAAACCGACCCCTTTGCTAATTTAACAAATGATTTAGTAGTACCAGGTTTAGAGACTCTTGCAAGCAATAATTTGGAAGAGTTTACTAGTAATGATTTTGATAATGAACTAACCACCAATGATCTAGATGATGATCTAAATGATGATTTCGGCAGTACATTAACGGAAGCAGAAACAGATCCATTTGCTACCTTGACAAATGATTTAGTAGTACCAAGTTTAGAGAGTTCCTCAAATGATGGTTTAGAGGAATTGACTGCTACTGATTCCCATAGTGATTTTAGTAGTGATCCTAGTAGTGATCTGATTTCAATGGGAGATGAAACTGCATTCTCGTTTGCATCTCTTGAAGATTCTCTTATGTCATCTACCAGTAATCTGGAAATGATTACTTCCGGTACTACCATCTCAGACCTGCCGGAGTTGAGTCCGCCATCATTGCCCAATGAGATTGATCTGGACTTCTTGAATGATGGTCCGTCTGTGACTGCTACCCCAGAAAACAGCCCCACCCAGGCATTATCCAATAGTAGTGATAGTTTAGCTGATTTCCCCGATCTGCCTGATTTCTCTAGTGATAACTCCCTCGATGATATATTTGAGAATCCAGTGATGCTTCCTTTCTCACAATCATTAGCCGCACCACAGCCAAGCGCTGAGCCTTCCTCTGATCTCTCATTTTTAGATGTGCTGACACCATCCATTGATGATTATCAGGAAAATCCAGGTGTTGCAATTGAAGAAAACGATCCATTCATGGAAGACCCATTTGCTGACAGTGTATTTGCCCCAAATTCTCTGGCTGATGAAGATGATTTGGGATTGGATACATTCAGTCCTGCGGATTTGGTTAGTTCTGAGACAAAACCCCAGAACAGTATCGCGAATCAGAAGCCACCCGAGGAATTAATCATGCCTGCAATCCCTGATTTGAATATGGAATTGGGTGTAGATTTAGATAGTGATGGTTTCTTTGATAGTCTTTCCAATGACAATATCAGTAACTCTTTGCTAGAACTGCAACTAAGTTCCAAAGGGAGCAGTTTGTCGTCAGGTAGTTCAGTCGTTCAAAAATCAGAGATAGATGAATTTGATTTTGGGGATTTATCTCTACTGGATGATGAAGGAGAGGATTTATTATTGGATGACCTTGTTGATGGTCCATCTAACCATAATGTTTCCATTAGAACTGAGTCCCTGAAGCCTAGCGAAGATAGTTGGGATAATCTGACAACTGAGGATGATTTTAATTTTGATGATCTGATGCTAGAAATTGACAAGCCATTGTCCCCTAAACCCGATCCATCTAAGTCTATGGGAAGCCAGACACCGGAATCTAAAAATTCCGATGATTCCAAAAAGTCTAACTCATAAATGATTTGAGGAATGACAATAGTTAGAAGATGTTGTGACCATGAAGATTCGTTTTGCTGAACTAGAAGACCTGCCGGAAATTGTGGCTATATATAATGCTGCAATTCCCAGCCGTTCTTCTACTGCTGATTTAGAGTCAGTTTCAGTAGAGAGTCGCCTTGATTGGTTTCATAATCACCAGATGACAAAACATCCGATTTGGGTTGCAACAAAAGACATAACTAGTAATAGCTCGGCTCAAGTTTCTAGTACCACAGAAATTATTGGCTGGCTTAGTTTGCAGAAATTCTATGACCGTCCTGGGTATGATAAAACCGCTGAGATCAGCATTTATATTAAGCCCAGTGCTCAGGGGCAAGGGGTCGGACGTAAACTCCTAGCTCATCTGATTAATGCTGCACCTGACTTAAACATTAATGTTTTAGTGGGTTGGATCTTCGCCCACAATGAGGCAAGTTTGAGGCTCTTTAAATCCTTGGGTTTCACGCAATGGGGGTTTTTGCCACAGGTTGCAGATTTGGAAGGTAAGATCTGTGATTTGGTGGCGATGGGGTTGATTTTGTCGAAATCGGAGTAATGGCAGCTAATCCGGCGTTACTGAATTAAGATATGCAAGGCAATTTTGCACAAATTCAAAAGTTGGTTTGAGTCTAGGTTTTAAAAATGAGATCAAGGAAGATTCATTGCCCCATTCAGCAACGCCGCTAATCCAATCTAGAAAAGTGGAAGTAAATTACTGTTTAGTCTTAGAGGGTGTTTGGGAAGTCTGCATATTCGCTAAAAATAATGATTGATCCCCCCTAGCCCCCCTTAAAAAGGTGGGAAAAGACTAAAAAAGTCCCCCTTTCTAAGGGGGATTTAGCAGGGTGGTTTCATTTTCATAAAGTG
>JBIKNH010000139.1:0-12115 GCA_044358815.1 Pseudanabaenaceae cyanobacterium | reverse complement strand
GTTTGAGAAGTTTTGATCCCCCTAAATCCCCCTTAGAAAGGGGGACTTTTTTAGTCTTTTCCCACCTTTTTAAGGGGGGCTAGGGGGGATCAATCATTATTTTTAGCGAATATGCAGACTTACCAAACACCCTCTAAACCCATCAATGTTAGATGGAATCGTAATATGCAATGGTTCCATAACTGATGCCTCCTAATAGAACTCCCCACAGAATCTTTAGGACTATACCCCACCATTGACTAAAGGGAATTTTGACTGTGAAATAAGAACAACTTGGGTCAATTTTTAACGTTGTTACTTGAAGATCATGCCAATTTATTTTGATTAGTTTACAATGCTTGAAATCAATGCTTGAAATGTGATCACCTCTCTAGCACTCATTACCCCATGACTCAGGAACCAGAACAACAAGATAACGAGCAACCCACAAACTCTAGCCTAGAGAAAAAGATTTTGGGTATTGATGTTAGGGATATTCCCAAGTTTTTAAGCTGGTCGTCATTAGGTGGTACTGGTGGGCTATGCGTCAATTTCTTGATGCAAGGTGATTGGACAAAGGCAGCAATCTTTTTCCTTCTGTTTGTTATCACTGCTTGTTGGGGTTTAATTTGGGCTTTTCTTAAAGGTTTTTTAGATACGCTTAAAGATGGCTTGGAGGGCATGGGTAAGACAAGCGGTGAACAAGTTTTAGAAAATTTAGAACAGCAACGCAAAATTTCCGCAGAAAAAGCTTTACAGAATGCGGCTAGAGAAACTGAACTAAAGCGACTTAATGATTTTGAATCAAGGTATTTAGAAGAACAGAAATATTCTTGTCATCGTGATGATGCCGATGGTATTAGGGAAGAAGATTACATAGATAACTATCCTGTACTGCATGATATCTTCGTACCTTTACACCTGATTGATCATTCTAGAGAGGCTGGTTTTAATCCTTATCAAGAAATGGAAGACGGGCAAACATCAGACATTTGGGAATTACTGAAAAACAGTCAAGGCAGAGAAAAACTCAAAATAATCTCGATTCGGGCTTGGGGTGGTTATGGCAAAACTACGCTTCTAAAATATCTTGCCTATGCCTACAGTAATGGTGACTACAAAGACAACAAAGCGCCAAAGTTTATTCCCTTCTTGCTGTACTTATCCCGTTGTGTCAAACCAATTACTCAACCGGTTACTCAAGATGATTCGCTCAAATTACCGCAACTTTTAACTGATCATGCCCATAAGTTATTCGAGGGTTTAGAAGATCAAAAAGATCAAAAAATTATGCCTCCTCAAGATTGGGCGAAAAATTTGCTTTTAGAGGGGCAAGCATTGGTGATGCTAGATGGTTTTGATGAAATACCAAGTTCTGAGGAGCGTGTCAAAGTTAGTACTTGGCTTAATGGCGAGATGCAGAAATATCGAAAATCAGTTTTTATCCTGACTTCGCGCCCAACTGCCTACAGATTGGATTATCCAAACAAGAAACTCTTCATGAATTATTGGATTAAAGAGTTTAGTGATCCGCAACGTCAAGATTTTCTGAAGAAATGGTATATCTACCAAGAGAGCAAAGCCGCTAGGGGACGGGATCGAGGGATTGAAAGAAAGGCAGAAAAGAGGGCTAAGTCTCTACTTGAGCAAATTAATGTACGTCCCGAACTCAAGGCTCTTTCTGGTAATGCTCTGATGCTAAACATCATGGTGCGCTATCATCGTGAAAACAAAAAAGGCGGAGAATTGCCACAGCGCAAGTTTGAGTTATATTGTGGCATTTTGGAATTACAGTTAGACCGCAGAGCAGGTGCAAAAGGAATTCCATTGTTACTTAATTCTGCGGCTGAGCGTCAGAAAGTGCTGCAAGTGGTGGCTCTAGAGATGTTGCAACAGGTGACAAGTACCACCAAGAATGATGATCAAGGTTTCAAGCAAATTTCTTACCAACGTTTAAGCGAATTGATTGAGCAAGTATTGACAACAAAGAACTGGAACATTGAAGCCGATGATTTCTTAAAGCAAATAGTGGATGTGTGCGAAGTCTTAGTTAAGCGCGATCAAAACTATGAATTTTTTCATCTTAGTTTTCAGTCTTTTCTGGCGGCTTGGGAACTTTATGATTTAAAAGCAGAAGGTGAGAAATTAATTTATGCCAAGTCTAGTTTGGATAAATGGAAAGAAATTGACGCTTGGAAGGATACATTGGTTTTTTATGCCAATTTGGTCGATCCAAATCAACTAATTCAAAAGCTGGTTGATCTTGATCAAGATGACTTAGCGGATTTTATCTTTCGCCAACTTGACAGGGCTGATATTGCTGCGCCGATCAAGAAATTAGTCACAAATAATCTCTACCAACAACTAGAAAACTATCTCAAAAATCAGCAATGGTATGAAGCGGATCAGGAAACTTGGCGGTTGATGCTCAAGGTCACGAATCGCGAAGAAGAAGGATGGTTGGAGTTAGATAATATTAGAAATTTCCCCTGTGAGGATTTATTAACTCTAGATCGCCTATGGGTGGAATATAGCAAGCAACATGGATTTGAGTTTGGCTTTAGTGTCCAGAAGCAGATTTATGTTGAGTGTGGTGGTAAGCTAGATTTTAGTTTTCCTAGTGATGAGACTTGGGAAAAATTTTGCAATCGCACCGCGTGGAAAAGCGGGGGTAAATGGGTGGACTATCCCAACCATTTTTTTAAGAATAATTTTATGAGTATGAAGGGACACCTCCCTTTTGATAATGGAGATTTGTTTCTTTTCTCGCATCGCGACTTGTGAAGTGTAACCCATAAGCGTTTTACACTTCTATTAAGTTTTGTGAACCGCCAATTTCCTACAGCATAATCAGCATCCTAGCGTTTCGTTACCCGTCTGCTCAAGGAAAAAGGAAAAAGTAGAAAGGAAAAAATAAGATGTAGATAGATTTAGATTGTTTCGGTATTGGTCGTTAACATAAACAGAAATTTTTACTTTTTACTTTCTACTTTTGCCTTGAATAAAATTGACATACGGCTAAATTCCCTTGCATCACTAACTCTGAATCAAAAATTAATCAAAAAATTCCTAATAAACTGAGTTATTCCCATAGGCTATTTAAGATTAATTTCTATTATTATCTGTGAGTTTATTTGATTACAAAAATACCTGTAATTCCCGCCTATACCTCAGAATCAAGCCAATCAGCCTGTAAGTCAGCCTTTTATGGATTGAATCAAGAGTAAATAAATATCCCAATTAAAAGGAATAATATGCAATTGCATTATTCGATTACTGCGATTAATTAAGGTTTATAACTTACTCCCCATCTTGGTTAGAGCTTATTTGTGACAGCTTTTGGACTAGAATATCCATGAGATATTTCTTTGAGGTTAAAAATCCCCTATGAGAACCGCACGCTCCTATGTTTGGCTTTCCATTATTGCGGCAATCCTCACGATTTTCCTCAAGGCAATTGCTTACCACATCACGCGATCCGTCGGTTTACTTTCCGATGCCTTGGAATCTATCGTTAACTTGGTAGCGGCATTGGTGGCTTTCTGGGCTTTGTCCTATGCGGCTAAACCACCGGATTCGCTCCATCCCTTTGGGCATTCCAAAGCCGAATATTTTTCCAGCGGTATTGAGAGCGTTTTGATTGTGATTGCCGCTTTGAGTATTGGTGTAACCGCTTGGGATCGGCTCTGGCATCCCCAACCCTTAGAACAGGTAGATTTAGGCTTGGCGTTGTCTATGGTTGCCGCCGCGATTAATGGCATAGTGGCATGGATTCTCTTAAAAGCTTCCCGAACGTTACGTTCTATTACTCTTAAAGCAGATGCTCACCATTTATTAACCGATGTGTGGACTTCCGGTGGCGTGTTATTAGGAATCCTCCTAATTAAACTCACAGGCTGGCTCATTTTAGATCCATTGATTGCCATCTTAGTGGCGCTAAATATTACCTGGACAGGGATTCAGCTTTTACGCCAAACCGCTTCAGAATTACTAGATCAGTCTTTACCATCAGAAGATCAGCGCACTATTCAAGAGATTCTCCAAAAATACGACCAGAAAAAGATTCAATTTCATGCTTTACGCACCCGCTTAGCAGGCAACCGACGTTTTATTACATTCCATTTGTTAGTACCTGGAGAATGGAGCGTAAAGCAAGGTCACGATATTTGTGAGGAAATTGAATTAGCGATGATTGATGCTTTGCCCGGAAGTGTGATTACTAGTCACCTTGAGCCGATCGAAGATCCCGTATCATGGGAAGATCAAGAACTAGATCGACCAAGGTTTTAAATTTTCCATAAGCTCCTAATCTGTAAAGACTCTAAAAAATAAGTTAAAGCATTACGGGGCTATGCTAGAATAGCAACAATTTAAGCCGTGTTTTTTAACTGACTCTGACAGTACAATTATGGATAGTTTGACTGAATATGATTTGCTAGAGTCGATTCAAACCGTGATTGCGGGGATGGATAGTGACCACACAGCATTGGTCAACCAAACCGGTGATACATGGAAGTTCCGTTACGGTAGCGTTGATGTGATTGTCAATATCACAGGAACCGAATCTACTGATACATTTACAGTTTTGTCTACGGTGCTAACGGCTCCTTTCAAAAATGAGGCGGAGTTATTTCGCTTGTTGCTGACCAAAAACGTCACGGAAACTTTTGAAGCGCGGTTTGCGTTGCAAGGTGATCAGGTGGTGTTGGTTTCGTCCCGTTCCGTCGAAGATCTGTCCCCCGCAGAGATTGCCCGCATTATCGGCATTGTGGCAGCAGTGGCGGACAACAACGATGAATTTTTACAAGAGCAATTTGGTGGGGCTTAGTGAGGCTTAGTTGTGTAGGTTAATTCATCGGCAACACTCCAGGATTGACCTATGGCTTATCTAGAGATTTTGCCCTATCTCAGCACTACGGGTCAGCAGCAAATGGCGTTAGATCGCTGGCTGTTGACCCGCTTTTGTGGCGATTTATCCGGTGATTTATCTGACGAGTTCTCTGGAGTTTCTGGGGTTGCGGCAGATACGGTGGGTTGTCTGCGGTTTTATGGCTGGCAGCCCCACGCTATTTCATTGGGATATCATCAGCAAAAATTTCCCTCCCATTGGCAGGACTTGTGTGTGCGGCGAGGTTTGGATTTAGTCCAGCGTCCCAGCGGTGGCAGAGCAGTGTTACATGGTGCAGACCTAACCTATGCCTTAGTTTTGCGATTACCGGAAGCATTACAACGGCAGTCCCGACGGGAAATCTATGAATGGCTTTGTGGTTTTCTGATTGCTGGGTTAGCTCCATCAGGGATTGAGTTGAGTTTTGGCACAGCGGGGCGAGGGGATCGTCATCAGGTCAGTTGTTTTGCGACGGCGACGGCAGCGGATTTAGTGATAGGTGATGGGCGTAAAATGATTGGCAGCGCTCAGGTATACCGCCAGCGTGTGAATCAAGGACAAAATGAAACTTTTGTGTTACAACATGGTTCGATTGTTTTGCAGCCGGATCATGACCTGTCAGCGGAAATTTTTGGCGCATCTCTGCCAGTGGTGGGTTTACTGGAACTATTGCCCCAATACACCATCACTGAAGCCATTGATTTCTTTAGCCAACAGTTGACGGCTGCTGCGTTGGGATATTTTGATTTGGAACCGAAATATTTAGAACCGAAATATATTGATGCGGCATTGTTGTCAGTTTTAAGTTAATTTGGTGTGGGATTTCCTGTACAAGTTTTGACTTTACTTTCTATCCCTGTGTCAATCCGTTGACATATCTTCTTATATGTTTCCTTAAAATCACTTTTTAACTTAATTCATTAATCAATTCACTTTTACAAACTATCAATTACAAACTATCAACTTTTAGCTATGGCAGCCCCACAAATCCACCCCCGCGCTCTAGTTCATCCCCAAGCCAAAATCGGTGAGAATACAATCATCGGTCCCGATGTGATTATTGATGAACACGTTGAAATCGGTACAGATTGCGAGATTCGCGCTCGGGCAGTGATTACGGGCTATACCAAAATGGGGAATCATAATCAGGTAGGTTATGGAGCGATCATTGGTTCCGAACCCCAGGACGTTTCTTTTAAAAATGAAGAAACCTATGTAAACATTGGCGATCATAATATTTTTCGGGAATATGTGACCGTAAATCGTGGCACAAAAGCCGGTACAGCCACCACCATCGGCAATCACAATATGTTATTTACTGGTGCTCATGTGGCGCACAATGTAACAATTGGGAACCATGCCACCCTGATCAACAACGTTCTATTAGCCGGATATGTGGAAATTCAAGATCGGGCATTTCTCGGCGGTGATGTGGTGGTGCATCAATTTACCCGCATTGGTTCCTATGCAATGGTGCGCGGACAAACCCGTTTAGGCATGGATATTCCACCTTTTTGCATGGCAGTGGACACCAACGTAGTTTCCGGATTAAATCGGGTAGGTTTGCGAAGAGCCGGATTTGCTCCATCGGAACGCCGTCTATTGCAAGAAGCCTTCAACGTGATCTACAAACAGAATTTCAATCGTAGTGATGCCGTTGCTTATTTGCGTGCCAATTCTCCTTTTATGGAATCAGCTTTGGTGCAACAGATGTGTGATTTCATTAAGGGCACACGACGGGGCACAGCGGGACTCTATGTTAAAGGAAAGCGAGTGATTGAAGACGAAGATTAAAAAATAAAAAAATAGCCTTGATAACTCGCCTCAAGGGAAAGTTAATTAGTAAGTTAGTCGATCAATATGCCTAAATGGACTCTTAGTACAGAATTTACCATCGATAGTGCCCATTACATCCGCGACTATGACGGTCCCTGCGGTCAAGTTCATGGTCACACTTACCGGATTCGTCTTGAAGCCCAAGCGTCACGGCTCTATGCTTCGGAATTTCTGCCCCATGAGGCAATGGTGGCGGATTTTCGGACTTTGCGCTGGGCAAAGCAGAACGTAAAAAAGGGAGGATTAGATCATGGCTTGCTCAATGATGTTTTACCACCAGAATACGAAACCACTGCCGAAATGATTGCCCAGTATATCTATGACAAAACCAAGGAGCGTTTACCAGAAGGAATTAAACTGAAGGTATTAGTTTCAGAAACTCCTAATAGTTGGGTAGAATACACTGATGATGATTAGTTTTCCCTTAAATTGATCTCATTAAGGATTGATCTAAACTATTGATCTAAACTAAGGGCTAGGATTGGGAACCGTCCCGCGCTCCGATGGCAGAATTAAAGGCATGGTTGGGGTTTGACCGCCACCGATAATCACTAACTTGCTATTAGGGGACTGGGCTAGTTTTTCCGTCGCTTCGATACTGCGTAACTGTAACACCGCCGGAGTCAGACCATCAGCCAGGATTTTCTGGGCATCAGCACGACCACGAGCTTCAATCCGCTTCCGTTCTGCTTCCTGTTTTTCCCGCTCCAGCACAAATTGCATTTGAATTGATTCCTGTTCCGCTTTGAGTCGTTGCTGAATTGCTCCTTGCAGCGTATCAGGAACTTTGACATTCCGTAATAGAGCTTCATCCGCCACAAACCCAAGGGGGGCAAGTTGTTGGGTGAGCTTTTCCCGTAACTGTTGGCTGATTTTGTCTCGCTGCGTACCGTAAACTGCTTCTGCGGGATAAGTTGCCACCAATTCCCTAACTGTGGACCGAAACCGAGAAATCACAAATTCTCGCTCATCAATTCCTAAATTCTGGTAAACCGCTGGGGCTTTAGCTGGATCGAGGCGATACTGCAAACTAATATCTATTTCAAGGGATAAACCCTCTTTAGAAGTAGAAGGAATAGTTTCTTTTACATCTCGCAATCGTGTAGAAAACTGCACCACATCAGCAAACGGATTCATCACATGAACCCCTGGTTCCCGCACCCGTTCCGATACTCTGCCCTGAAAGTCTTCTACACCCACACTACCAGCGGGAATAAATACCAGTAATCTCATTAAGGCACTGGCTCCAGAAGTCAGTGCCACTAAAACCGCTAAAACTTGAATTGATAGCCTGAGAAGTCGCTGATCGGTGAGTTTCTTGCCATTCAGGGCGACTAACAAACTAATCAACGTCACAATTAAGGAGGTGATAAATGCCATTGTTGTACCTACAACTGACGATCAATGGTTAGCCTAGAATATATTGTAGCGGCCACTTCCTGGGTGGTAGTTTAAATTGAGGTTATGATTTGTTAAAGGATGATAATTTCTGCTAATTCTCAATTATCCGTTTCTCAAGTGCTACCCATCATTCCAAACAGGAATCATCAAAAATGTCTCGTAGTCTCATCAGCAAAATTGTTGCCCTAAGTGCGGTGTATCTGATCTTTGAGGTCACAATGTATTTGACAAAACAGCCAGTCAGTGGCGGATCGGCGATTGCCCAAGCACTGAAATTACTGAGCTTTGGGATTCATGAGAAGTACGGCATATTTACCCTAATCTGTATTGCCTTTGGCGTGGACTCTTGCCTGAAGCGGATTCTTTAAAGATTTCCTAGAAAAAGAGTTCTGATAAACAGAATCCCAAAAACAAAACCCTAAAAAGAGAATTAGGGGCAATTACTAAGAATTAACCCCTAATTTCTTAATTTCGCAACTATATTAGCAACTATAAAGTTAGCCAAAAGTTAGTCAAAAAGTTAGTGACTAATCCTGTGGCGGATTAACCGGAGGAACTTCGCGATTTGTCCGTAGTTTGGGCTTTTCTCCCTTGACAATGGGACGAGGGGCTGACTCCCCTGGATAGGCTGGCAATGGTGGCTCACTGTCAAACCGTTTAAATGGTTTGCGACTCCCACCAAACTTGCTACCACCCTTGAAGTTACCGCCGCCCTTATAGCCAGGCTTACGCTTGAAGGGCTTCTTCGGCACCACACCAACATACTCTGCATCCAGAATCTGTAATGTGTCCCCTTGACGCTGGACATTAATGCTCCAGAATTGACCAACGGCATCCTCAGGCAGAATCCCCTTCAACTGCAACTTAAATTTATTTTGCTGCTTCTTCGCTTTAGCCTTTTCAGCTTCCGAAGCATTGCGATCTGGTTTCGGCGTAGTGCGGCGAATCTTAATCGTTACGCTGTTATCCTCGATGGACTGAGCCGCCACCTCACCCCGAATCGAGAAATAACCATCAGTAATATTGAGATCCACTGGTTGCACATCCGCCCGTCCTAATTCCTGCGGTGCCCACACGCCAGTGATTTGCACATGGAGCTTACCTTCTTTGTCATTAGTTCGGGGATAAACCACCCATAAAAATTGGTTGTTGGCAATGTCTAAACGCTTTTTAATAATAGAAATGACTTTGCCAAGTAAAACAGCATCCACAATGGTGCCATCTACCCCCTCAATGTGACCCTTAGTGATGTTTTCTTCACTGGGTACATACTTGCCCCGAATTACCCCAATGGCACGAAACTGTAATGGTTCCGTAGCTTCCGAAATAGGGTGCAGACTGGGACCCTCTGATTTCACAGGCGCAGGTGCTGGAGCCTCGTATTTGACGAACTGGCGGTCATTATATCGAGGTCTACTGTCCTGAGATTCTTCATACCGCCCCGTTTTCGGCTTCGGTTTCGCTATAGGAAACTTGGGCTTGTAAACACTGACACCGCCACCATCTATCGATCGAGGTCGATAGTTATCATTAGTTGATTCGGAGGTTTTTTCCGCCTCGGGTTTGGTAACACCAGGTGGAGTTGGTGGCATCAAACGGACTAATTCTAATTTAGGGGGAGTGGCAGGAGTTTCTTTGGGTTTTTCGGACTGCGGCTCTAGGGCATCGCTGACAAGGGATTCCGGCGGTGTTACACCTTGAGACGGAGCAGTTGATTCGTTGGTCTTGTTCACTTTACTCATGAAAATCTCCAGAGGGGAAAACGGTCTAGATAGACCTAAAAAACTGGACTTTGGCGGGTGGTCATTGCAATAGCTACCCAGCCCGAAAGCTGATTGCTATGGTGACTAATTGTATCAAAGCCTATATGGATCGGCAATGCAACAAATAACTGGGTAAACCGAAAAAAAGTAACCTGTAATTGAAGTTGTTAGTTCAGATAGAGCGTTCTAAATGCAAATTAAATCAAAACAAACAAAAAACAGATACAAAGCGAATACAAATTAGATCCAAATTGTAAACATAAAAACCAGAATCTGAGGATCAAGGTTTTAGTTATAGGATTTTAGTCTTGTTGCATTTTCTGCTATTGGTATATTTAGCAGCATTCACCGCCAAGTCTTAAGTAATTTAGCTTGAGTGATTTGGCTTGACTAACTTAGCTTGATCCTGAGGGAGCGCATTCTCAAGACAAAATTGCTCAGGGAGGGGATGTGCTTAGAAGTACCGAGTAGTAATAGCAATGGATTTTTAATGATTTTTGTGATCCCGCGCCCTTTTAGCTGAATCATTGGGGTGCAATGTCTTAAAGATTCACAAAGGAATCAGTCCCAATCAGGAATAGCTCTTAGGATCATGGCTGTCAGAGTTTTAGAGTTATGGATAGGAATTTATGACTGAAGCTACGAATCTGCAAGCCATTGGTTTGATCGGCTTAGCCGTAATGGGTGAGAATTTAGCCTTAAACATTGAGCGTAATGGTTTTCCGATTGCAGTTTATAACCGGAGCCGTGACAAAACCGATAAATTCATGGCAACCCGCGCCGCTGGGAAGCAGGTCCTCGCCACCTATAATTTGCAGGATTTTGTGGCAAGCTTGGCTCGTCCCCGTAAGATGATCATTATGGTCAAAGCCGGTGCGCCCGTTGATGCAGTGATTGATGAGCTAAAGCCTTTATTAGAACCAGGGGACATCATTATTGACGGTGGTAATTCTCTGTATACGGACACGGAACGGCGCACCATTGCCCTGGAAGCCGCAGGGTTGCAGTTTGTGGGGATGGGGGTCAGCGGTGGTGAAGAAGGGGCGCTCAAAGGTCCGAGCCTGATGCCAGGGGGACAAAAGGCAGGTTATGAGTCTCTAGAACCAATTGTGACTAAAATCGCGGCGCAGGTTGATGATGGTCCTTGCGTTACCTATGTGGGTAAAGGCAGTGCGGGGCATTACGTGAAAATGGTCCACAACGGCATTGAATATGGCGATATGCAGTTAATTGCTGAAGCCTATGATTTGCTCAGAACTGCTCTGGGGCTGACTGCGGCGGAACTCCATGAAGTCTTTACCGCTTGGCAAACTACGGAGCTTAGCTCATTTTTGATTGACATCACCGCTGATATTTTCAAACAAATTGATGATATTACTGGTCAGCCTTTGGTGGATTTGATCCTTGATGCTGCTGGACAAAAGGGCACGGGCAAATGGACAGTCCAAAGTGCTTTTGATTTGGGAGTAGCGATCCCCACGATGATCGCAGCGGTGACGGCACGGGTCATGTCTTCCTATAAGTCAGAGCGGGTGGCGGCAGCAGCTTTATTACCCAGTATTGCGGCTCAGGCAACCTACAGCGGCGATCGCCAAGAATTTATCGATGCGGTGCGAGATGCTTTGTATTGTTCCAAGATCTGCTCCTATGCCCAAGGGATGGCACTACTGGGTAAAGCCTCAGCAGAATTTGGCTATGGCTTGAACCTCAGCGAAATCGCTCGCATCTGGAAAGGTGGTTGTATTATTCGTGCGGGGTTCTTGGATAAGATCAAATTGGCTTACCAGCGTGATCCCCAATTGGCAAACCTGCTGATTGATGAAGATTTCCGTCAAACCATTTTGACCAAGGAAGCTGCGTGGCGTAAGGTGGTGCAGGTGGCGGCACAGTTGGGTATTGCGATCCCAGCGTTTAGTGCTTCTTTGGACTACTTTGACAGTTATCGTCGGGTGCAGTTGCCCCAAAACCTGACCCAAGCCCAACGGGATTATTTTGGCGCACATACTTATGAGCGTACTGATCGCCCTAGAGGGGAATTCTTCCACACGGAATGGATTGATATTGATAAATAAGACTGATTAGTAGAACGATTTGCCCTCAGCCCCCAGTCTCCTCTCCCATTGAGGTAGAGGGGGGGCTTGGGTTCAAATCCCAACATTCCGATTAGTTTGAGGTTTTTAGTCTAAGAAACACAGACTAAAAACCTGGATGAGTTGCTGGCAGGTGTAAACAGAGATGGAATGTTGGG
>JBIKNH010000138.1:0-12147 GCA_044358815.1 Pseudanabaenaceae cyanobacterium | reverse complement strand
AGCTAGTTTGATTATAGATAATTCAAATAAAAAATATAGCTTCGACTTCGCTCAGCTACCTTACACCGATGGCTGAGCGAAGTCGAAGCCACCTCTACAAATTATTTCAAACAACTATAATTGAATCATCACCAGAATCCATCATCAAATCTGTAATGGAACCTATCCGAACTTTACCTGATTGATAGTTTTGTTCAGCTTCTTGAATTCCTATGGCGATTTGGGCGCGGCGTAGCTCAATGATTCTTTTTTGTAAGGTCTCGGCTACAAAGAGTTGATCTTCAAAGTCAAGGATAGATATGGCTTCTAAGATACTGCCGACTGCGGTTGGTGTTTGCATAGGGCTGAAGTTAATTTCTTACTTCTGAAGGTCTTGATTTATTTTATTTGATATGCAGTCAGTTTCATTAAAAAAATTTTGATCGCCTGACGGCGAAGGGGTTTAAGAGACGGAAGGGTAAAGAGAAAGAGAGCAAAAGTGTAAAGGGTAAATACGGCAGCGGTTAGCATCGTTGAACCAAGAACCGCCGCGCAGCATCCTATCAAACTCACCCGATCTACTCAGCCACGCACTTCCATCACTTGGTGCGCCATTATAGCTATCATGCCAGACATCTTCGCACCATTCCCAGACATTGCCATGCATATCATACAAGCCCCAGGCATTGGCTAGTTTTTCGCCTACAGGATGAGTTGTATAATTGCTGTTCTCATTACACCATGCATACTTCTCTAATTGATCAACATTATCGCCAAAACAATATTTGCCAGTACTTCCCGCACGGCAGGCATATTCCCATTGCGCTTCGCTCGGTAGCTTTACTTTACGCCCTGTCTTTTGCGCTAGTTTTTTACAGAACTCTTGGGCTTCATGCCAACTTACCTGTTCTACGGGATTTTGCTTCCCTTTGAAAAGTGAGGGATTTTTACCCATCACCGCTTCATATTGCGCTTGGGTGACTTGGTATTTAGCCATCAGGAACTCTGGCACATTGACGCGATGGATCGGCTTTTCATCATTATATTCATTACTTCCCATCATAAAACTACCAGCAGGAATCCTAACTAGTTCCAATTTAATGCCATTGCCACAGTCCAGCAAAATATTATTATTCCCTTGAGGTGTCGCTGGCTGAAATGCAGTTTTATTAGCAGTTGGTTGCACTGTCACAGTTGGCTTAGGTTGTGGCGCAGGACTAGGGGCAGGACTCACTGATTTAGCCGCAGACTGCCCTAAAGCCGCCAATACTTCATCCACACTGCCATAACGATCCACCGGACGATACTGGGTCAACTTATCCAACACCTTCCCAAATTCCCCACTCACCTGCTTCCCATTCAGAAAATCTCGCCACGCAAAACTTAAATTCAAATCATCAAACAACGTAAACGGATCAACTCCAGTCAACAAATGTAAACAAGTCACCCCCAAACTATACAAATCACTGGCAAAAGTTGCCTTACCCCGTGCCTGTTCTGGAGCCGCATAACTGGCACTACCGATAGTCGTCCCCGTTTTCGCCAGCGCCGTTGCCGAAGCATATTTTGCCGCCCCAAAGTCCACCAAAACCAATTGCTGATCCCGCGACCGTCGCATGATATTTTCCGGCTTAATATCCCGATGGATCACCTGTCGCCGATGGATATAGTCCAACACCCCCAAAACTTGCCCCAACACATCCCGCACCGCCGCCTCAGACAATGCCCCACGCTGATCTAGTTCCACCTGCAAATTCACCCCATCCACAAACTCCTGCACCAAATACGACCGCCCATCCTGCTGACAATGCGCCAACAAAGTCGGAATCTGGGGATGTTGCCCCAAATCATCCAACCGCACCGCCTCCTCATCAAACAACTCCAAAGCCTTCGCCCGTGTCGCTGGGTCATGGTAAATAAACTGCTTGATCACACACTTCGGACGGGACGGCTTACCCTCATCTATCGCCAAAAACGTCCGCCCAAACGCCCCTTGTCCCAAAACCCTTTCCGCCACATACCGCCGCTGGAGCCGTAACTCCTTGCCGCAAACCGTGCAAAAAGTCGTCGATTGATTAGGGTCATTACAAGCCAGACAAATTCCCATAATGTTTGTGTTGTATTTGCGTTATGTTTGCGTCAAAGGCGGAAATATTCACTAATTACAATTAATTATAAGATGTAGCCCTCATTCCCCAGCCCCTTCTCCCACAAGGAGAGAAGGGTGGTAAGAAAAGAGTTTCTCTATATTCTCTTGTTCCCCTCGCCCACCTTGGGAGAGCAGGGTGGTTTCATTCTCGGGAGGCTTGTATCTCGGTGGTGCTAAATAGGGCAGGATGCTGAGTTCGCCCCGTAGCAATGTTTAGCATTACTTCATCCTTTCCATTTTAGGACTACCTGTATCTCCAGACTACAGCCTGTCTCAGACACGAAAAAATTAAAAAAATCTAAAATCAACCAAGATCTTACATTTTTTGTTTGTATTTCGCTCAGAGTAATGTGGCTAGAACATAGCCCCTTAGAATGTTTCCGAAAATGAAACCACCCTGCTCGCCCACCTTGGGAGAGGGGCTAGGGGTGAGGGTCCTAACGCGCCAGATAATGACGACACCCCCCACAGGGACCCGCCGGATTTACCGCACAACGCAACAACTCTGAATGGGCACTATAAACACAAGTCGCATCACCCAAAACCCAGCGACCTTCCCAGCAAGTGCGCTCTACATCCACCGGAGCATCCTGTACATACACCACAATTTGGGCTAACTGATACTGTCCCCATCGCAAATGATAACGGTGTCGTCTTTCTAGCACCGTGTAAGCCTTGCCATTGACATCAAGGTAATTACCTGGTTGGGGCATCCAATCTAGGTAAATTTTGGCGATAGGACGGTCCGAACTAGCGCGACGTATTTCGGTGGGTAGATAAGAAATATCCATAGCAGAAGCAGTATTTGAAGCAGTATACTGTCATTTAGGCACTCAACCTTAGTTATACAACCTGACCTTTTACTGATTTTTCTTACCAATTTTTCTAGCGAGGAACGCACAAATGGCATTTGAACTCCCTAGCCTACCCTATGCTATGGATGCCCTAGAGGCTTCGGGTATGTCCGCTAAGACCTTGGAATATCACTACGGCAAACACCATAAAGCCTATGTTGATAACCTGAACAAATTAGTTGAAGGCACGGATCTAGCTGACAAAACCCTTGCAGAAGTGATTGTGATTAGTCACAAGGAAGGCAAGGCAGGCATTTTTAACAACGCTGCCCAAGTGTGGAACCATACCTTCTACTGGAATGGCATCAAACCAGGTGGCGGTGGCGCTCCTAGCGGCGCTTTGGCTGAAGCAATCAACGCCAGTTTCGGCAGCTTGGACAACTTCAAGACCGAATTCAAAAATGCTGGTGCAACCCAATTCGGCAGCGGCTGGGCATGGTTAGTCAAAGATGGCGACATCTTGAAAATCACCAAAACCCCCAACGCCGAAAATCCTTTGATTCATGGTCAAGTACCTTTGTTGACAATGGACGTATGGGAACACGCCTATTACTTGGACTTCCAAAATAGCCGCCCCAACTTCATGGCTAACTTCGTAGACAATTTGATTAACTGGGATTTTGTGGCTGCTAATTTTGCTGCCGCTTAGGTCTTACATTTGCTTAGGTTTTAGACTGCCTCAAACTTAGTCTAAAACTTCACCTAAAACTTCACCTAAAACATCGGTCTAATATTTTATCCCCTCACCTCTAAGTTATGATGCTCTGGGGCTGAGGGGATAATTTTGCAAATGGATATTTTGATTCCCTTCTGATGGAGTGGTACGCCAACAGCAGGGGGTAATTCCCTTATATTTTTTGCACTCTTTTGCATTTCACTTAATTCCATAGTTAGTTCCCATCGCTAATTCCCCATGAGCAAAGAAGCCGAACTGCACCTACCCGCCCAAAATATTGAAGCCGAGGAGTCAGTTTTAGGCGGTATTTTGATTGATCCTGAAGCAATTACGCGGGTCTTGGATATTCTGCGGGCAGAAATGTTTTATGTTGCAGCCCATCAGGAAATCTTTCGGGCTTGTTTGATGTTGCATAACCAGTCCACCCCAGCGGACATGATGAGCGTGACCAGTTGGCTCAGTGATCGGGATTTGTTAGAGAAAGTTGGTGGACAAACCAAAATTGTGCAACTGTGTGAACGCACCGTTAGCGCCGTTAATATTGATTTTTATGCCCAATTAGTTGCGGATAAATACACCCGTCGCAAATTAGCTGAAGCGGCGCGGTCAGTGGTGGAATTAGCCTATAACAACGAACTAGAATTAAATCAATTATTAGACCAAGCAGAACAGAAGATATTTGCCGTCACACAATCCAGAACGCAACAGGGTTTAGTTCCAGTGGGGGATGTTTTAACCCAAACCTTTTACGAATTGGAAAGTCGGTATAACATCAACAGCACCGCCACAGAAGCCAGCAGCTTAAACGGTTTAGCGACGGGTTTTTATGATTTTGATGCCATGACCAATGGCTTACAGAGATCGGATTTGATTATTATTGCGGGTCGTCCGTCAATGGGGAAATGCTTAGCCTTTGACAGTGAATTGGTTTTAGCTGATGGCAGCATTAGCACCATCGCCAGCATCTATGAGCAGTATCAACAAAATCAAATAAAACCAACTCTCTTAACTCTAGGAGAAAATTGGCGCTTCGATTCAACGCAACCATCCGCTTTTATTGACGATGGAATTAAACCCGTATTTCGGATAAAAACTGCTTTAGGGCGACAGATTGAAACAACATTAACCCATCCATTTTTAACCATCACTGGCTGGCAACAACTAGGAAAATTATGTGTGGGAGATAAAATTGCTGTTCCGCGTCAGATCGCAGTTTTTGGAACAGAATATCGTCCCTCCTGTGAAATTAAGCTCTTAGCCTATCTATTAGGAGATGGTTGTTTAACTCAAACTAGTCCGAGATTTACGAATATAAATCCTAAAATTCAAGATGATTTTATTGCTGCTGTTGAAGAATTTTCTCCTAATTTAAAAGTAAGGAGTGATAATCATGGCGATCGCGCTACGACGCTTCATGTTACGGTAAAACAAAGGGGTTTGGGGAATCCACTAATCAGTTGGCTAAGGAATTTAGAAGTTTGGGGTAAGAATTCCTATCATAAAACAATTCCAGCCAAAATAATTCCAGAATTTGTTTTCTGTTTAGAGAAATCTTTAGTTGCAATCTTTTTAAATAGATTATTGTCTACTGATGGCTGGATATCTGTTTTAACTAGCGGACAAGTC
The DNA here is from genome assembly GCA_044358815.1 of Pseudanabaenaceae cyanobacterium. Classification (GTDB taxonomy): domain Bacteria; phylum Cyanobacteriota; class Cyanobacteriia; order Pseudanabaenales; family Pseudanabaenaceae; genus JBAXSK01. The sequence continues at coordinate 6,863 of JBIKNH010000138.1, read as the reverse complement.
CAAGCAGGCTATGCCAGCAGCAGCGAAAAACTCGCCCGTCAAGTCCAACATTTATTATTACGATTTGGTATTATCGCAAAACTCAAACAAAAGTCCGTTAAATACAAATCAAAAATTCGCTACTCTTGGCAATTAGATATTACTGATGCTTTATCATTACAGACTTTAATTAATGAAATTGGTATTTTTGGCAAAGAAGAAGCTATTCAAAAAGCAAAGTTAGCCTTGAATTTAGTTTTAAAGGCTAAAGCATATCAAACTAACACTGATTTAATCCCTGTTGAAGTTTGGCATAATTTAATGTTTGCCAAAGGCGATCAATCTTGGCAGAACCTAGCAAAAGTAGCAGGTATTCATAGTTCTAATATCCATGGGGGTAAACGCGCCTCTACTAGAGAGAGATTATTAAAACTAGCTACAGCCGTTAATTGTTTATCATTACAAAATCTGGCTAATAATGATATCTACTGGGACAAAATCACAGCCATCGAGTTTGTTGGTAATAAGCAAGTTTATGATTTGACAATTCCTGAAACTCACAATTTTGTTGCCAATGATATTTGTGTCCATAATACGGCTTTCGGTTTAGAAGTCGCTCGTAAAATGGCAGAGATTCACCATTTACCGGTAGCGATTTTCAGTTTAGAAATGTCAAAGGAGCAATTAATTTATCGGTTGTTGGCGAGTCAGTCCAAAATGCGTTCTACTGATGTAGGTATTGACAGCAATCGGTTACGGGCAGGACAAATCAATGATCACGAATGGTCTACGGTATCGATGGCAATTAGTGCCTTATCAGACATTCCAATTTTTATTGACGATACTCCCAATCCTTCTGTTACAGAATTACGTTCCAAGGCACGACGCTTACAAGCAGAGAAGGGCGGCTCTTTAGGCTTAATTCTCATTGACTATCTGCAATTAATGGAAGGTTCAGGTTCCGATAATCGAGTTCAGGAATTATCACGGATTACGAGGTCTTTAAAAGGTTTATCACGGGAATTGAATGTACCAGTAATTGCTTTATCCCAGTTGAGTCGGGGAGTGGAAGCGCGAACAAATAAGCGACCGATGTTATCAGATTTGAGAGAATCGGGATCGATCGAACAGGACGCGGATCTCGTCATCAATCTCTATCGCGATGAATATTACAACCCCGATACCCCTGATCGTGGCATTGCCGAAATTATCATTGCGAAACATCGGAATGGTCCTGTCGGCACGGTTAAATTACTTTTTGAACCGCGACTCACCAAATTTGAAAATATGGCAACCACTGGTTCCAGTTATGGCTACTAGGCGGAAAGTCAGAAAAGTAACCTTAACAAAGGCAGAGGTTTTTTGTCTGTGAGGTAGAGTTGTCTGGTATGTTTAAAATTTAGCGCTTATTTGGATTTCATGAACGTCAGAGATACGTTTCGCCGAACAAAAATCGTTGCTACCATCGGCCCGGCAACCCAAAGCATGGATATGATTCGCCAGTTGATTGAGGCAGGGGTCAACACCTTTCGCCTCAACTTCTCCCACGGCAACCATGCTGATCACCACCGTAGTGTGTGCAATATCCGTCAAGTTTCTAGCGAATTAAATCAACCTGTGGGGATCCTCCAAGACCTGCAAGGTCCCAAAATTCGCCTTGGTAAGTTTGTCGATGGCTCGATCTCCCTCAATCGAGGCGATAAGTTTATCCTGACCAGCCGGAAAGTCCCTGGCACCCAAGAAATTAGTACCATTACCTACGAACACCTTGCCAAAGAAGTCCCTGCGGGCGCAAGGATTATGCTCGATGACGGCAAAGTAGAGATGGTGGTAGATAGCGTCGATCCAACAGTGGGCGATCTGTTTTGTCGCGTCGTGGTGGGTGGAGTTTTGTCCAATAACAAAGGGGTCAACTTCCCCAATGTCCATCTGTCCGTCGCTGCCATGACCGAAAAAGATCGCGAAGATCTACGGTTTGGTTTAGCCGAGGGTGTGGACTGGGTTGCCCTAAGTTTCGTCTGTAAGCCCGCCGATGTCCTAGAACTAAAGGAATTAATCGCCCACAGTGGTCGCGCCGTAGGTGTGATCGCCAAGATCGAAAAACATGAAGCCATTAACTGTATGGAAGAGTTACTGGGGGTATGTGATGGGGTCATGGTGGCGCGGGGTGACTTAGGGGTAGAAATTCCCGCCGAAGATGTGCCTTTAGTTCAAAAACGTTTGATCAAAACCGCCAACCGCTTAGGGATTCCTGTAATTACCGCCACCCAAATGCTCGATAGCATGGTAAGCAGTCCCCGAGCAACCCGTGCCGAAATCTCTGACGTAGCTAATGCAATCATTGATGGCACTGATGCAGTGATGCTGTCTAACGAAACTGCGGTGGGTAAATATCCCATTCAAGCAGTGGAAACAATGGCTCGGATTGCCCATCGCATCGAAGCAGAGCATGACATCTATAACCTAGACAATAATGACAATAACGATATTGCTGGGGCAATTAGCTATGCTGTGGGTAATATTGCGGTCCAACTAGGAGCCACTGCCATTGTGACCCTCACCAAAACCGGAGCCACTGCCCGCAACGTCAGTAAATTCCGTCCACCAACGCCCATTCTTGCGGTAACTTCCGATGTTTCCGTGGCGCGTCAGTTACAACTGGTTTGGGGAGTACAGCCCTTAGTTGCCCTGTCCATGCCATCGGCTAAACAAAACTTTGAAGCTGCCCTCAACCAAGCCCAAGAACATAATCTGCTCAGTCCTGGGGACTTAGTGGTTATGAGTGCAGGCACTTTGCAAGGAGTTGCTGGGTCCACCGACTTGATCAAAGTGGAATATGTCTCCGCTGCTGTGGGTAAGGGCTTAGCGGCGGTTGGTTCCGGCACGGTGCAAGGTCGGGCACGGGTGGCAATCACTTCGCCCCGTAATATCAAAGACTTCAACGCTGGGGAAATTCTCGTGGTATCCCGCACCGATGTGGATTTTGTGGATTTGATTCGCAAAGCCGCCGCAGTAATTACCGAAGACGGTAGCCTTGATTCCCATGCAGTGGTCATTGGGCGACGTTTAGGGGTTCCGGTGATGGTGGGTGTAAATCATGCCACGACATCAATCCGTGATGGTCAGCCCCTGAGTGTTAACTTCAGCCGTGGGGTAATTTACTCCGGTTCAAAACTGACCAACCAAAACCTCTAAAATTCAGATCCTTCAAGATTCCCTAGTTTGACGAACTATCACCCTAGGCATCACCTTGGGGCAGTTACCATTGGCGATTGCCCTGGGTTTGTTCATCATCCACAATCCTTCAAACCCATGACCCAAAAAATCCTGTTTGTTTGTTTAGGTAATATTTGCCGTTCCCCTGCCGCTGAAAATATCATGAATCAACTGGTGGCTGAGGCGCATCTTCAGGAACAAATCCAGTGTGATTCCGCCGGTACTGCGGGGTATCATGTGGGCGCTTTGCCGGATGAACGGATGCGAGCCGCTGCAAAACGTCGGGGCATGAATTTTGTCGGTTCTGCCCGTAAGTTAGTCCGCACTGACTTGGAAAATTTTGATTTAATTTTGGCAATGGATGAGTCAAACTATCGGGACATCAAACGCCTTGATCCCCAAGGGAAATACACCGATAAAATCAAAATGATGTGCAGTTATTGCTCCACCCACACGGACACGGAAGTTCCCGATCCTTACTATGGCGGAGCCGATGGCTTTGATTATGTAATTGATTTGCTGTTTGATGCCTGCGGTGGCTTACTGAAAACTCTTGAATAATTTAGATTTAATCAAATCTAGATCTAATCAAATTTAGCGTGAATCAGTTTTGAGTGGTTCTCAGGGTTTCCCGATGCTGGCTAGAGGTGTCAAGGTTGAGATCAAGGTTTAAATCATGACTGCGTTATTACTGTTAACTAAAGTCGTAGAAACCATTGCCGCCAGTACCTGGGTAGGAGTCACTGTAAATGGCAATCGATGAATATCTGATCCCTCATGGCAAGCAATCTCTGCCACTTGTTCCAAACGCCGTAACGACACATCACTCAAACCTAAATCCCCCAAAGTGCGGGGTAAACCCAATTCTTGGTAAAACCGCAATAACTGCTGTCGTGCCGTAGCTGCCAACTGGTTGCCTTGCATTTCCTCCAAGCGCAACTGCACCAAAATGCCATAGGCGACTTTTTCCCCGTGCAATGTGCCATAGGCTTCGGGCAAATGGGTTAAAGCATTGTGCATCCCGTGAGCCGCCACTGTGCGACAGCTTGCACCACCCACGCCACCAATGACCCCCGCTAGACAAACATTAGCGTCTACTACTTCCCGCCATTCTCGCAGATATGCCCCATCGTTCCGTCCATCATATTGTGCTAAGGCTGCCCCAGACTTTTGCAATAACAGATCCCGCAAAACCCGCGCCTCTTGGACAGCAGCAATGACCATAGTTTGCTGAGTGCTGCCACTACTAACCGAAGCTTCATACCATTTAGCAATTGCATCACCGATCCCTGCCACTAGAGTACGTTTTGGGGCAGTGGCAATGATGCTATAGTCCACAATCATCACCTCGGGACAACGGGGCAACGACACATCATAGGCAAACGCCCCCGCATCGGTGTAAACATTACTCAGGGCTGTCCAACCAGCACAAGTCGCCGCCGTAGTGGGCACAGTCACAACAGGCACACCCGCCCGATGCGCTGCCAATTTACCTAAATCTAAAACCTTTCCCCCACCAGCGGCTATGACTAGCTGCTGCCCTTTCCGAGAGCCATTAGACCCAGCACCCAGCAGTTCCAATACTTGGGTTAAATTCTGCTCTGTGCAACCACTTAGCGCCTCAGTATAGGTGACATGCCCCTGACAATGGCTGACCGCAGTATCAATGGCTTTAGCTGTGACGGCTTTGGCGGCACGTCCTGCTACAACCAAGACTTGGAGTTTCCCAGAACCAAAATGAGGTAAAACCTCCATCAAGGTTTGAGCAAGATCCGTCCCGCGATACACCTGTGCAGGAGCGATCGCCAGCATGGGTAAAGATTCCACCATAGTAGTTTAACGGCGCTAAGTTAGCTGTGGTTCTATATTGCCACCTCTATATTGCCACAAAGCAATCTCCAGTTGGCTTGGCTCTAATGGGTGAAATAGGTGATCCCGTGGGATCTAGTGGGGTGAACCCTGCAAAACCTTAATTTCCCGCAAAATCACCATCAGTCCTTTGTTTTGGTGATCTAACTGCTGAGAAATTTTATCGAGACGCTGTTGGAGATCGACAATGGAGGTTTCTTGTTTTTCGAGGCGGTCGTGAAATTCATTCATCCGCGCCACTAATTCCCGTTGAATTAGGTTGTCAATCCCTTGTACTAGGAGGTTTTCAGTGGAGTTGAGCTTGTTGATCAACACCTGCATCCCAGAACTGGTCACAGCACCACTGGCATCCTGAGTTGTAGCTCCGGTGGTATAGCTGGCTCCTGTGGCGGGGGCAGTGGCGGCGGGGGCAGTACCAGTGTCTGTACCCGTGGCATTAAGCATCTTTTGAATGCGCGACACTAGCACGTCGGCTTCAAAAGGCTTTTCCAGAAAATCAAATTCAGTGAAAGGTTCAGGGACATGCTCCGTCACCTGTTCCTTCAAACCAGAGATCATGATCACTGGCACTTCCTGCAAACCTTCAACCCGACGGATCGCTTGCAGGGTTTGATAGCCATTATATTTTGGCATTACAAAGTCAAGCAGGATCAAATCAGGAAAACTGCGTCGTGCGGCTTCTAAACCCGATTTCCCGTCACTAGCTTCTAGGACTTCATATTTGGATGACAGAATACTTTTGACCATCTTGCGGATCATGATACTGTCATCAATGACCAATACCTTTTTCGCAGTCATCGTTTCGGAACTCGCCTGATTTGCTAGACTCGTGCGACACTATCATAATATATACCGTCTCAAAGTAAAGCTTTATTTAGCAGTACCATTGGCGCAGGTTGGGATTATTTTTGCTGGTTTGGTCATTTGGCTGGGGAATTTGTGTTTTATGTTGCGGATTTAGTCTTAGATTACCCCGTGATGAGGTGGTAGGTTGGGGCAATTTGTCGGCTAATAATTTCATCTAATAGTTAATTGCAGCTATTGATTGCAGTTGGTAATTTTAATCAATGATTTATGGGCTGATCTGTGGGGCACTGGCATGGTTAGCTCGTTTTTGGTTGGCTTGTTCCTGTAGGGTTTGCCATCCAGCGAGCCAGAGTTCGGGGCGCTGTAGTGCCTTGGCATTAAGCCAAAATCTCACGGAGTCATCACAGGCGGCTTTGAGTTCAGCAAAAACTAAGCCTGATTCGTTTTTACGGTTGACTACGATAAAGTGTCGCCAACCAAAGGTTTCTTGGGCAGATGTCCATTTAGAACCCACCAAGTAAGGGAATTTAATTTTTTTTGCCATAGGTTTTATTGATTAGTTGCACTAAGGGGCTAGGGCAATCTTTGGGTTGTGGGGCAACTGTATCTTAGCTGAGTCGTCAGAGCAAAGAAACAAGACTCCTATTTTTCGCGATAGTATCAAGACTCTAGGCAATTACCTAATCGGGAAGTTTTAAATCTGAGGCATCTCGAATCTGAGCCATATATCTGAGCCATATATTTTATGCTACAATCGCCCACTGAGAGAGTTTGCAAACCATTTTTTGTAACTACAATGACAACATTTATAGAAGTTTTCCCAGTTAATGTTGACACATTGCCAAAACTTTATGCTTATAGAACACATTTGATATCTTAGGAAGGTTTAGCAAGACGCTTAAGCATAAGCCTAATAAAGCAAAGCTTGAGTCTAGCATTAGCATTGTCTAAAGTTCTGTCAAAGTTCTTAACCAGACTTTTGCATCTCTCAA
>JBIKNH010000137.1:0-12178 GCA_044358815.1 Pseudanabaenaceae cyanobacterium | reverse complement strand
AAATATATTAAAGAATAATAACTAATCAGTCATGAAAAAAATCCTATTCCTGAGTTATACCGCATCCCTTGGGGGGGGGGAGCTTTGTCTGTTGGACATGGTGACAGGCATGATGCAGGATTATGGAGCACAGGTCATGGTGGTCTTGCTGACGGATGGTCCTCTACGTCACAAACTGGAACAGTTAGGGGTCCCTGTAAAAGTTTTGGCAGTCGATCGGTCTTTGGGTGCGGTTAAAACTAATAGCGTTTGGTCTTCGGTGTGGGCATTGCGGGGAGTGATTGACTCAGGACGGATGATCGCTCAACTGAGCCAAACCTATGATCTAATTCATGCCAACAATCTCAAAGCCTTTGTGATTGCCGCCGTGGCGCGATTGTGGGGCGGTGCGCCAGTGGTGTGGCATTTGCACGATATTCTCACTGCAAATATTTTTGGCAAACTCAATCGCACCATAGCTGTGACCTTAGCTAATTGGTTTGCCTCTAGGGTGATTGTCAATTCCCAGGCTACTGGGGCGGCATTTGCTCAAGTTGGTGGTAATAGTGCCAAAGTGCGAGTGGTCTACAACGGTTTTTCCGCTGCACCTTTTGCACCGATTACTGCGGCAATGGTGGTACAAAGTCGCGCTGACCTGGGACTAGCCCCAACGGATTTTGTCGTGGGTATGTTTAGCCGGATTTCCCCTTGGAAGGGACAGCATATTTTACTCGCCGCCATTGCCCAATTGCCCCATTTGGAAAATCTTCGACTGATTTTTGTGGGGGAAGCGTTGTTTGGGGAAACCGATTATAGTGATCAGCTAAAACAAACCGCCGCCGCGTCTGGTATTTCCCATCGGGTGCAATGGCTGGGGTTTCGGTCTGATATTCCACTGCTGATGCAAACCTGTGATGTGATTGTGCATGGTTCCACTGAACCAGAACCCTTTGGGCGGGTCATTGTGGAGGCGCAACTAGCCCAGCGCCCAGTGATTGCCACCGCTGCCGGAGGGGCGCTAGAAATTATTACTGATGGGGTGAATGGTTTGTTAGTGGCTCCAGGAGATGCCTCTGGTTTGGCGCAACGCCTGAAACAAATCCATGACGAGCCAGCACTGAGACAAGCCTTAGTGACCGCAGGTTATAACAATGCTTTGACTAAGTTCGGCTTACCTCAGGTTTTGGCAAGTCTGGATCAGGCGTTGGACTTAGGGAACTAATTTTGGAAATAATTCCCGAAATCTAACTTACAAATTGCAGTTACTAAATTTCAGTTCCCAAGGTTCGATTCTCAAAACTAGTTCAGTAAACAAGCCGTAAAATCTCGCCGAATTTCTGCCTCATCTAGGTTACGTCCAATAAAGACCAACTGATTTAAACGCGGCTCGCCATCACGCCAAGGACGCTCTCGATCTGCGTCAAATTGCATATGCACACCCTGAAACACAAACCGATCCGGTAGTCCTGCCATATTGAGAATGCCCTTCATGCGGAAAATATCCTGTCCTTGATTGGGCAATAAATAGTTAATCCATTCTTGGAATTTCTGGGGATTAACAGATCCTTCCATCCGAATACTAATGGAAGTAATGGAACTGTCATGAACATGGCTCGGCTCCTCGTGGTGATGTTCATGGTCATCGTGATGATCGTGGGATTCGTGATCATGGTCATCATGGTGCTCGTGGTGATCATCACTGTGATCACCATGGTCGTGGGATTCCTCATTGTCGTGGGTATGACCTTCTGCTTTGAGGAAATCGGGGTCCTGTTCTAAAATGCGGTCTAAGGCAAAACCACCCACATCCAGTAATTTAGGAATGAGATTATTTACAGTAGAATCATGGTTTGCTGCGCCATTAGCTGCCAATTTTGTATGATAAATCCGCGCCAGAATATTCATCTCTCGCAGATCGGCTTCAAGGGCTTGTAATTGCGCTGGAGGCACTAAATCAGTTTTATTGAGTAAAATCACATCAGCAAAAGCCACCTGTTCAATTACTTCCCGATCCGCCCAATGTTGCTGAATATGTTTCGCATCAACTACGGTTACTACTGCATCCAGTTGCACATTATCTCGCACATCTTCATCCATAAAAAATGTTTGGATTACCGGAGCCGGATCAGCTAAACCAGTGGTTTCAATCACTAAATGATCAAATTTTTGTCGCCGCCGCATCAGATTACTGATAATCCGAATTAGATCACCTCTGACGGTGCAACAAATGCAGCCATTGTTCATTTCAAATATTTCTTCATCAGCGCCGATCACCAATTGCTGATCAATGCCAATTTCACCAAATTCATTAACGATGACCGCGATTTTTTTACCATGTTCTTGGGTCAAAATATGATTGAGCAAAGTAGTTTTACCCGCTCCCAAAAAACCCGTTAAAACCGTCACAGGTACTTTATCAAGGGTTGTTGTAGTCATAGAAATCTATTTCCTTATTATTTAATTCATTATTTAATTCGTTTTTCTTGCTTGAGATACTGGTGATTAGATCCCCCCTCAATCCCCCTTAATAATGGGGAAGCAGATCAATTCTCCCCTTATTAAGGGGGGCTAGGGGGGATCAAAACCTCAAACGACCAGATCTATTCCCATTCAATAGTTCCTGGTGGCTTGGAAGTTATATCTAAAACCACTCGATTAATACCTTTGACTTCATTTACAATACGATTGGCAATGGTTTCCAACAAATCATAGGGAACCCTTGCCCAGTCAGCGGTCATACCATCTTCGCTGGTCACCAGTCGCAACACCACCGGATGGGAATAGGTGCGCTTGTCACCCATCACGCCCACACTACGCACCGTCGGCAACAACACCGCAAATGCCTGCCATAACTGATGATATTGTCCCGAACGATTGACCTCTTGACGGACGATCAAATCCGCATCCCGCAAGATTTCCAATCGCTCTAGAGTCACTTCACCAATAATCCGAATCGCTAAACCAGGACCAGGGAACGGCTGACGTTTGACAATCTCCTCCGGTAAACCAAGGGCGGCTCCCACCTTCCGGACTTCATCCTTAAACAACTTCCGTAATGGTTCCACCAAGGTAAACCGCAAATCTGGCGGCAAACCACCAACATTATGATGACTCTTGATCTTCACCGCCACCCGTTGTCCCGTCGCTGGATCGACATTGGTATCTGCCGACTCAATGACATCGGGATATAGCGTACCTTGAGCCAGAAAATCAAAGGGTCCCAGACGCTTCGACTCTTCTTCAAATACTTTAATGAATTCGTAACCGATGCGCTTCCGCTTCTGTTCAGGGTCGGTAATCCCCTCCAACTGAGCCAAAAAGCGCTCCTGGGCGTTAACATATTCCACATGGATATGAAACTGCTCTTCAAATAACTTGACCAGTCGCTCCGGTTCTAATTTGCGCATGAAGCCCTGATCAATAAACATACAAGTTAGTTGATCACCGATGGCTTTGTGTAATAGAAACGCCAGTGTAGAAGAGTCAACCCCTCCAGATAATGCCAGTAGAACCCGCCGATCTCCTACTTGGGCACGAATTTCACGGATCGCCGTTTCAATAAATGAGGCAGTGGTCCAGGTAGGTTCGCATTCGCAAATATGATAAACAAAATTCCGAATTAGAGAAATACCCCCCACAGAATGCACCACCTCAGGATGGAACTGCACTCCATAAAGTTTCTTCTGGGCATGGGCGATCGCCGCACAGGGTGTATTTTCGGTATGGGCTAAAATGCCAAACCCCTCAGGCAGTGTCAAGACAGAATCCCCATGACTCATCCACATGGTGGAACCATCTTCGACATTAGTTAATAAATCCGTAGGATCATCAATAAATAATGCTGCTTTGCCGTATTCACCGCGATCAGAACGCGCCACCTCACCGCCTAACTGTTGCGCCATTAACTGCATCCCATAACAAACCCCCAGAATTGGTATGCCTAGATTCCAAATTTCCGGATCGCACATGGGGGCGTGTTCGTCATAAACCGAATTAGGACCACCGGAAAGGATAATTCCCTTAGGGGCGAAATTACGAATTTTTTCGACAGATGTATGATATGGCAAGACCTCAGAATACACCTGTGTTTCCCGAATCCGGCGGGCAATTAGTTCAGAATATTGTGAACCAAAGTCTAGGATGGCAATCATGGAGCGGTCAGTAATACCTGACTCCGCCGCAGCCGGGGCAAAAGTAGAAGAAACCACGGTAATATCCCTTCGATAACAAATCTTAAGTATTCATGTTAGCTTTTTGGTTTAAGCCCTGGGGAGGCTCTGGTTTTGCCCTCAAAGTCAGCGCTGAAATTTAGTGCTTAATTTGAAGCCTAATTTTTTGATGCCTAATTTGGTGCGTAATTGATCGCTTAATTCGGCGCTTAAAACTAACGGTTAAATTGGCAGCTAAATTCGGCGCTTAAATCTGATACTTGAGGTTGGCGCATTGGGTTAGTGGCTTTTGGTTAGCACCCCTTAAACAAACTAGTCACCATCTAGTTACCATGATGGTTTAGTCACCGTAGTTCTTACTCCCATTTATGAACCTGAAACTAGGTTGTTACATTAATGGGAAATAATGAGCTAAACCACTGATAGGCAAAATCCCAGTCAATCAGCTAATCTATCCATGCTACCAAAACACTGGGCAATCTATACAGGTGAATCCGTTACCTGCCCTGAAAATATTCCTCAATATCTGTCAATATCTCTAAATATGGCTTCAAGATAGCTTCAAGAATGGGTTAAAAATATGTCTTGATGGATTGATAGATCAGGGGATATTCCTAAAATTATTTGTGATTCTTGGTATTTGTGATTCCTGGTAATTATGATTCTTGGTATTTGTGATTATTCGTACTTGCAATTACTCGCAATCAACTTGAAATTAATTCACGAAATTAACTCAAACTTATATGACTGATTCTCTCTCTGTTTCCCCCGCTAATTTGGTAACAGACGGCGGCACTGATAGCCTAACCCCGTTACCCATCAAGCCCCAAAAGTCGGGTTTAGCGCCGCTGGTTTTGACGGTGGTGGAATTATTACGGCAACTGATGGAAGCCCAGGTCATCCGTCGCATGGATGCCGGACAACTCAATGATGATCAAATTGACCGCGCTGCCGACAGCCTCCAAGCCCTAGAGCAGCAAATCATTAATCTATGCGAAGTTTTAGAGATTGATCCTCAGGATCTCAATGTAGACCTGGGGGATATTGGGCGACTTTTACCTCGTCCTGGTAGTTACTACCCCAACCAACCATCCAAAGAAGGTTCTATTTTAGAATTATTAGACCGGCTGATCAGTACGGGAATTGTGGTTGAGGGGGATGTCCAGATTGGCATGGCACAAATTAATTTGATTCGTCTGCAACTTAAACTAATTCTGACCAGCGAATCAGAAATTATGCATTCTTAGACTGGATTAGACTGGCATAGAGCAACCAAACAAACTTAAAAGACAAACAAAGACAAACTTAGAAGCCAAAATAAACAAGTAAATCAAATAAGCAAATCAAATAAATAGCTAGAAACCAAAATAAATAAACGGTAATTTCTTATCCGTGCCTAAAATGCCTACCAAATACAAAGCCATCGGTACTAAAAATAATTTGGTTTGCCAGTTTAATTCCCACCTTGCCCGATTCGCCCCGTAGGTAATTGCCATCAGCACAAATATCACCGCCAAAAGCGCCCCGATTTGTCCAGCGGTCAGCCCCAAGGAAGTCACATAGATCTTTACGCCAAACTGAGGATCTCCGGCAAAACCCCAACAACGCTGGAAAAACATCAAACTATCCCGCAACTCTGGCAACCGGAAAGGCACCCAACTCACCAAAACTAAACTCTGGGTCATGCCCCATGCCAGAAATTGCATCGGTAACGGCTGCCAGATTTTGGCAAACCAAGGGTAAAGCGCCCCCACAGCAATCACCAGTCGATGCAGCACCAACAGCGCCCCATGAAATACCCCCCACACCACAAAGCCCCAGTTTGCACCGTGCCAAATCCCTACCACTACCATCACCACAAATAAATTCTGGCAAGTCTTAAACAAACCGCCCCTAGAACCACCCAAGGGAATATATAAATAACTACGCATCCACGCCCCAAGGGTCATGTGCCAACGCCGCCAGAAGTCCGTAATACTCGTAGCAAAATAGGGAAAATCAAAATTCTGCGGTAGGCGGAACCCAAACAATAACCCCACCCCCCGCGCCATATCGATATAGCCACTGAAATCACAATATATTTGAATCGCATAAGCCACCAGCGCCAGCCACAGATCCGTGCTACCGGCTCGCTCTAGACTGCGAAAACACAAATCCACATAACGCCCCGCATTATCTGCCACAATTCCTTTCTTTGCCGCACCGAAGGCAATCAGCCAAGCACCTTCTGCTAGATCTGCCAGGCGCGGCTTAGCACGGGATGCCAACTGTCCCACAAATTCCCCATACCGCGTAATCGGTCCCGAGATTAACTTCGGGAAAAATAACTTATACGCCGAAAAATTCAAAAAACCCTGAAAGCCTTGGGCAGGTTTCGCCCCCCGATATACATCCATCAAATAGGCAATCAGTTCAAACACAAAAAAACTGAGGGTCAGGGGCGGCTCAATATTAGCCTTCATCCACAGCGCTAAAGTATTCCCCGCCGTCCAACCCGTTACACTGCTGACAGTACTTGCCAAAAACGGCACATACTTAAACCCTAGTAACAGAGCCAAATCCAGCAAAATCCCCCCCCACAGCAGGATACGCCGCACCATCACGCCCCGATTGACCATTTGCGACCCCAGCCAGAAATTCACCGCCATCAGAAACAGCAGCAAAGAAACATACTCTTTTTGTAACAGCGTATAAAAAAGCAAGCTAGCAGTTAAAACCACCAGCAGGCGAATCTGGGTTTGGGGAATCAACCAGTACAGGGCGGCAATACCCACCACAAAAGCCCCATATTCGGGGGACAACAAATCCATATCTTAGGGCATAGCTCAGAGCGTAGCTTAGGGCAAAACGGTTTCAGGTTCCGGGGCATCGGCTACAGATTTCACAGGAACCCAAGCAGGCAAGGGATTAACCTCTGCTGCCCCCTCTATCTGTAGTTGCACACAGGGAATTGTATCCGACAAAATGGCACTAGCCATCATGCCAGTGTGAATTTCTAGATGTCCTGAGGCAATAGCTTCAAAAATGAGATGCTGCCCTGGAAACACCACGCGCTCAAAATACCAGTTAGGTACATCGGTGACGCGGGCAATCTGGATTTTGCTAGTTGCATTAACATAGCAGCAAACAATCTTTCCGCTTTGGACACTAGAAGGTAAAGGATCAAATACAGACATAGGGGTTACATGATGAAATGAGTCGTGTGGAAAGCGTATAAATGGCGTATAAGTGCAGATTGAGAAAACATCAAGCCTAGTGTCATAAACTTAATGCCACAAACCAGATATGTCACAAATCGAATGTCACAGATCAAATATGTCAGAAATCAAAGTGAGGTGTATCAAATAGGTCACCCCATGCAGTTGGGTCTATGAGTCAGGGGCAATCTACGCAAAATTGGTAAACCACTCTAGCTAATACTCTAACTAACAGCAATTATTTGTAACCCTAACACTGATTGCTAGGCAGTGATTGTAAACACAATTACCATTGACGATGGTTTGCATAGTGATTTACTAGTGCTGATGCTTGAAATGCCGTAAAAACGGTCTAAATCAGTCCTAAAGCCGCTATATGACCAGAATCCGCTCACAAGTCTAAAATATCTGGAATATCCGCCAAGATGTTTATCGAAACGTCTAGCAAAGTGTCCACCCAAATACGAACTAAGCATGAACCAAGTACGACCAATGGCACACCCCTAAGACGATTGGTATAGGGTATTGTTGCGGAACATCTCCCTTAAGATCAATATGCCAATGCCTCAGTTAGCATAAAGATTAGGAAAGATTAGTAACAGAATATTAAGATATATCATGTCTAGCCTAAGCGAGTCTTAGCTAGTTTAGCGATCAGCATTTGAGGATTTTATGACTGCTGCTGTGCCTGCGCTGGTTGTACCTGAGCAACAAGCCAATCCCCTGGGAAATCATCAACCAAAATCGGATCGGATTCTCTATGTGAGACTGCCGTGTAATCCGATTTTTCCCATTGGTGTGGTTTATTTGGCAGATCATATCCATAAGTTTGCGCCGACCGTGGAACAGCGTATTTTCGATCTGGGGACTGTGCCGCCGTTGGATTTCTATGGGGCATTGGATCGCGCCATCGATGAGTTTAAGCCTAACCTGTTGGTGTACTCGTGGCGTGACATTCAAATCTATGCACCAGTGGGGGGACGGGGTGGCAATCCCTTGCAAAATGCCTTCGAGTTTTACTATGCCAAAAATCCTATAACTAAGTTTCGCGGTGCAATTAACGGCTTACGGCTATTCACGGCTTACTACACCGAGCTATGGCGTAATTCTCAGTTGGTGCGTCGTGGGTTGGCACGGGCGCGACGGTATCAGCCAGAAGTGCAAGCGGTTCTAGGGGGTGGGGCAGTCAGTGTGTTTTATGAACAATTGGCGGCGATTTTACCCACTGGTACAGTGATTTCCGTTGGTGAAGGGGAATCGCTTCTAGAAAAAATGGTTCAAGGTTTAGATATTACCAATGAACGCTGTTACACCGTGGGCAAAAACCAACCGAGGGAACGGTTAATCCACGAGCAACCTGCTCCTATCGAAAAAACTGCCTGCAACTACGAATACATCGAAAGCATTTGGCAAGATTTTCAGTATTACTTTAAAGATCGCGACTTTTATATTGGGGTGCAAACCAAGCGGGGTTGTCCCCACAATTGCTGTTACTGCATTTACACCGTAATTGAAGGAAAACAAGTCAGAATTAATCCCGCTGATGAAGTAATTGCTGAAATGCGCCAACTTTATGATCGCGGGGTACGTAACTTTTGGTTTACCGATGCCCAATTTATTCCGGCGAAGCGCTTTATTGATGACGTAGTGGAATTACTCACCAAGATTAAAGCCTCAGGGATGAATGATATTCATTGGGCCGCTTACATTCGCGCCGATAACCTCACGCCCGAACTATGTGATCTGATGGTGGCGACGGGAATGAGTTACTTTGAAATTGGCATCACCAGTGGC
Organism: Pseudanabaenaceae cyanobacterium; assembly: GCA_044358815.1. Taxonomy (GTDB): domain Bacteria; phylum Cyanobacteriota; class Cyanobacteriia; order Pseudanabaenales; family Pseudanabaenaceae; genus JBAXSK01. The sequence continues at coordinate 3,039 of JBIKNH010000137.1, read as the reverse complement.
TCTCAAGAATTAGTGCGCAAAATGCGGATGGGTTACAACTTGCGCACGGTCTTAGATAACTGTCGGGACTTGAAGGCAGCAGGATTTAATGATCTGGTGTCGGTGAATTACTCGTTTAATGTGATTGACGAGACAATGGAAACGATTCGCCAAACCATTACCTACCATCGGGAACTAGAGGCAATCTTTGGCAAAGATAAGGTAGAACCAGCGATTTTCTTTATTGGCTTGCAGCCCCACACCCACCTAGAAGACTATGCCATTGACAAAGGTTTTCTCAAAACGGGTTACAACCCCATGAGCATGATGCCCTGGACTGCCAAAAAACTGCTTTGGAATCCAGAGCCTTTGGGGTCATTTTTTGGTGAAGTTTGTCTAGAGGCGTGGCAACGCAATGAGGACGATTTTGGGCGCACTGTCCTAGACATTTTAGAGGAGCGTTTGGGACGTGCCCCCTTAGAAGAAGCTTTGACTGCCCCTGTGTCTGCATTGGCTGGCGTGGGGCGATAGGCATCAGCCATAAACTGAATAAACCAATTTATGGCTTCGACAGTATATACAAATGCATTAAGTCCGTTGGCGATACGTTAAAAATTATCAACGATGTACCCTGACAATGTGGCATAATCTCGCGTGTCCCCAGTTGTCAACATAACCACTAGCGTAAGCATTGGTACAGTTGCAAGTGTGGGTACGAGCATAGTCGAGTTGTCTGTTAGCCCCTCTTACGCAATGGGGAGAAGAGGCAAGGATTTCCCCTGAAAACTCCCAAAAAATTCTCTTTTTTAGGAGGAGCGACGGGGAGTAGAACTGAGTCAAATAGGCTTTTAATTCCAGTTTTTGCTGAAGCTGTCAAATTTTTCTTCCAGTGCTTACCGTATCCGAACCATGCTATGACTGCTGGACTCAAAAGCTCCACTATCGAACTCCTAAAGCGCTTTAACAGTAGCTTTCCTCAGTTCTATGAGCAGTTTGTGAGCAGTGAAATTCAACTGCAAAATCTGCGCCTCGCCTACGAACTGTATCAGACCCAAGAAGCAGTAATTGAAATTAAAAATGAGGGTGGCAAAAGCGTTTTATATTTTGCTTACCGTAATCAGTCGTTTTTATTAAATGATATTTTTGGTGTATTGGCTGCCTATGGTTTGACCATTCATAACCTCAGTCTCTATGGGCAAATCCACACGCCCATGTTGGTGTTTATGAAATTGGTTTTATCACGGGGTGGTAAGGCTTTACCCCCCAAAACCGCCGAAAACGTCTATAAAGCCATCAAAGAAACCTTGGTGGGACATTTTGAAGTAGAGGAAATGTTAGCGCTGGAGTTCAAGCTGGACACGGGACTGCGCAAGGTAGAAACCAATTTTTATGTGGATCGGGTGTTTCATTTGCCTGCTCTGTTGGTGGAAGCCGACAGCCAACCAGGTTTGTTTTACAAAGTGATGAACGCCATTTGGCAAGAGGATTTACTGGTGGTTAATGCCAACCTCTTAGTGTGGCGCGGACGCACCCGACTGATTTTATATTTGCTTGGACCGAACGAAAATTTAATTCCTGAATATTTGGGCGTGAAGATCGCCGAGAGTTTAAAGCAACGGCTTTCGGCACCGGGCTAGGATTTGCCACCACACCATACTTAGGTACGGTAAGCCGATCTTAAGTAATGGTAACCATTAGCGGTATATTAGCACTCGTGACGTGAGAGTGCTAAACCTTCGGCTTAACCCTTTGATATCGAGTTAGCCCAACGGTCAAAAACCGCGCCACTGTCACAAATCTTTGTTATAAATTCAGATTTATATCTGATTCATCATTTCTGCTCAAAACCTCAGGAGGTCTCATATCGTGGCAGCATTGACCCTTTCCGCCAGTGTACTCAAGCCTTTAGGTGATCGCGTTCTCGTTAAGATCGGCGAAAAAGAAGAAAAAACCAGCGGCGGTATTTTCTTACCTGACACCGCCCGCGAAAAATCTCAAGTTGGTGAAGTCGCTGCCGTAGGTTCAGGGACTCGCAACGATAAGGGTGAACGCATTGCCCCTGAAGTTGCCGTGGGTGACAAGGTAATGTATTCCAAATATGCCGGGACAGAAATCAAACTTGGTGGGGTAGATTACCTGTTGCTGACTGAACGTGACATTTTGGCAAAAGTTGCCTAGGTTTCCATAGGTTCGCAAAGTCCTAATTGCAACTGTATGAAGTTTCACTGGTTGCCAAGTTTTAATTTCTAGAACTTTAGTTTCTGGAGTTCTGATTTCTGGAAGCTGAACTTCTGGAATTAATCTGGGAGTAATCTAGAAGTAACTGGAATTAATTGGTAAGTCAATTTTTGAATCAACTTTGATTTAAGTCAACTCTGATCTAAATCAATCCTCTAAAAGATCACCGTAAAAGATCATTCTGTAAAAGATCACCAAGAGATCAAGATTATGTCTAAAATTGTTGTTTTTAATGAAAATTCTCGCCGTGCCCTAGAGCGGGGTGTGGATGCCTTGGCTGATGCGGTGCGGGTTACCTTAGGTCCCAAAGGTCGCAACGTAGTTTTAGAAAAGAAATATGGCGCACCCCAGATTATTAATGATGGTGTGAGCATTGCCAAAGAAATTGAACTAGAAGATCCTTTGGAAAACACTGGCGCACAATTGATTCGCGAAGTGGCTGCCAAAACTAATGACGTAGCAGGGGATGGAACCACCAGCGCCACGGTTTTAGCCCAAGAAATGATTCGCGAAGGTCTGCGTAATGTGGCGGCTGGCGCTAATCCTGTGGGAGTACGTCGCGGTATTGATAAGGCTGTAGCTTATTTGGTGAAGGTAATCGCTGAAAAGGCTAAAGCTGTTGAATCCAGTGCTGAAATTGCCCAAGTTGCCGCTATTTCCGCCGGTAATGACCCCGAAATTGGTGAGATGATCGCCCATGCCATGGACAAGGTGGGCAAAGATGGTGTAATCACCGTTGAAGAGTCTAAGTCCCTCAGCACTGAGTTGGATGTAGTGGAAGGGATGCAACTGGATCGCGGTTACCTTTCTCCTTATTTCGTG
>JBIKNH010000136.1:0-12183 GCA_044358815.1 Pseudanabaenaceae cyanobacterium | reverse complement strand
CTTAATTTCCCGCCTTAGAACTAGATGACTCAGCAGAACTAGTTAGCCGCCGGAGCCAACTGGGGTGAATCAGGCGCAGTTCCCTCCAAGGTTGGAGTATCTGTTACCTTCACCTTGCCATCTTCATCCACATCTACGGTAATCGATGCTCCGTCACGCACCTTACCAGTGAGGATTTCTTCAGCAAGGGAATCCTCCAGCAACCGCATGATTGCCCGACGTAAAGGACGCGCCCCATAACTGGGGTTATATCCTTCCTGTACTAGCAGATCTTTGAATCGACTGGTAACCGCCAAGGTAATTTCCTTCTGCAACATCCGCTTGAATAGCTCGTTGAGCATCAGGTCGGCGATTTGCTTCACTTCATCCTTAGTCAACTGACGGAAGACGATAATCTCGTCTAAGCGGTTCAGGAACTCAGGGCGGAAGTACTGCTTCAGTTCTTCGTTGACCAAAGAGCGAATCCGGTTGTAGTGAGCATCTTCTTTATTGTCGGCAAAGTCAAAGCCCAAACCACCACCACCTTTCTCGATCACCTTAGAACCGATGTTCGAGGTCATGATGATCAGCGTATTCTTGAAGTCCACCGTGCGTCCCTTAGAGTCGGTCAGGCGACCATCTTCTAAGATTTGCAGCAACAGGTTAAATACATCGGGGTGAGCCTTTTCGATTTCGTCGAACAGCACCACTGTGTAAGGACGACGACGCACTGCTTCGGTTAGCTGACCGCCTTCGTTGTAACCCACATACCCAGGAGGTGAACCAATCAGCTTGCTGACGGTGTGCCGCTCCATAAATTCCGACATATCGAGACGGATCATGGCTTCTTCAGAACCAAAGAAGTAAGCCGCCAATGCCTTAGTTAACTCAGTTTTACCAACCCCAGTGGGTCCAGAGAAGATAAAGCTGGCAATGGGACGATTGGGGTTTTTCAAGCCAACCCGTGCCCGACGAATGGCGCGAGAAATTGCTTTGACCGCTTCCTCTTGACCGATCACGCGGCTGTGCAAGGTTTCTTCCATTTGCATCAGCTTGGCAGACTCAGACTCGGTGATCTTGCTGACGGGTACACCAGTCCAAGAACTGACGATATAAGCAATATCCTCTTCGGTCACCCGTAGATCAGGAGTTTCCGCAGTTTCCGCATCGGTTTTCTTGGCTTGACTTAGGGCACGAATCTGTTGCTTGATGTCGATTTCCTTATCACGCAACTCCGCCGCTCGATCAAAGTCCTGCTTCCGTACTGACTCATCCTTTTCTTTGAGGATGCGCCGCAGTTCCTTGTCTAATTCCTTCGCCGCAGGGGGCAACTGGGAATTGATCAGCCGCACCCGAGAGCCAGCTTCATCCACCAAGTCAATGGCTTTGTCTGGCAAGAACCGATCCGAAATGTACCGATCTGCTAAGGTCGCAGCGGCAACCAAAGCATCATCTTCGATCTTGAGCTTGTGGTGCTGTTCGTAGCGTTCCCGCAAGCCATACAAAATTTCGATGGTTTCTTCGACGCTGGGTTCACCCACCATTACCGGCTGGAAGCGCCGTTCTAGGGCAGCATCCCGCTCAATGTGTTTGCGATACTCATCAAGGGTGGTTGCGCCAATGCACTGCAACTCGCCCCGTGCTAAAGCAGGCTTGAGGATATTTGCCGCATCAATGGCTCCCTCTGCTGCCCCAGCACCGATCAGGGTGTGTACTTCATCAATTACCAAGATGACGTTAGCCGCTGAGCGGATCTCATCCATGATCTTTTTGAGACGTTCCTCAAATTCACCGCGATATTTAGTACCTGCTACTAGCAAGCCAATATCAAGGGTAACGACGCGCTTGTCTTCGAGAATGTCGGGCACATCGGCATTGGCAATGCGTTGGGCTAAACCTTCGGCAATAGCGGTTTTACCTACCCCCGGCTCCCCAATCAACACGGGGTTATTTTTGGTACGACGACCGAGGATCTGAATGACGCGCTCAATTTCTTTTTGGCGACCAACGACGGGGTCAAGTTTACCGTCGATAGCCATTTGGGTTAAATTCGAGCCAAATTCGTCAAGGGTGGGAGTTTTGGTACGACCTTGACTGCCACCGCCAGCGGTAACCTCGGCGGTTTCACCTAACATCCGAATCACTTGGGTGCGCACCTTCGACAGGTCAACGCCCAAGTTTTCCAAGACCCGCGCTGCCACCCCTTCACCTTCACGGATCAAACCTAAAAGTAGGTGTTCCGTGCCGATGTAGTTGTGACCCAATTGGCGGGCTTCTTCGAGAGAGAGTTCTAGTACCCGTTTGGCACGGGGAGTGAAAGGGATTTCTACTGCTACGAAACCAGAGCCGCGGCCGATAATTTTCTCGACTTCGATGCGAGCATCTTTGAGGTTTACGCCCATCGATTTCAGTACTTTGGCAGCAACGCCAGTTCCTTCTCCAATCAGCCCCAAGAGGATCTGCTCAGTGCCCACAAAATTGTGGCCGAGTCGCCGTGCTTCCTCCTGTGCCAGCATGATGACTTTAATGGCTTTTTCTGTAAAGCGTTCAAACATGGCGTTTCCCCATATTTCGCTGCGTTCTGGTTTATCGACCATACTAGCATAGGCTATGCACCACTAGGATGTTCGGGGTGATGGGGGTACGGTTTACACGGTGGTTGACTTAGGGAATAGAAGGATAACTTAGTGCTTTTTAATACAGTTTTTTGGTAGGTAATAATGGGAGTTAACAAGAAAGGGGGGGGCATAGTGGCGAAAATGCCTTGATTTGCCTGTGGTTAGCTGGTGGATTTATGGCATGTCGAGGTTTAAGGAGTACTTAGGCAGGTGAAATTTTTTGCTCTAATTTGCCCTAATTTTCTCTAGTGTTTGCCCGAAATCTTACCTAAGACCGATCTATCTAGACCCTTTCATGAAACTTCTTAGCCTAAGACCGCCGCCCCATCCCCTGATTAGGCAGGGGTAAGTTATTCGGGATTCTGGTATTGGTAACCTTGGGACGATCATGGGTTGAATAACCGACCGCCCGATCGATGGTGTTACTGACGGTATTTTGCTGCCAATTTTGATTAGTGTTTTGACCGCTGCGTGGAGTGGGCTGGCTTTGCTCTGGGCAGGTTTGGTTATAACCGCCTTGCTGTCCTAGGGTGTTCGGGTTAGTCCACTGCCCTAAGTTTTGGACACAGGGGGCACATACGGACTCTAGAACAAAAATTTTCAGTCGTGGTTCCGTTGGACTTGAATCAAGGGGAGCGGCTAGATCAAGGGATGCTTTGCCACTGTTACCACTTTTACTACCTAGAGCAATCCCTGGATTATTGGGGCGTAACAACTTGGAGGCAATAGATATAAACCTTAGGAACATATAGTACCGCGTCAAAGATTTTGATAGAATTAATGATATAAAGTATATTAATATCAATTAATATCTTGGTCAAGCGGTAAATATATGAATGCGACGGCACTAAATATAGCGGCAGATTATATTATCAAGTTGGCTCATGGTGAATCTAGTCCTTGTCTGGCATCGCCATTACACTGGACTAAACAAAGTGACTGTACTTGGACTCTGAGTCGTCTTGATGGCAAAGTTTTCCTAGCTGTGCCGGAGGATGAGAAAAATATCCTTGAGGATTTAGGGCATATCTCGAACACATCCCTGTGTCATAAATATGATTTGACTACCCAAGACTTAATTCATCTTTTGACGATATTGGCTCAGGCGGATCTTTTGGATTTACCGTCGGATCTTGCGGCAACTAATGCTTACCATGATTACCCTGAGGAGCTTAATATTTGGCAATCTTCCAAAGGTTATTTCTTTAATTGCCTTCAAAATTTTTTCCTAAATGGTTTCCTAAGTGGTTTTCTCAATTACCTTTTAAACTGCTTCCCCAAAAGATTCTCAAATTATTTTTTCCAGAACTTCGCCAAAAACTTCTTAAATTCATCTTCGCCATCTTCTCTGAAACTGTCTCGGAAGTTCTATTGGGAAGGATTATGGTGCAAAATTCCTTTGGGTTCCCCTCGGCTGTGGTTGACACCGTGTCGTAATTTTTGGCAAAAGATTCAAACTCGTTGGGTGTGGCTTTCTGGTTTTATGGCGTTGACGGCAGTTGTGGCGTGGTGGCATCCCAGGGCAATGGCAGCGATCACCGTGTCCCCTTTAACTTTTTCTGTCATGGTATGGGGCGCAATTTTACTGATTACCCTCTGCCATGAGTTAGCCCATAGCCTGAGTTTGCAACACTATGGTTTGCCAGTGTCTGAGTGGGGCGTTGTGGGAATGTTGGGTTTAGTTGGTATTTATGTAGACCTTTCGCCGATTTACCACTTGGTCAATCCCTGGCAGCGGCTTCACGTTTTATTAGCAGGGATTTGGTTTCAGGGGGTAATTGCAGCGGGGGCTTGGTGGTTAGCACAGATTTCTTGGCTGAATCTTCCTTGGTTGCCTTGGCAGTGGTGGTGGCAAATTGTTTGTTGGATTGGTTGGGGATCTCTATTGTGGAATCTCAATCCCCTAGTGCGTACCGATGGCTATTATGCCCTAGTGACATGGACGCAATGCTGGAATTTACAAGCGGTTTCATGGGAACTGTATGTTAAGGCTTGGCGGTGCAAACGGTTTCCCTGGTGTTTTGGGGCATCCCCTTGGGTTGTGGCATATGTGCCTGCTTGTGTGGGTTACGGCGTGATGATGATTAGTCTATGGGTAATGACTTGGAGTTAGGTTTTAGGATTAGATTTTGGGGTGAGTTTTTAAGATTGGGTTTTGCCCCTTGCCAGTTAGCATATAGGCAATTATTGCTGACAAATTATTACTTGCAAATCAAGTTCCAACCAGGGGGATTACCATTTACAGCAATGGTGGTTCCCATTGGTCCTTGCTCTCTTTTACTAATTTCTTGATTTTCGGAATTATAGAGAATTGACTGATAGATGCTCATAGTCCGCTGCTGACAATTCACGCTGATGTAGTGGGTTGCTCCAGTGCCGCCATTGGCTTGTACTTTGGGAAATATGACATGTAACCATAGCAGACGATTGTTATCTCGATTGCTTAGAGAGTTAGTGTCAATGTAATATTTGTATTCGTCGGATGTGCCAACATATTGCCAATTTGGTGCAGCAATAGTAGGGGTGATAGCGGTTCCCCAAGAAATCCCCAGAGTAAAAACAGTGATCGCCCAAGATGGAAACCCAGATAGAGAGTGCTTAAGTTTTATATCAAATTTTGGCTTAGATTTTGGCTTAGACTTCATGTTAAATTTCACCCTAAATTACAGTCCTGAATTACAGACATAAATTACAAACTTAAATTACAAATCTAAATTGGAAATTGTAAATAAATCATCATTCGAGCAGAAGTTGATAAAAAATGTAACCTAATTATGGAGAATAGAAGAACTCAAGATTGACTCAGGATTTAAAACATACTGCACCCTAGGGTTATCTTGATTAGTATCATTTTGATAATAGCCTTTTAAATATGGTTTTAGGAGTGGTGATGTATTTGGTAAAATTGTGGGATAAATTTCTTCATGGTCTAAATATTGAATGCCTTCTACTTGGTTGACAATCAAGCCTAGACACTGTTTCTCGTGAGTAGTTAAAATAACTTGATGGAAATCTTTTTCTGTAGATAAACTGGAATTGCCTAACATAACGGATAAATCAACTAACCAATAATTTTTGTCGCGGTGTTGCAGTAAACCGATTATGCAAGTGGACATATTGGGAATTGGGACTATTTGTTCAGAGCGTGCAGTGATTACGCCTTGCACATAGTCTTTGGCAAACAATAAAGCCAATTGATGATCAAGATTACAAGCAATGAATGCTTCGGTTTTGGTGGCGTTAATTGGGTGCATCGTATTTTAAGATTTCTCTTGAGAGGCTTGGTTTGAGATTATTTTTGAGATTATATTTTCTAAAAAGACTTTTTTAGATGTATTTCCTGAAAATATATCCTCTAAAAATCTGTATCTACAATCTGTGTTTGCGATTGGATATGCCAATGGATATGCCAAACTGAATGATTAACTAATTTAGGTTGATTTTATCGTAAGTATTTTAGAGTTTAAAACCGCATAATTGCTGGTTTATGACCGATTAACTTTTTATAAGTCTGATCGACATTTTTACAAACATTTCTATAAATATTTTTACAAATCACGGTTTTTATAACTTACAGTTTTGATAAATCACAGCTAAGCTGACATGACTAAACCCTCAGCCCGTCAGAAACGGATTCAGAAACCTATTAAATCTATTAGCCAGATAAAGCATCGTCAACCCCAGCGAATTTTCCGGTTGCCGTCCTGTGGTATCAAAGATTTAAAAAATTTACCTAACGAATCGGGAATTTATTATGTAACGGGATTTTGGTGCGTCTTTTATATAGGTAAAGCCAAAAATCTCCGCCGCCGCTGTTCTAAAAGTCACCATCGTTATCAGCAATTCCAAATGTTAGGAAAATTTGGTAATTTACACTATCGACTTTTACCCCCAGATATGATCGATCAATATGAACGCCAAGAAATCCAGCGTCTCTCTCCCCCTTGGAATGGCACTAAGCCGCCGAATTTCTTCACTTTATTGAAGTTGGGTTGGCAGGTGTGGGGCAGAGTGATGATTTATAGTTTGCTCACTTTGCTGGCGATCGCCGTGATTGTTTATTGGTTGGTTTATCGTTTCTAGGTGGGTTAAGGAAAGTTACAACAGTTTTTAGAACTACCACCTGTTAAGGTATAGCTAATTTCAGCTAACTGTTCAGCAGTGAGAATAAAAGCAAAGAAACTGTAACCTTGCTGATGACATTGCAATGCTGGAGTTGTTAGCGTCTGACTGTTGGAGTTTACTGCTATTACCATATACCCTCTATTACTTGCAGATAACCTCAGTGTAATCATTCTAAATCTATTTTTTAGATTTAAGAGGCTATACTTATCTTTTTTTAATATCTACTAACTTATTAAGCTTGAGCAAGTAAGCCATGTACTTGCTTTGTGCTAATGGAACTGGTGTCTATTTACTAGTTCACAGAGAACTTTCAAATTTCTTAGCTCTGACACCAGCAGGATAAGCTACACTCACAATCTGTGACTAGAACCTTGATAACTGACCATGCGTTGAATATAGAAATTGCATCTACTACAGCCATAAGTCATATAGATAGTTGAAATGTCCAGTTCAGTTCCTAGCTAATTATCATTTCCAGAGCCTTGACAAATACCCGTCAAAGTCGGCACAAACGAAGGATAAGAAATCGCCGCACTTTCCGCATGGGCAATCACCGTTTTACCCTGTGCCACCAAGCCCGCAATTGCTAAACTCATTGCAATCCGATGATCATCAAAGCTTTCCACTTCTGCACCATGCAACTGCTTACCGCCATTGATTTCCATCCCATCGGGAGTTTCAGAAATGTCTACTCCCATCTTCCCTAATTCACTCACCATCGCCGCAATTCGATCACTTTCCTTCACTCGCAATTCTGCTGCATCTTGAATGATCGTTTTTCCTGAAGCCACCGCCCCAGCCACCGCCAAAACTGGCAACTCATCAATCAATCGCGGAATAATTGCGCCACCAATAGTGCAACCCTTAAGCTGTGCCGAACGGACTCGCAAATCCGCCACAGGTTCCCCAGTCACTTCCCGTTGATTTTCGTAGGTAATATCCGCGCCCATTGCTTCGAGAACTTCCAAAACTCCCGTCCGAGTTGGATTAATTCCCACATTCTGAATCAATAACTCAGCATCAGGTACAATGGAAGCCGCCACCAGCCAAAAAGCCGCCGAGCTAATATCCCCTGGTACAGTTACCTCTTGTCCCACTAACTTCGCGCCACCCTTCACCGATGCGGTATTAGTTGCCACATCCACCTGCACATTTGCCCCAAACGCCGCCAACATTCGTTCCGTATGGTCACGAGAGCGTTCCGGTTCCGTAACAATAGTTTCCCCATCGGTCATCAGACCCGCCAACAAAATACAAGACTTGACCTGTGCCGAAGCAATGGGAGACTGGTAATGCATCGCTTTGAGATTTTGCCCCATCACTGCTAGTGGCGCTTTCCCACCGCCATCACGACCCCAAATATTTGCCCCCATTTGCCGCAGAGGATTGACAACCCTAGACATAGGACGGGACCGCAACGAACCATCCCCTGTCACCGTATAAAAACGATTGGGATGACTTGCCAAAACCCCCAACATTAACCGCAGCGTCGTCCCTGAATTTCCAGCATTGAGTACGTCAACGGGTTCCTTGAGATTACCAATCCCAATACCGCGAACGGTTACCAATTCTGAATTGAGTTCCGAAATCTCTGCCCCTAAAGCCTGAAAACACGCTGCTGTACTGCGCGGATCTTCCCCCAACAGCAATCCGCGAATCGTCGTCTCCCCTTCCGCCAAAGAGCCTAACATCAGCGCCCGATGGGAAATTGATTTATCGCCAGGGATATGTACCGTCCCTCTTAGCTTGAGGTTGGCACTAGGAGCCACTGTCAAAATGTCATTAGGGGACTGATCGGCGGTACTGGTTTGGAGGTGAATCATTGGTACAGTAGACATTTTTGCGGTAGACGTTTGACAGTGGATATTTGTTAATTAACGCTTAACGGCGCATATTTGACATATTTGACAGCAGACTTGGGACTGTGGAATCTGTTCTGCATGATGACTGAACTACACCGCAGCCTAGGTCAAAGATTAGTATAGTATTAATTTGACGGTATCAAGTTTGCCCTTGCTCAGCTATGCTCTAGCTATTCTGCTGTAATTTTTTCCCTGACTTTACTGTTTTATTTCTTGTTAGTTGTCTTTTTTAAGTTGTCTTTCTAGTCGAGATTTGCCCCTGTGACTGACCCCGCTAACGACAATTCTGATCCTAATCTGGCTAATAGTCCTGATCTAGCTGCCCCTGAATCGGAACCATCATCAGGGGATCGCCCCGATCACCCCATTGCCGAGGCTTCAGATTCCGGTGCAGAATTAGGCATTGGTGCCGATGCAGCGATAACTACTCCCGTAGTCAAGTCAAACACCCTCCCCATTGGAGAGTTTTTGGATCGGCTCTACGGCACATTATTTCTACCAGACCAGACATTTACCGCCCTGGCTGAAGCTCCCGCTGTAAATCAGGGGGCAGTGGTGGTAGCGATGGTCAACAGTTTAGAAGCTTTGCGCTTGGGTAAAGGAGCAGCAGCAATTCCCTTCGCCATCATTGGCGGTTTGGTGGGATGGGCATGGCTAGGGCTAGTATTACAACAGCTAGGTAAAGTCTTTAATGTCAACATTCCCTTACAAAAGATTTTGACCTTAACCGGATTTGCTAGTTTGCCTTGGTTATTTCTGGCTCCGGCGCTGAATTTACCCAGTCCTTGGCGGTTTCTCGTGGCGTTGGCAGTAATGGGATGGTTTACCCTGTGGCAGATTAAAGCCGCCGCTAAAGCAATGGACACCACCAGCAATAAACTTTTACTTTTGATTCCCCTGGCAGTGTTGGGGGGCGTAGTGGCGCTAGTTTTGATTAGTAACTTGATTGGTTTACTACTGAGCCTGAGTTTTTAACCTGTATTCTTAATTATTCAAGGAAATCTCAAAACGAAACCTAGAAAAACTTTTTGATCCCCTCTCCCCCTGTTCTAGACGGAGAGGGTTTTTGTTATGTCTTGGGTATGTCTTAGCTACAAGTCACGGGCGTACCGACTTCCTTGGGGGTGGCGAAAGAAGTGCCACAACTGCAAGACTTAGAAGCATTGGGGTTACGGAACCGGAAACCGCCACCCAGCAAGTCTTCGGTATAGTCTAACTCCAAGCCCTGTAACTGGACTAAATGGCTATTGCTGATGACGATCTGTACGCCATTGCAATCATATTGCTGTTCTTCTTCGTTGGGGGTGTCGGCAAAATCCATCACATAGGACAAACCAGAACAACCACCCTGTTTAATTCCCAACCGCAAGGGAGCATCGGTGTTGCGTTGCTTTTGCAAATTACGAACTCGGGTTACCGCAGCTTCAGTCAGCGTAATCATAGATGATATTTTCCTAATTATCCGAAATGACAAGATGAAATCCCTAGGGGAAGATCAGGGAAAAATTTTAGTTGTAGGTCAAACTGAAACAATCTGAGGTAGTTGATCTCAGATCCTAAATCCAATCCAGTTGCACCGCACTAAAACCAAACGGCTCAAGTTTAATCTTCGAGAACTACAAGGGCAATGCTAGCCAAAGCAACATGGGTATAGCCCGCCACCTTAACCGCTTTGTACAGGGGCTGAGTCAATGGGCAACGATGCACCCCAAACATCCGCACGCCTTTGTCTAAAAGCAGACCAGTTTTAAAATGAATATCGCGGTGTAAACGCACTGCTTTCGCTAATTTAGATTTGCCACAAAACATAAAAATTAAACTGAAAAACTTCAGCTAAGGTAAAACTACTGTCTCTATCTTACAGGACTTATTCAGGAGGCGGGAAGAAATTCCCCCTAGCTCAGGGAGGCTAAAGAGAGTAAAGGGAGTAGGTCTGATTAATACTTGATCACCATCCGTGAACTGCTAGGGGTGTTGTAAGCATTATTAGCATTGCCGTTACTGCTACTGGAGGCATTGCCACTGGCGGCAGCGCTAGGGCTGGCACTAACACCACTAACTAAGTTGGGACGTGCCCCCGTCGGACCATTGCCATACCGCGCCAAGGCATCAGGGTTGAAGCGATACCCTACATTGCGCACGGTTTGAATTAAATTCGGCTGTTGGGGATCAATTTCGAGCTTTTTCCGCAGGGATAAAATATGGGTGTCTACGGTGCGGGGATTATTAATTTCATCTGGCCAAGCGCGATGCAACAAATCCGCTCGACTAATGGCGTTGCCTTCGGATTGGGCTAAAACATATAACAAACTAAATTCCTGGGGGGTCAAGTCAATGGCATTACCCTTGAGCCGCACCTGTCGCTGAATTAAATCTACTTTGAGACTGCCATAGTCCAGATACGCCGGAGGAGCCGTAGTCCGCAACCGCCGCGCTAGTGCTTCTACCCGCGCTAAAAATTCCTGCATCCCAAAGGGTTTACGCAGGTAGTCATCAGCCCCAGCCCGCAACCCCGCCACAATGTCGGTTTCACTGGTATGGGAGGAAATAATTAAAATCAAAGGACTATGCTGGCGATGCAGCCACTGACATAGCTCAATACCGTCACCATCGGGCAAATCAGTACTTAGTACCACCAAACTTGGCTGTTGCCGCTGAAAGGTTGGCTTTGCTTGCTGAAACGTCGTTGTTTGACATACAGTGTAACCCAACTGTTGTAGATGCCAGCCCAAAAGGGAAGCCAAATTGGGATTGCCTTCGATAACTTGAATACCAATTGGGATCAAAGCAACACACCCCTGTCTTTACGACAATAAACCTTGGCTAACCCATAGGATACTCCCATGAGACACCTGTTTAGTGGCATCATACCCCACAGTTTCGTTCTATTTTGTAGCTGTGATTACCCGTGGACTATCGTAACCCTGCGCCAACTGTTGATATTATCATCACTTTGACTGATCATCCCCAGCAACCCATTGTTTTAGTAGAACGGCGTTTTGCTCCTTTGGGGTGGGCAATTCCAGGGGGATTTGTGGACTATGGCGAATCTCTGGAGACGGCGGCAAAGCGTGAAGCTCTGGAGGAAACTGGCTTAGAGGTGAAGTTAATGGATTTGTTGTATGTGTATTCTGATCCTGGGCGGGATGCACGGCAACATACGATCAGTGCGGTATTTTTGGCGGAAGCTACGGGAATGCCCCATGCTGATGATGATGCAAAGGCGGTGGGTTTATTTTATGAATGGTCTTTGCCGGAAATAATTTGTTTTGACCATCGCCAGATTTTGCAGGATTTTTGGCATTTGCGGCGGTATGGGGTGCGTCCGCGTCCTTAATCTACACAATAAATCTACACAATCCAAATCGAATTGTTACTTCAAATTGCTTAGCTAAAAACTGCTTAGCTAAAATTACTCAAATCATCATTTCAACTCACTCGTTATACTTTGCGCTAGAATATACAGCATAAGAAACTTGAAATCATGCTAGTCCTCGAAGCAAAACTAAAAGGCAAAACAGCGCAGTACAACCTCATTGACGAGGCGATTCGTACTGCCCTGTTTGTGCGTAATAAAGCTTTGAGGCTATGGATGGATG
>JBIKNH010000291.1:0-3512 GCA_044358815.1 Pseudanabaenaceae cyanobacterium | reverse complement strand
TCCAGATTGTCCGTAAGTTTTATCTTCAAAAAGACGCAATCCACTACACTTTTGCCATAGCTCTCGGAGATCATCCGGTAAAGAGATATGTAGCCTGGTTTCTAGATCTGTTACAGATTTTGTAAGCAGTGGTAAAACTTCGGAATCTAGGGGCATAGTTAATGTCATATCATCCAGTTCGATTCTGCCTAGCTGTTCGATGTGTTTTAGAACTGCATCGATTTTAGATTTAGCTTGGGTTTGCGTCATAACATCCTACCAATTACGCCAAAATTCGTTAAATTCACTTTGATGAACTTCACGCAACACAGGCACAAGGTTATCAAAGTCATTATTACCGCCTAGTTCCCTAGGATGGATATGATGAATATCATACCTTGCCCAACCACCTTCGGGTACAGGATAGCCTCTAGCGATCCATTCAGTGATATATTGCCCGCGCTCTTGTCTACCCCACGCTACTCTTTGTTCTTTAGGTGTCTTGGTCAGATTGCCTTTCGGAAAATGAATTGGCTTACCGTTCCGTAGATCAATCACACTAGGATATGGCTGTCCTTTTGCGTTAACTATTTGCATTAACTACAGTTCTCTCAAAATTACCCACTAACTCCTATTCTCTAAATCTCTTCTACTTACTCAACTGCCGCCGAAAATCCTTCGGACTCAATCGTAAAGGATTACGAGGCTCCCAAATGCCTAACTCCATTAACCGCGCAATGGTTTGCCCTCGGCTGAGTTGGGCATCATATTTGACATTAGCAATAAAAGGGTCCGCCAGCACAAACCCCTCTTCCACCAGTTGCAAATTAATTAACCGATTATCTTTCCACACATAGGCTAAAAGGCGATCAGAACTATCTTTTTGTTTGATGCCAAACTCTAATGTAACCTGTTGCTCTTTTACTAACGCTTCTAATCTTTGCCGTGCGCGATCGCCCCAAGGGATTTGCTCTTTAAGCGGGGCACTAATCCCAATTAAACGAATCCGCTGCACCACTGCCGTCGGATTATTGATGGGAGAAGCTTCGATAGTTTGACCGCTGATCACCCGATTTACTAGCCAAGGCTCCCCCACTTGACGTTCCAACCGTAAATCTGACCGCAACCAAAAATTAGCCACCACCAACAAAGGCAGGGCTAAAATCAATAACCAGCGATTTAAAGACAATTTCAGCACAATAATCGGTCTCTAATCAGCATCAATTGGTAAAGCGAAAGAGAACCAACTACGCTTCTGTTTGGCGAAATATTGCCCAAATTGAATCTGATAAACCTCATCTTCGTCTTGGGTTTCCAGTTCCAAATCAGATTTTGGATAACCCGAACAAATCAGCGCATAACCTTTCTGCTGCAAAGCCTTAGATAAACCAATGGCTTCAGGTTGATCAATCTCACCTGACTTAACCCGCATCGCACAGGCGGTACAAGCTCCATTACGGCAAGCAAAGGGTAAATCAATTCCTTGGGCTTCGAGGGATTCCATAATGTAGCGATCTTTGGGGATGCGCGTTTGGAATGTTTCTCCGGTTTGGCGGTTATGAACGGTGATGGCGTAGGTCATGGTTTTGGATAGGGATTTGAGATAGGAAGGTTAGCGAAAGCCTTGTAAATGGGCATCACGGTATAAGGAATCCAACTACCTAGGACAAGCCAAGATTTTTAGACTGGTAAGGTGCGTAGTAAGTGCCTGATAACTAATTCAGCATCACTGGTTCAGCACTCACTACAAACTTTACTGACAAACTTTACCGAGAAATTTTGCTGATTCAATCTCGGTACGTTTTTTTAGCCGTGATTTTTAGTGATGAGCTAGGTTATGAGTCAAGTTATGAGTGAAATTTATGAGCTATTTAGCTGCTGCGATCATGCCCGTCAATCGAGCATAGGCAAACAAACCACCAGCATCAATCACAGGTCCCACATCACCGAGAGGTTTGAGGCTGAAAGTTACCCCTGTATCGCTATTGGTAACGGTATTTGCATCAAAATCAATCACCGCAGTTTGTCCAGTGGTAAAGGCATCCGTCAGGCAAACCTCGGACTCCCAAGGATAAAGCTCACCGGTAGCCGTGCAATTACGGAAGAAAATTCGCGCATAGGATTGGGCAACCACAGCCGCAGTACCCGCCGCACCAAGGGCAATGGGGGCATGTTCACGGCTTGAACCACAACCGAAATTTTCCCCAGCGATGATAATTTGATATTCGGTCTTGGTTTCCCCCTCTGCCACAAAACGGGGGTAATTGTCTGGCAAACCAATCATGGCATAGCTGCCCAGTTTCTCGTACTCGTCGGGTTTGGATGGCACGAGGGTTAAATACTCGGCGGGAATAATTTGATCGGTGTCGATGTTGTCTGCTACGACAAAAACTTTGCCAGTAATTACTTTGCCCATAATGGTTTGAACCTAAATGCTTGATCTTAATGCTATAGGGATAGTTGACTAAAATTTAGTCTAATTTAGTCTGTTTCATCCATGTTTAATTTATTCTACCTTCACCTTATTCTAGGGTTGCGCCCTATAGCTTAATTCTTAAGTTATCATGGCTTTCGCGATGCCCTCAAATCATCTCATGACCAACCTTATCTACTCTTGTCTATAAATCTTGTCGATCAAACCTCATATTAAACCTCGTCAATAACTGCTATGTCCTCCGTTAACCCCCAGCCACCGGAAACCACCGCAATAAACGCAATCACTCTGATCCTAGCTTCGGCATCTCCGGCACGGCGGGCGATTTTGCGGCAAATTGGTTTAGAGCCACAGGTGCAAGTGAGTCATTTTGACGAAGATCAAATTCAGGTGACTGATCCTGCTCCGTTGGTGCTGACTTTGGCGCAATGTAAAGCCGATGCCGTCGCCAAAAGCCTCGTTGCCCAGAGCCTACGTGATCAAAATGACACCACAACGCTAATTCTCGGCTGTGATTCGGTGATGTATCTCAACGGCGAAATTTATGGTAAGCCTGAGAGTCCAGCGGTGGCGGTGGCGACTTGGCAAAAAATGCGCCAACACTACGGCGAAATTTACACCGGACACTGCCTGATTGACCTCAAACAGCAGCGCACCATCACCCGTTATCGCAGCAGCAAAGTATTTTTCGGTAATCCCACCGATGCCGAACTAGAAAATTACATCAGTACCGGAGAGCCGTTATGCTGTGCGGGGTGTTTCACGTTGGAAGGGCTAGGCGGTTTGTTTATCGATAAACTAGAAGGCTGTCATACCAATGTTTTGGGCTTGAGTCTGCCGTTATTTCGGGAAATGCTAGGGGAGTTAGGATATCGCGTCGCATTGGGGCGGCAAGGGAGTCAAATCGTCAGGTAGAAACATGCCGAAACACAAATATTTCTTCTGTCGGTGTTGCGCGAATGAGAACGTGAAACCTAGGGAGTGTCATCAAATAGGTAAAGTAAGGAGAGTAGTTTTGCAACAAATCAAAGACAATGACAACACGACGCTACGCATTGCGTGATGACCAATGGGAACGAGTCAAAGACCTATTACCAGG
>JBIKNH010000135.1:0-12285 GCA_044358815.1 Pseudanabaenaceae cyanobacterium | reverse complement strand
AGATCATGACTCCTGGTATTATCTGAAATTTCTGCCTGGCTTAGCCTTTTGGATTATTTTTAGACTTGATATTACTTTATATTATTTTTAGATATTGATTTTTAGATATTGCTAGTGGGTTTCTATGGCGACGGTGTTGGCGATTGAATCAAGTTGTGATGAAACTGCGGCGGCGGTGGTGCGCGATCGCCAGATTTTGAGTAATTGGGTGGCATCACAAATTGCTGCCCATGCCCCCTTCGGCGGGGTCGTGCCGGAATTAGCCGCTCGCCAACACGTCGAAAGCATTAACCATCTGATTGCTGGAGCGATGGATGAGGCTAATCTAGGTTGGTCAGAAATCGATGCCATCGCGGTGACCGTTGCCCCAGGTCTGATCGGCTCGTTGATGGTGGGGGTAGCAGCGGCGAAAACTTTAGCCCTGCTGCACCACAAGCCTTTGATCGGTGTGCATCACCTCGAAGGTCATATCTGTTCCAGTTTTTTGGCTGATCCCCACCTAGAGCCGCCATTTTTATGTTTGTTGGTGTCCGGTGGTCATAGCAGTTTGTTACACGTCCGAGACTATGGCTGTTATGAAGTGGTCGGACAAACCCGTGATGATGCCGCTGGTGAAGCCTTTGATAAAGTTGCGCGGCTGTTAAATCTGGGTTATCCGGGCGGTCCTGTGATTGACAAAATCGCCCAAGAAGGTAATCCGGCAGCCTTTCGGTTACCCCAAGGCAAAATTAATGATGCTCCCTATGACTCTAGTTTTAGTGGACTGAAAACCGCTGTATTGCGCCTGACTCAAAAACTCACCGCCACTAAACTTGCCGAGGGCGATCCATCCCCTTTGCCTGTTGCTGACATTGCCGCAAGTTTTCAGGCTACCGTCGCCACTGCCCTTGCCCAACGCACGATCCGCTGTGCCGAAGCTTTGGGACTCAAAACCATTGTGGCAGTTGGTGGGGTAGCGGCAAACAGTGCCCTCCGTGCCAAACTCCTGAGCCTTGCCAGTGATGCGGAACTGCGGGTAGTTTTTCCCCCGTTGAAACTATGTACCGACAATGCGGCAATGATTGGCTGTGCTGGTGCGTTACATTATCAGCGCGGTGAGTTTTCTACCTTAGCCATTGCGCCCCAAGCAAGGTTAGCCGTTAGTGAATGTCAAACACTCTATGGTGCAGTTCCTTAGGGCGCTACCTGAGCAAGTTAGTTACCTGTAATTGCCTGTGTTAGGTTTCTGGTGGTTAAGCACTAGATCACTAGCTCAATCTAGATCACTAGCTCAATATTTAACCTGATGCAACTTTGATTTACCCCCTGTGCCGAGATAACTCCAATTAACTGAAATTAACAGCAGATTTATTGCATTTGTGATGATTTAGCGAGACAAGGGACAATTTCCTCAGCTAATTGCCTGAGATAGGCGTTTTTCTAAGCCGATCTATCATCAGCCAAACGGCGGAAAGTGGATCATGTATCATGCAAAAAGCAGTATATTCAAGCTGATTAGACTAACATCAAACATCAGATAGACTACCATTCTCCGTCAGTCACGGTTACCCAAGAGAATGACACTCAATCAGCACCGGCAACTCACGATATAAACATAATCCGTTGGTCAAATATCGTATTTTTGATCATTGTTGTTATCCTTGAGTTTCTGATAAATTCCGAGCAGCTAATCCGATTAACTTCCTGAGTTTATGGTTGACTCACCCAGTCAATAACTAGTCAATAACTCAGCCAAACTACCAAAGGCATCCTGATCGAACAGTAGCAACCTGTGACATCAGAGGGATTGCCGTAATAACTTCAACTCGGATGTGGCTAGGGTGGCAATTTTTACCCCGATTGTCCGAAACACCAACTTTCCGAAACGCCAGTTGTCCGAAATGCTAACTGTCGGAAATGACCTTCAATATTACTGAGCTATCAATTCAATAGGTGGATTGCTGCATGGGGGCTTCTCAGCGCCTAAAACCCAAATTACTGGTTATCGATGACGAACCCGATAACCTAGACTTGCTGTACCGTACTTTTCACCGCGAGTATAAAGTCCTGCGGGCAGAAAGTGGACCGGAGGCAATGAATATTTTGGCGAATGAAGGAGAGGTAGCAGTAATTATCTCTGACCAAAGAATGCCAGTCATGAGTGGCACAGAGTTCTTGAGCCAGATGGTGATCCAGTATCCTGACACGATGCGGATCATTTTGACAGGTTATACCGATGTAGAGGATTTAGTCGAAGCGATCAATGCTTGCAAGGTCTTTAAGTATGTCACTAAGCCTTGGGATGAGAGCGATCTGCGCATGGTAGTCAAGCAAGCGGTAGAAACCCACAATGTATTAAAAAACCGCACGATGGAATTGCGGCGGGCACTACGGCGGGAGTCACTGCTCAATGCCTTGGCTAGTGTCCTGAACCAGTCCAATGATTGTCAGCATTTATGTCAAGCAGTGGTAGAACACCTCGGCAAGAGTTTAGAAGTAGATTATTGTGTGCTGCGTCCCACCGGTGAGGCAAACGGCGAAGCAAACCGAGACGGCATCACAGCGGTTTACTGCCTTAGCGGTGCTGATAACACTGCTGATAATAGTCCTGATGACAATATGACAGGTCGCAGTTGCAACATTGACGTGGTGCGGTTTGATCCTCAGATTTTGCCAGTTGAAGAAATACAAGTTCTGCAAAATCTACCCCACGATCACCCCCAAGCCCTGTGGTTAAAGTCTTTGGGAATGAAGTCGGCTTTAATTGTGCCTTTGCGAGTGCAGCAAGAGTGTTATGCCATATTGGCGTTGTACCGCAGTTACCCTGAACCCTGGTCCCCAGCGGATCAGGAACTGGTTAGTTTGGTGGCAGATCAGGCGGCTTTGGCTCTGTCGCGGGTCCGTGCCTATGAACAGGTCCAAGCCTTAGCCAATCGGGAAGCTTTAATCAATTCCATCACCACGGTAATTCGCTCTAGCCTTGATCCCCAAAGTATTTTTGCAGCGATCTCCCAAGAGTTAGGACGAGCCTTGCAAGCTGACGGTTGTGCGCTGTCTTTGTGGGGTGCAGATGATGATCGGGTCCGTTGTGTGGCGTTATATCTCCATGAAGAAGATGGCGATATGGTGAATACCCATCCGCCCCAGTCCCCCACCAGTATTGCGGACAATCCCATCCTGCAACAACTAATTGAGACCAAGCAGCCCGTCGCCGTCCATGACTTGCATAATTCCGGCATGGGGCGCATGGTAGATCTATCTTTGCGGTCTCCAGCACGCGCTCTGTTAGTGGTGCCATTACAGGCAGAGGGACGGATCATCGGTAGTATTTCCCTGCGCCAGATTCACCAACCGCGCCACTGGCAACCCCACGAAATCAGTTTGGCGCAGGCGGTGGCAGCACAGGCAGCTATTGCCGTACAACAGGCTTACTTGTACCAAAAAACCCATCAACAAGCCCAAAAACTCCTAGAACTAGATCGCCAAAAAACGGAATTTTTCCAAAATATTTCCCATGAGTTTCGCACGCCGCTCACTTTGACCATTGGTCCCCTGGAAGAGTCCATCAATAACAATCAGCCATTGGATCAAGAGCAGTCATTGGTGGCATTACGGAATTGTCGGCGGTTGCTGCGGTTGGTGAATCAACTGCTAGATTTACAGCGCCTTGATGCAGGCAAAATGCAGGCAACGTTTCACCCCTGTAACTTGCGGACGATTATCAGTCAGACCCTCGAAGCGTTTCAGTCCTATTGCCTCAAGAAAAATATTTATCTCAGCACCACCTATCGCGGCTGTCCACCGGTTTATCTGGATGTGGATAAATTCGATAAGGTGCTGTATAACCTGCTGTCCAACGCCATGAAGTTTACCAACAGTGGCGGCAGTATCATGGTGCGTCTCGAAGCCTATGAAGATTCTTGTATGTTGGAAGTCCAAGATACTGGCATAGGGATTCGTGATGATCAGCTAGAGCATTTGTTTGAACGCTTCCGTCAAGCAGAAGGCTCCGTGAACCGCAGTTATGAAGGTAGTGGCTTAGGTTTAGCCCTAGTCAAGGAACTGGTAGAACTGCACGGTGGCACGATTAGCGTCAAGTCAGTTTATGGTCAGGGAACGACTTTTACGGTCATGCTGCGTTTGGGGCATGAACATTTACCCATTGAACAGGTCAGCCACATTCCCCTGGAAGGACACAGCGCTAATTTGGCAGCGGTGGAACTAGCAGACATTGAGACGGAACTCGATAACGAAAATGAAGTAAACCCAGTGCCCTTAAACGGACTTGCTGTGGGTGTAGGGGAATCCAGCCTCAAGGCAGCACAGCAGTCTACCCCATCGGGGAGTTCCTACACAGCAGAAAACAATGGTTATCCAGAATCGCGACCAGTAATCAATCTCCATGATGACTCAAGCCACGAAACCAAGGTTTTGGTGGTGGATGACAATGGGGATCTGCGGGCTTATTTGCGGCGGGTTTTGACAGCGGCAGGTTATGTGACAATTACAGCGCGAAATGGTCAGCAAGGTTTTGAACAAGCCCAGAAACATCGTCCTGATTTGATTGTCACTGACTTGATGATGCCCCATGTGTCAGGGTTGGATTTAATTCGGATGATTCGCCAAGATGCCCAGCTACAAGGTACACCGATTGTTTTGCTCACAGCCAAAGCTAATGAAGAAACCCGCATCGAAGGCACAGAGCAGGGAGCCGATGCCTATTTAGCCAAGCCTTTTAATGATCGGGAACTAATGGCAGAGGTGCGGAATTTAATTGCTCTGAAAGCTAATGAAAGACGGGTATCAAGGCTGAATAACTATTTAACCCAGTCAGTTCTACAACGATTTTTGCCTGCTTCATTGGTGGAAAAAGCCGCCCGTGGGGAGTTATCCCTTGATTTGCGTCCTGTACCACGCATGATTACCGTCTTATTCAGCGACATTGTGGGCTTTACGGAGTTGGCAAATACGTTACGGTCCCGGCGCACGGCGGAAATTTTAAATCAATATTTAGCGGCAATGAGTCGGGCGGTGTTTGCCAATGGCGGCACAGTGGATAAATTTATGGGAGATGGAGTGCTGGCTCTGTTTGGCGCACCGGAAGAATATACCCCTAACGAGCAAGTGCGCCGCGCTGTACGTACTGCCCGTCAAATGAAACAAGCCCTAGCCGAGTTGAATCAAATTTGGCAAGAGGAATCCCCTGGGCATCGGATTCCAGCGGTGCGGTTCCGGTGTGGCATTCACCAAGGTACGGCAGTGGTGGGGATGTTCGGCAGCAAAGAACGGTCAGACTATACCGCCATTGGTCCAACGGTGAATATTGCTTCCCGCATCCAAGAAGCTGCTGATCCCGACTGTATTTTAGTTTCGGCAGCGGTGGCGGACTACCTCGAAGAAGAAGATATCGAAAAACGGCAACTGCTTAACTTCAAGGGGGTAGACGAGAGTATTTTGACTTTTTTGGTCAATACTTAGCCCCTGAAACAGGCAAGATGCCCGTTCCACAAAGGTTAAAGATTTGTGGGGCAGACATCTTGTCTGATAAGGCTTTTCAACAATGCCGAATCTTTTGCTCGACTATAGTTGTTTAAAATGACTTGTAGAGTTGGCTCAGACTATGCTCAGCCGTCGGGATAAGATAGCTGAGCGTAGTCGAAGCTGTAGTTTTTATTTGAATGATCTATATACCAAGCCTCACTCCTTAAGTACGACGATTTTGGTTTGGATTAGGAGCAGTACTCGGTTTTGGCGTGGGAGTTGGTTCTGGAGCAGCAATGGTGGGGGTGCGTGAGGTCAACTCCTCAGGGTGACTGGGGGGAATCCCTTCCGTCACAATAATGTCTTCAATCACTGCTTTAACAATGGGAGCCGCCACCGTCGAACCAAAGGCATCAGCGCCAACGGGTTCATCCACTACCGCTGCAATCACATAACGGGGTTCCTGTAAGGGGAAAATTGCTACAAAACTCGTGATTTTGCCTGAAGTATAACCACCGGTGGGACCAGCTTTTTGGGCTGTGCCAGTTTTACCGCCAAAACGATACCCTGGAATCCGTGCTGGTTTGCCTGTACCATTTTCTACCACCGCACCCATCATGTCTAAAACGCGGCGAGTCGTAGTAGGGGAGAAAACCTGACGGGGGGTGGGTAACTTAGGCTGATAATATTCTTCCCCTTCTTCATTGACTAAACCTTTAACCACATGGGGGGTGAGGAGCTTGCCGCCACTGGCGATAATTCCATGTAATTGCACCAGTTGAACCGGCGTAATCGCAAACCCCTGACCAAAGGAAGCGGTGGCAGGTTCAATCACATAGGTCACGAACTGATCCTGAGGTTTGAGGGAACTGGGAGTTTCTGAGGGTAAGTCAATGCCTGACACATCCCCTAAACCGATGCGCTCTAGCCAGCTATAAAACACCGAAGGTTTCATCCGTTGGACAATATGCACCATGCCCACGTTACTAGACCGCTCTAGGATTTGCGTGATACTCAGGGGACCGACATAACCAGCGGTTTCATAGTCAAAATTAGCCACAGGCCAACCGCCAATAGTGAGCGCCCCTTCATCCATTAAAACTGTATCAGGCTGAATTACTCCCGCTTCTAGACCAATCGCCACATTGAGGGGTTTAAATGTCGAACCTGGTTCGTACAGGTCGGACACAGCCCAGTTTTTAAATAGTTTTACATCGGATTCGTAATAACGATTCGGATCATAGGTGGGTTCCGTGACCATCGTTAGCAAACCGCCATTACGCACATCCATCACCATGACTGCACCGCGCTTGGCATTAAATTTAGTCATTTGCTGCTTCAGGACTTGACGGGCAGTGCGCTGGACCCTTGCGTCAATGGTCAATTGCAAATTAGTCCGATCGGGACGAATCATCCCAGCGGGGACACGATTGGGAATTAATTTACCCGTGCCATCTTGACTGACTGCCGGAGCCTGATCGGTGCGTTCTAAGAGTTTTTCTTGACTCAGTTCTAAACCTGCCTGTCCCCGATGATCCACATTGACATAACCTAAAACCTCAGCAGCAAGATCCTGTTGCGGATAGAGCCGATGGCGCTGCTGGACTAGATCTAAACCATTAAGCCGTAAATTATAAATTCGGTCTGCCTGTGCTTCCGTGAGCCAACGTTCTACAGGAATCGATGTGGTATCCCGCGTTAAAACTTTGAGCAATTCGTCTTTGGGACGCTTCAGGATTGGGGCGAGCTTTTCAGCGATTTCCTCGGGGGGATCATTTTTGATGTAGAGATGGGGATGGGCAAACAGCGTGTATATAGGGCGATCCACCGCTAAAACCATGCCCTTGCGATCTGTAACAGTGCGACGGGGAATAAACGGACGCATGATAAACATTTGCTGCCGCCGCGCCTTTTCCAGCAGTTCCGGTCCAGTAGTGATTTGTAAATAAAACAGCCGTGCCCCCAAAGCCACTGCCGCAAACGCCAATAAACTCCACACCAAAATCAAGCGAAACCGTAACCGTTTAGCGGTGCGGCTCACTTTAGCTGGGGGGGCAAAGGTATTAGCAGCGGTGGTTTTAGTCAAAATCTCAGTGGTAAATCTCAGTAATAAATCGCAGTAGTATGCTGGGTAAGTATGTAAGGTAGATTTTCGGGGTCAATACTTGGTGCAATACTATTAGCACCCTTCCCGTTTGATCGCAACCCTCAGCTTAGCGGAACGGGCGCGGGGATTGGTCGCAGTTTCAGCGTCCCCCGCAATGATGGGCTTTTTCGTGACTACTTGGAGGCGCTCATCTTCCTTAAAGGCATTTTTGACTAAGCGGTCTTCCAAGCTATGGAAGCTAATCACTGCCAAGCGTCCCCCAGGTTTCAGTAAGTCTGGCACATCAGCCAACCAAGATTTTAAGTGATCTAATTCCCCGTTGACCACAATGCGCAAGGCTTGAAAAACACGGGTAGCGGGATGAATCCGTCCGTAGCGATAACTGGGGGGGACACAACCACCTACGGCATAGGCTAAGTCCGTCGTGGTATAGAAAGGACGTTTTTGGACTAATCCTCTGGCAATTTTGCGGGCATATCGTTCTTCGCCATAGTGAAAGAACCAATCCGCCAACTCTTTTTCACTGGCGGTATTGACTAAATCCGCAGCAGTAATTTCTTGACGGCGATCCATGCGCATGTCCAAGGCTCCCGCTTCCCGAAAACTAAACCCCCGCTCCGCCCCATCTAACTGCGCCGAACTGACTCCCAAATCCGCCAAAATACCATCAAATTTGAGGCTAAGGTCGAGGTTTTGGTGTGCTTGGGCATAGGCGCTGAAATTACCCCGCCAAAAAGTGACCCGTTCCCCAAAGGAGGCGAGATGATCCGCCGCCGCTGCCAAAGCCATATCATCCTGATCGACAGCAACCACACGGGTATCAGGGACAGCAAGGATTGCGCCACTGTGACCACCACCACCTACGGTACAGTCTAGGTAAGTTTGTCCGGACTGTACTGCCAATCCGGTGATGACCTCTGCTAGTAGTACAGGCACATGGTGGAAATCTGGGGCTGTAGTTTCTACACTAGACGGAGTATCACTATCACTCGAAGAACGATCCAAAGAATGATTTAAAGAAATATCCGGCAAAGACTTTCCGTTACTCAAAACGCAATCACTTAAAAACACAATTGGGGCTAATTTACCATCTAAGGACATCCAGATCAGATCTTGAGGGGCTGACTTTTTAGACTTTCTAAGGTCGGTCTTGGGCTGATCTTAAACGGGTTTGCTTAGAGGGATCTGCTGTCGTCATTGTGATTGGGATTAGTTTTGGGATTAGTGCCAGTAGTTTGATTAGCCGCACCAGTCCGTTTCCCTCTAGTCTTACCAGTGACATCCCCAGTTAAGCGCCCCGTAGGACTAGTAGCACTACCAGTGGTATCCCCAGCATATTTTGCTGCGGCTAAAGGTGCGTGATCGTTGTAGTAGTAGGAAGTGTAGTAGCTGTAGTAGTACGACGAATCACTCTGGGTCATCATGTTGATCAGTAACCCTGCCACATTGCCTTTAGCCCCTTGCAAAACATCCAAAGACCGAACAATGGCAGATCGAGTGGAGCGTTCAATGGCAGCGACTAAAATCACTGAATCCACCTTGGGGGCTAAACACTGTGCATCAGCAATCCCCACTACTGGCGGCGTGTCAATTAGAACGTAGTCATAGGTGGAACGCCATTCACAGAGGAGATCGTCCATTTTTTGGGACTCTAGCAACACAATGGGATTCGGTGCAGCAGGACCGGCAGCCAAGAAATGTAACTTATCTGCTTCATCTAGGGGGCGAATCAGTTCTGCCCAAGGGCGAGTGGTGGCGATCGCCGTAGATAAACCATAACTGTTAGAAGTACCTGCCAGACGGTGCAGCGTGGGTTTACGCATATCAGCATCCACCAGTAAGACCCGATGCCCTAACTCTGTCAACAGTACCGCTAGATTAAAAGTAATCGTACTCTTGCCTTCCGCAGGCACTGCCGAAGTAAAAGCTAAAACCTTCACACTGTGGTCAGAACCAAGGTAACGCAGATTCAAGCCCAATGAGCTAATAGCTTCTTTAAAGGCGTAAAACTGGCTGCTATTGGGCAATGACATAGATCTGCCTTGGGCTGCTTTGAGGGAAGCCAAATCGGTCCGTGGTACAGCCCCTAACAAAGGCAGATCGCTGAGATCCCTGACTTCTTCCACCTCTCGAATCCGTTGATCTAGGCGCTCTAACAAGAGTGCTAACAACACCCCCAGAATCAAGCCCACCATAATGCCAGTGGTGAGATTGCGGGATATGTTCGGCGAAAATGGTGCAGAGGGCACGAGGGGTGACTCCAAAACCCGCCAAGATGAAATCTCCTGAGCTTCAGCAATGCGTAACTCTTCGAGTTTTTCCGATAACTTGTTATAGGTGGCGGTGTCTAAACTGAGTTGCCGCTGGAGTTCGGTGTATCGTTGCTGAAGTTGTGGGATCTGCGTAAAAGCTGTGGTTAACTCACTTTGGGCAGCGCGAATACTAGCTAACTGGGTTTCCTGCACCGCCAAACTGGTTTGGGCTTCAAACAGTTGGGTGGCTAGGGTTTGTTGAATGGCACTGGCACCACTGGCGGTCACACTATTAGCAGTGCCCGGTCTACCACCCAAAACTGCCCCTGCCCTACCCTGCAATAGTCGTCCAATCTCGTCGCGGCGATCCCGTAGAGACTGCACTGTGGGGTGATTATCTTGAAACCGAGTTCTTTCGAGGGAATAGGCGGTTTCCAGTTCTTGATATTGTTTGACTAAATTTTGGTAAACCTGGTCCTGTCCCAAAATAGCGGTACTAATGGCAGAATCCGGTGATTGCCCCACTTGTTGCTGTAATGCCTGTAATTGTCTTTGGGTTTGGGCAGATTTGATTTGTAAATCCTGAGCTTGCTGTTCTAGGCTCTCGCGCATCTTGTATACGGAAGCTGCATAACTATCAGGATCAACGATGTTATAGGTTTTGCGGAATTGGGCGACATTTTGCGCGGACTTATCCAACTGCTTCTTGGCTTCGGGGAGCTTTTGTTCAATGAATTTGATGGCATTACTGGATTTAGTGCGGCGATCCTTGAGACTGTAATCTACATAGGTTTCCATCAGTGCCTTAATCACATCCTTAGCACGCTGGGGATCAGAATCGTTATAGCTGAGGCGCACCACCGAGGCATCCCGTTCTGGACGAATATCTAAACCACCCTGAATCGTAAAAACAAAATTAGGATCGATGGCTTTCCCAGTCTGCTCCCGCATTTTGTCTAGGGCAGTTTCAATCAGTGGGCGACTCCGTAACACCGAGATTTCTGTATTTAGGTTGATTTGGCGCAAACTAGACCCTCCCCCCGCAGCATTAGTGTCCACATCACTGATGGCAACCGCTGAACTACTGATGAGCAGAGACGCAGTGGACTGGTACATGGGTGTGCGGGTCATGGTGAAATAAGCCGTACCACCAAATATAGCCGCAGAGACCGCCACAATCGCCACCCAGCGCTTTCTGAGTGTGCGCAAAAAGCGATTCAGCTTAAAGGAGTCATCCGTGTAATATTTAGCGCTGGTTGAGTTCTCGGTAATCATATGCTAGTTACGGGATGGTGGTGATTGGTGGTTGCTTTGATTATTTTTGATGATCGGGCTTGGTCTAATTCTGAGTTTGAAGATTCTGAGATGGTTTCTGCTGTTGCCGTCTAAAGATTGGAACCATGATCACCAGATCCTAGTTTTAGAAGCCATCCTAATTTTCGTGGGGCTTAGGGTTTGGTAAAGCCTAGGGTATTGTTTGCTTCTTTCAAGGAACTTATTGAATCAATTCGTTTGAATCAATTGAATCAATCCGTTGTTGGGGAGGATAAATTCTCTGTCGGACTGGTGGTATATGAGTAGAGATTTATCTAGTAAAATTCTGAACCAGCCCCAAAGTTTCGATCAAGCCAAATCGACCAACCTAAGTCGATTAAGCTAAAACGATAGCTTAAGGTTGATGTCACTGAACTTGTACTCATGGTACAACTGGCCATCATTCTAACCTAACTCATTAAATTCGGTTTATGAGCGATACTACCCCAGTTATTTATTCCAGCTTGTGTTTGACCATTTTGTTATTGGTCGGGTTGATTGGCTTTTTGCGCGGGGCAGTGAAAGATCGCACCACGGATATGATATTTCGCAGTGTCCCTCAGGGGGAAGATCGCCTCTTGGAGCAGGTGCGCAATTATCTCCATCAAAGAGCCTATCGAGTGATTGAGTTAGATCCCAGTCGGGATGTGGTGGTTTTGTCGGGACATGTACAGCCTAGTTTGGGTTTAGCGAGTTTTTTATCAGGGATTGCTGCCATAGGTTTAGGTTGCTTGGGTATGGTGTTAGGGACTTTATTCCCTGATCTAGAAAAAGCATGGTTTTGGTTGCTGTTTCTAGCGCCATTTGTGGGAATTTTCTACTGGCGCGGTGCAGATCGGGTGGAACAAGTTAGCCTGAAACTATTGCCTGGTGGTCAGTTGCAGGTTCGTGGTCATAAGGATGAGTTACAGTCTTTACAAAGAACTTTAGGTTTGGAAAAAGTGGACTAGGGGGGAGTCAAGGAAAAACAATCAAGATCCAAGTAAAAAGTAAAGAGAGACTTGTAAAAATTTACCAATCACAGTATATAGTAGAATCAAATAAGAAGTAGAGGTTAATGTAGGAGAGAGAAATGACATAGAGTATGGACTTAAGAGAAAGAGTAGTGGAGTATGTCAGAGGAGGAGGAAGCAAAGCAGAAGCAGCAAGACG
>JBIKNH010000134.1:0-12289 GCA_044358815.1 Pseudanabaenaceae cyanobacterium | reverse complement strand
AGAAAGTATCGGGGAAGAAAGGGTTTCCAAGATTTAAAAAGCGTGGACATTCGGTTGAATATAAACAATCAGGATGGAAGCTTTCTGAAGATCGGAAATACTTAACTTTGACCGATGGCTTTGAGATTGGCAGACTCAAGCTAATCGGTTCCCGTGACCTAAATTTCTATCAGATAGAGCGGATTAAGCGTATCAGACTCGTAAAACGGGCTGATGGTTACTATGCTCAGTTCTGTGTAGATGTTGACCGTAGAGAAGAGATCGCACCATCAAAAACCACGATTGGTTTAGATGTGGGGCTGAATCATTTCTACACGGATAGTAATGGTCAAGTTGTCAAAAATCCTAGACTGCTTAGAAAATCAGAGCGTCAACTGAAAAAGTTGCAGCGCAAAGTTTCTAAGCGTAAAAAGGGATCGGCTAATCGTCGTAAAGCAATTAAGCGGTTAGCCAGGAAGCATTTGCAAGTATCAAGGCAGCGTAAAGACTTTGCAGTAAAAACAGCAAGGTGCGTAGTTCGGTCTAACGACCTGATTGCCTATGAAGATTTGCAAGTGGGGAATATGGTTAAGAGGGTGTTTGGGAAGTCTACATATTCGCTAAAAATAATGATTGATCCCCCCTAGCCCCCCTTAAAAAGGTGGGAAAAGACTAAAAAAGTCCCCCTTTCTAAGGGGGATTTAGGGGGATCAAAACTTCTCAAACACGCTCTAAAAATCACAAATTAGCTAAGTCGATCAGTGATGCTAGTTGGTCAATGTTTCGAGATTGGGTTGAATATTTTGGCAAGGTGTTTGGCAAGGTAACTGTTGCAGTGCCTCCCCAATATACAAGCCAAAACTGCTCACATTGCGGTAAGCAAGTTGTCAAAACACTGAGTGAGCGTACTCATCACTGTTTGCATTGTGGGACTGTATTAGACCGTGATCACAATGCGGCTCTGAATATCTTAGCTAAGGGTTTAAATAGGGTAGGGCATACCCAAATTCACGCCTGTGGAGAGTTCGACCTCTGCCAAATGGATGTAACTCTAGCTGGTAAGTTGTCTCGTGGTCGCTGAGCGTTCGACTGAGCTCACGCCGAAGTCTTGTCGAAGCGCTGAATCAGGAATCCCCGTCACAGAGCGTGCGGGGAGTGTCAATCGAGAAATTACTTGCATGGTCACACTTTTCGACAATTTAGCAAATACCCATAAACCTTAATCACCTACTCCTAGCCACACTGATAAGGACGCACTTTTTCCATCAGCGCACGAGAGCGGGCAATGATCGTAGACCAGTCATCATTAGCTATGGCTTCCTCTAAAAATAAACTGCCCGACACCCCAACGGCGATCGCCCCTGCATCCAAAAAAGCTTCAATGTCTTCTAAATTCACGCCCCCAGTGGGAATCAGGGGAATATCCGTCAAAACAGGGCGCAGACACTTAATGTATTTCGGACCGCCCATAATTTTGATCGGAAAGATTTTCACTGCTGTAGCTCCAGCTTGCCATGCGGTAATCACTTCCGTCGGTGTCATTGCTCCAGCAATTACTGGCACATTAGCCCGTGTCCCTTGACGAATTAAATCTGGATTAGTGTGGGGCATAAACATAAATCTGGCACCGCAATTAATCGCCCGCTGTGCCATATCTGCATCAAGGATCGTCCCTGTACCGATCTTACAGTCCGGCAACTCCTGTTGTAATTTAGGGATTAATGACTCCGCCCGTTCGGTATTCCAAGTGATTTCTAACATTTTGATACCCCCCGCTGCGGCTGCTAGAGCCATTTGCCGCGCCATAGTTACACTTTTTGCCCGAATCACCGCAATGACGCGATGTTGCTGCATTAAATTAGTCCAAGGGTTTACAGGCACGATTTTGTCAAAATTTATCAAATTTAGTGGGTTGATCCAGAAGGGACTAAAACTCACCCCTAGGGTGTAACTATTTACCAAAAACAATACGGTAACTATGATTCAATTTTCAACTAAATAAAAGGCAATAAAAAGCAAATCTAATTTTTAAACGGATTATTTTTACCAAAAGTTGCATTTCTAACAGGAACAATTTTAGGGTTGCGGCGAGGAGTTTACGATCTGTTTTCACAATTTTTTATGCTTTATGATTCATGATTGCTAATATCCCGCTCCTAGAGCTTCCAAGACTGATCTAATCTACCTAGAATAATTGATTTTTATATTTTCTAAATATTTTTCAAATATGTAAATAAATCACGTCTCAAATAACTGATAACCTTTGCGATAACTTTTAATAACCTTTCAATAACTTTAAGGGCTAGTATTTTCAGGGGAGATGACGCACTATTATGACTAGCGATATTGAATCAGTTCTATAATAAATGGGCTTTGTGAACAAGCCTTTCTACTGCAACCCATAAGCAACTTAAACCAGTTGGAGACTTGAGCCAAATGAAAAAACTTTTTCTTACACTAATGACTGCTAGTGTTTGTGCTGTTGGAGTAATGGCAGTTGCACCCTACAGTGCTGAAGCGGGTGGCAACTCTGGTAATTCCGGCAACTCTGGTAATTCTGGCAACTCTGGCAATTCTGGCAACTCTGGTAATTCCGGTAACTCTGGTGGCGGCGGCACTACACTCCCCCTCACGGCTTACAGCCCTACTGGACAATCTACCATTGTTGATTTCTTCAATATCTTCCCCTCCAGCCAAAGTGAAACCTATGGCGATCCCTATGCCAGCAGCATGAAGCTACAGATCGAAGAATATTCTGGCGGTAATGTTCTACTAAGGTTCATCAACAACGCAACTGTTCCCGGTATGTTTTTGGGAGGCTACTATGTTGATGATGCCCCCAGCCCTCTGCTGACTGTTCTCAACCAATCCACAAATCAGGTCTACTACAACCAAGGCACTGTTGAGTTTGATCCCATTGGTGTCAAGAACTTCCCCCAAGGTAACAAGGTTGGCTTCAACACTGACTACGGCGCAGACAAGTCTGGTGGTGCTGACAATGGTGTTAACTATGGTGAGTCCTTGGGCGTGCTTTTCGGTGGTAACTACAGCAACGTTGTAGCTGGTTTCAACAGTGGCAGTTTACGTGCTGGTGTACACCTTCAAGGCATTCCTGGTGGCTATAGTGACTCCTTCTATACCCGCCCCAGCCGTCCCGTCCCCTTGCCTCCCCTCGCTTTGGGGCTGCTAGCTGCCGCTGGCTTTGGTGGTCTGCGTCTTTCCCGTCGCACCCAAAAAGTCGCCAAATAGATCCCATCAGATCAGACTTTTTACTATTGGCAACCAGAAAGCTGTTAGAGCACAATATCTGACAGCTTTTTGCCTGTAAGTGGCGATTTCGCTCGTAAAACTAAATCAGATAACCTTTGGATAACTTTTAATAACCTGCAAATAACTTCGAGATGTAGTTTTCTTAGGGCAAATAGGGAATAATCTTAAGGACAATGATCGACAGCAAGCAGCAGTTTAACAGTCGTTTCACATCATATAGATGAGTTATTAGGGTTGTACGCCACAGTCTTTCAACAAGTTGATAAAAAAATGACTCACCAAATTAAAAAACTTTCCTTCTCACTGATTGCCGCCGGCGCTCTTGCTGTTGGGGCTGTGGCGGTTGCACCCTACAGTGCCGAAGCTAATGGCAGACCAGGTACGTCCTCTTCCAGTGGCACAACTACCACCACTACTGCACCAACGGTTTATAATCCTACGGGTAACTCAACCGTCTTTGACTTTTTTAACATCTATCCTAGCACCAAGACTAATGAGTCGGCGGGTGACCCTTATGTCAGCTACTTCAAGCTAAAGGTAGAGGAATATAACAGCAGTAAGGTGTTGTTACGCTTCATCAACAACTCCCCTGACACTAATATGTTT
This sequence comes from Pseudanabaenaceae cyanobacterium, assembly GCA_044358815.1. Classification (GTDB taxonomy): domain Bacteria; phylum Cyanobacteriota; class Cyanobacteriia; order Pseudanabaenales; family Pseudanabaenaceae; genus JBAXSK01. Next base: position 8,434 of record JBIKNH010000134.1, on the reverse strand, counting down.
GTTGGCACTGTCTACATCGACGACAAGGACAGCGCCCCACTGTTAACCATTCTCAACCCCACCAATGACAAGGTTTTCTATAATCAGGGTGAAGTGAGTTTTGGTTCCATCGCCCTTGGTGGCAACTTGCCCCAAGGTAACAAGATCAACTTTGATACCGACATGAACACCACCGCAGATAATGGTGGTGGCAACAAGTGGGCTATCCAAAGTAATGAGTCTTTGGGAATTTTATTCGGTGGTAGTTATAACGATGTGGTCAGTAGCTTCCGTAATAACACCATTGCTGCTGGCGTTCACCTGCAAGGGATCACATCTAATGGTTATAGCGACGCTTTTTCCACCCTGCCACCCCCTCCTACCGTAAAGCCTAAGCCTGTTCCTTTACCTCCTTTGGCTCTGGGGCTTTTAGTTGCCGCTGGTTGGGGTTCAGCCCGTCTGTCCCGCAGGAATCAGAAAGCCGCAAACTAGAAAGTTAGCGTCTTGTACTAAAGCGTCTTGTACTAAGTAGAAAAATCACCAACAAGAAAAACTGCTAGGAAAACTTAGCAGTTTTTTGATTTATTAGCCCTATCGAATGACCACTAATTCTCCGCTTTTTTGATCCCCGCATTCACTTCAGCAATCGCTTGCCTGATTAAGTTGATAGCTTTGACCCGATGCCCGCCCTTATTGGCAGTGGCTTTTTCGAGAGATACCTTAGCGGAATTGAGGCTTCTTAGTGCTGCCGTCATATTTGCTGGTTTTGCGGTAGCCTGCCCCACCCCAAAACCTAAGAAAATCATACCTACCATCAGTAATCCCAGCCAAAACCGACGTTGCAAAATTTTTGGGATCATCTGAGAAATACTTTTCAAAATACCTGTCATCATGGCTAGTCACCCGCTGTTACCAAGAGTCTGCTGTATCTCTGAGTATTATATCTGATGTACTCACAGCTAATTTTGGACACCGCCAGCAGAATTAATTAATTTTCTCAGATTTAGGACTGGTCACTTTAGGGCACCATCGTTTATACTAGTCAGGCTAACAAGTTTTAATCAGTGCTTCTCATAAGGGAGACGTTGTAAGGAAGAACTCATGTCACGATATCGGGGTCCTCGCCTAAGAGTTACCAGAAGACTCGGTGAACTGCCCGGCTTTACCCGCAAGCAGGCAAAACACGCTTATCCACCTGGACAACACGGTCAAGAGCGCAAAAAACGTTCTGAATACGCCGTTCGTCTCGAAGAAAAACAAAAACTCCGCTTTAACTATGGTTTGACTGAAACCCAGTTACTGCGCTACGTCCGCAAAGCCCGTCGTGTTAAAGGCTCCACCGGTTCCGTATTGCTCCAACTGCTAGAAATGCGTTTGGATAACACAGTGTTCCGTATGGGCATGGCACCCACCATCCCTGCGGCACGTCAGTTAGTGAACCACGGTCACATTACCATTAATGGCAAAGTAGTTAGTATCCCTAGCTACGGCTGTCGTCCTGGGGAAGTGGTCGCCGTTAAGGACACTGAAAGATCCCGTAAGTTGGTGGAACGCAATATGGAATTTCCCGGCTTAGCCAACGTACCCAGCCACTTGGAATATGACAAGAACAAGATGGTCGGTAAGGTTAATGGTGTTGTCGAACGGGAATGGGTTGCGTTACAGGTGAATGAACTACTCGTAATTGAGTATTATTCACGCCAAGCCTAGACTCTAGACTGTCTCGATCCCAAACAAATGATGCCCATGATGGCGAACCTGTTCAGCTACAAGTCAATGCCGCGCATTGTTGCTTAGCTTGTAGCTGAAAGTTCACTCCTTGGGTAAGATAGACTCGTAAATCTCATAGCCTATATCTTGCTGCAAACTATGCAGGTAACTTCTGCGAATACGGCCACGGAAATGGTTTCATCGGCGGTAGATTTTTCTAAGCTTCCCGTACCGCTCAACCTCAGTAGCGGATGCCCTCGCAGTGTACGCATCGAGATTGACATATTGTTGTTAGCCATTGAGGCACTGGATAATCAGGCGATTGATTATCTGATCTCTTGTATTCCTGGTTTAGAACTGGACAGCTTTATCCCTAATCGAGTGGTGTTTTGGCGGCTGCGCAACACTAATCCCCTGCGGCGTACCTATCAGCGGGGCAGTCTGGAATGGGACCAAGCCCGTGCCCTAGTCAGACTCATCACTTTTTTTACTACTCAAGCCACTACTGGGCTAAGACTTTTGTTGATGACCGAACAATATCGGGATGAAGATCGGATTGATAAGCTGGGACTCCGAGATGAAGCAGCTTTTTTGATGAATTATATTAATCAGTTTGTCGTTCTATATAAAAACCGCATGGGCGTTACGGCGCTGCGTAGTGAGCAGGACATTGTGGAACTGGCACAGCAGGTTTTACAGCGGTTGTTTTTGTCTAGTGGCAAGTTGGGGGAAGTGCGGTTGTGGCATAGCCTATTTGATGGCATGAAGGTGAATTAAGCTATGGCAACAGTTCAAAGAGTTTACAATCAGCCCAGTTGCACTTTACAGGTTTCTGGCATTGCCACGGGCGGTGATGTGCTTTCGGTTTTGACTGAGTTTAGAATACGGTTTCAAGACTATCCCCAAACTATTCTGGGGGGGGCTGATGTCTTGCGCCAGCTTAGCCATGTGATTAGTTTGTACGGTCAGAGCTTGCAAAAAAGTCTGCCGTTACCAGATCTAGAAGTCAATGGGATTGGGTTTCGCTCTGTGGGTAGGTATAGCCATGTGTTGGCTGTACCCACTGCTTTGGTGGATGCACCGACGGGTGTTGCGTTACAGCCCAGTGGTGCAGAAACTGCTCGCGGGGCTGGTGGGGTTAAGGCTGAGTTTAATTTAAGTACGGTGCAGTTGTTTGATCTGATGGATGTGATCGATCAGATGGTGGCAGATCCGAGTACTTATCCTGACCTACAGCTAGATTTTGATGTGGCTGCTCATCGTCCGAAACCACCTTTAGGGGCGAAGTTGTTGCCTGCGTTGGTGGGCGTGGTGGGTTTGGCGGCGACTGCTGGGGTTTTGTATATGTTGCCTGTACCGAAAAATCAGCCTCGTCCGATCCAAACTGCTCCGGCGAATTCTTTACCTGTACCGCCTAAGCCCAAGGCAAATCCGCCCCAAGGCTCAACAGTTCCGACGGCTTCTCCTACTTCCCCTAGTCCGACTAGTGCCCCAGATGCTCAAGGTGACTCTTCCAAAGGGGATTCCAAGAGTGAATCTAAGGGTGAATCAAATAGTTCGTCTAGTACTAACAATACGCCATCGGATTCAGGATCAAGTTCTACGGCTATACCATCTAGTAGATCTGAGGATCGGGATCGTTCCACCAATAGCCCAAGTCCTTCAGGCGATAGTAGTACGAAACCCACTACGGAACCTAGTAGCCCTAGACCATAGATAATCCAAGTGAATCAACGGATTAGGGGGTAGGGAAAATGGCTCAGCGCATATCTTGGAAAAATCTCGAAAAAAGTTTACTAATTTCTGGTTGAGCCTGTGACATTTGCGCTAAAGTCTGCTAATATATAGTTCCTGAGTTAAAAGGCGGTTGAAACGCCACCTGAAAACTTGATGCGAGAATATAACCCTAGTTTCGCAGTATTCGAGTTGGTCAGGTCTTTTAAAAGATAAGGATTCAGGAAATTTAGTCCCAAAAACTAAGAAATAGTATGGAGAAGTGGCTGAGTGGTCGAAAGCGGCAGATTGCTAATCTGTTGATGGGTTTAGGCCTATCCGAGGGTTCGAATCCCTCCTTCTCCGTTCAATTAAACTAATAATTCCCCTCGCTGTTGTTTTAGGCAGTGGGGGGAATTGTTTTATTGATAGCGATGCAAAGTGATGTTTCATAGATATTAGTGGAGCGTCAGCGATACCCAACAGTTAATCACATTGCACATAATGCCTGTTGGGTTTCATGCTTCAACCCAACCTACGCAAACTACAACTGGTGCGCCAGAGGATTTGCCAGATGAGTGGGAGACAAGAAAGGAAAATAGTGAGTACGCCACAGATGGCAGAGATGGGAAAGGTGAGGAATATGCCCAAATGACACGTGTGGTTTTACAAAGATTAACAAACTAATAATATTGCAACCAAAAAAATCTGTGATACCATTTTTTACACCACGAACAAGTTGGCATGGAGACTTTTCCCCCACATGAACTCTAACCCTCTAGCTTTAAGTGACAAGGCTAGTGAGCTTGTGACACTATATAACAAAATGATAGAGGTGTGTTCATGATGCAATTCTTCGGTGGGCTATCGGCTCTTGTACTTGCAATCGGGGTTGCTTCTGGCTCAATAGGATCACAACACGTTCCTGTTGTAACTGCAACCCTTATGGCTGTACTTGGGGCGAAACAAGCTAACAAAGATTAGAAATCAGTTCGGCTCTCGAGCTTTAGGTGAGTAGATGTTCGTAGCATCTACTCGCTTTTTATATGAGCGCCCTACCAGTATTTTTGCAAGAAACTCGCATAATTTCTGCGTAGAACCTGTTTGGATAATAGTGCCTCTAATCTCGGCTGACTTACACTCATGTTTCCCCTTGGTTTACACTAATGGAAGTTTGCTTTTGATTTAACATCCCCTTGATTTGCCCTGTGTTTGCCCTGCACTAAGCTATAAAACAGTGATCACGGCCCGAAAAAATACCTTATAATGCCGACAAGCAAATTAACAAACACTTTAAAGCTGTGAGACTTTCGGGCGAGTCCAACACTATTACTACATCAATTTTGCGGTGTGATGAGGTCATCGATACCTTGCGCCAAGAGCGTGAGGCGATCCTGTCTTTGTTTGGATCGGTAGCACGAGATCAGGCTAAGGCTAGTAGTGATGTTGATTTATTGGTTGAGTTTTCGCAGCCTGTGGGTTTGTTTACGTTGGCGCGATTGCAAATTTATCTTGAAAAATTGTTGGGTTGTGCGATCGATTTGGGTACACTTGATTCGCTTAAACCCTATATGCAGGATTTAGTAATTGAGGGGGCAAAGCGTGTCTTATAGAGCCATGAGTTGGGATGAGTTTATTGCTGAAATTGCCAAATCAAAAATATCAAGCCCAAGGTTATATCGAACCTTCACTTTAGTTTTTAGCGAAATAGGTCGGGATAAAACCGTTGAAGAATGTTCTGAAAAGCTTCTCAATCAATCTGCTAAAACTACAGGAGAGCATTTAGGACGCATCTATAAGCTTTTTGATGCAGATTATCCAGATTTAAAGAATAGAAAAGGTAACATCAAGAGGCAAGTGCTAACTGAGTATTTACTAGATCTTTATGAAGCTCAGAAGGTTTCAGACAATATCAGCGATCACCCCCAACCCCCAACTAATCCCCAAAATATCCCTACCCCCGAATCAATCCCAGAATTAACAACGCCTCAGTTGACTCGTGCTGATTTACCCAAAGCAGATTATTTTGGATTGCCAAATCAGCCAAGTAAATTCATTGGTAGAAATGAGAACTTACAACAATTATACAAGTGGATATCTTTTAGCTATGATTACAACATCATTATAATTGATGGCATAAGCGGAGTTGGAAAAACTTCACTGATTGTTGAAGCAGCCTATCGTTGTTTAGAGGAAAAAAACGGTCATAGAAAAGAAGGTTTACCAACATATGATTTAACCGTCTTTGTTTCATTTAAGACAGAATCTCTTTTAGTCCATGGAATCTCAAAAGAGCTTTATTTTTCTACTAATCTTACTGATATCTTCAATGCTCTTGGAGATGCTTTAGGAGATGAGTCAATACGTCATGTACCCTTGGTAGATGAGCAAGTTAAATATGTAGTTGATTACTTGAGCAAAGATAGCCGAAAGATTCTCCTTATTATCGATGATCTTCAATCAATCAATGATAGTGAGCGAAAGAGGGTTCTTGGATTTGTACGCATTCTTCCAAAAACGGTCAAGATCGTTATAACTACACGCATAGAAGAACTAGGAGAATCTCCACATATTCGACTAGAGCAATTAAATGAAGAAGAAGGACTAAATCTTATAAATCAGCAGTTAAAACTATCTCCTTATCCTGTTGACATACCTGAAGACAAGAAAAAAGAATTGTACAATTGCTATTCGGGACTTCCCTTAGCCTTGGTCTATTCTGTAGGACAAATCGCTAATGGCTATACCATAGATAGTGTTCTAGGAGGGATGTGTCCTACATTTATGGATGACATAGTATTTTTCTGTTTTCAAAGAACAATTGATTTATTGAGATGGAATAGTAGTCGAATCTTACTTAACGCAGTGTCTATATTTAAATATCCGCCATCTTTAGAAGCAGTTAAAAAAATTGCCGACTTAAAAGATTTTTCTGATCCAGATATAGAGAAAGGGTTCGCGGAACTAAAACGATGTGCTTTTATCTATATGGATACAAAGGATCGCTGCAATATGCTATCAATTACTAGAGATTACGTTAATAGTAATTTTCGCAGGAATGATTGTGATGGTTATTTTCAAGCAACAGAAAATCGATATAGTTACTATCTTGCTTTTGCTCAAAAATATGGTGGAATTGATTGGGAATATTGGTGGGGACACTACGAAAAGATTAGAGATGAATGGGGGAATTTAAGCTTTGAAATGAAAGAGTGCATTAGAAATGAAGAGTATAAAAAAGCAAAACAGCTATGGGATCATCTCAATCATTTTGCTGATTTGACAGGCTATTGGAATGAGCAATTATTTTGGTTGGATTGGTTTATTGATCAATCTAAGAAACGAGAAGATTGGCAAACTTACATTCAATCTCTGTCCAGAAAGGCATGGACTTTGACTATGCAGGGGAGCGCGTCTTACGAAGAAGTAAAAGTCCTCTCTAACGAAGCTTGGGGAATGAGAGATGATGCTTCTTTGTTGTTGCAAGATTATCTTGCTCATAACAGAATAATTTTATTAACACGCACTGGTAATTACCAGTTAGCAAAAGAGGTCTTAGCAGAGAAAAATAGAGTTATTGATTTACTAGTTCAACAATATCAAGGGCTATCTTTAAATAAAGAAGAGACTAGACTATTAGAAAGACGTAAAATCAATTCTTTACGAGATGAAGCTAAATTAAACTTTAAAGAAGGATATCTTGAAGATGCTAAGAAACAGTATTTTGAGGTTAAAGAACGTGCGGCAAAGATTCAATGGCAAAGAATGGAATGCTATTCAAAGAACGAATTAGCGGATATCTGTATCCAACAGGGCGATCTTGAGTCGGCTGAGAAATATTTGAAATCTGGTGAACGTACAGCAATCACCAATAGAAATAGTCGCCGCTATGCCTGCTATCAAATGTCTTTTGCAGAAATTTATCTTCAAAGACAAGACCAAAAACTCGCACGTGAAACTGCCTCCAAATCAGCCAAAATGTTTAAAAGACTTGGAATGACTCAAGAATTGCAAAAATTAGTATGTAACTACAAGCTAACAGATGCTGAAATTAAAGATGCAAAGCTTCCAGAAGAGTTTAGTTGAGTTTGATTGACTATGTAGAATAGGTAAAAACGATGTTACCTCGCATGGCTAATCATATTTTGTCTTTTCAACTTAGGCTAACATACCAAGCAATGAGAAAACATGACCAAGTAGAAGAATATAAAACAAAAGCACTAGAACTTTTCGCGCAAATGGAAGCCCCAAACAAATTGAGAGAGTTAAGAAAGCCTTTGAGCAAGGAGCGATAAAATGAATCCAAGTTTAGTCAAAAACATTGATCTTCCTTTGTCACAGATTCGCGAATTTTGTCAGCGCTGGCAGATAGTCGAATTTGCCCTCTTTGGTTCCGTCCTACGCGATGACTTTCACCCCGACAGTGACATTGATTGCTTGGTCGTATTTGCTCCCAACTCACAAAATAGCCTTCTAGACTTAGTGACAATGGAATGGCAACTAGAAGATATATTTCACCGCAAAGTTGACCTAGTTACCAAACAAGCAGTTATAGACAGCCCAAACTGGATTCGCCGCAAAGCAATTTTAAATACTGCACAGGTGATTTATGAAACGAGATCCAGCCTATCTGCTTGATATTGCCACAGTCTGTTCTAATATTGCTGAACTGATGGAAGGAGCCACCAAGCAACAATTTTTAGCCGAAAAACGCATTCACTTTTCAGTCTTATACGAAATCGCAATTTTGGGAGAAATCGTCCAACGCTTATCGCCAGAATTTTGAGAGATCCACTCAGAAATATCATGGAAACCAGAAGTATTGACAGATAGAAAATGGGAGTAAGAAAGGGGACAGAATATGTTATTTTGCCCCCATCAAATGAAAAAATAATTAGCTTATGTTACTTTCATTTTCTAACATCGTCAAGTCAATATTGAAAGAGCTACCAGTAAATGACTACCCAGTATTGAATAGTCGTCTATTCTTTGAAACCTGGCTAAACTTTGTTTTAGATAGCAGTTTAACCAG
>JBIKNH010000133.1:0-12336 GCA_044358815.1 Pseudanabaenaceae cyanobacterium | reverse complement strand
CCAAGTGGTAAGGCAGGGGTCTGCAAAACCCTTACCCCCAGTTCGAATCTGGGTGCCGCCTTTTAATTTTTGTTTCACACCCAATCGGCATTCTCAACAGCGCCAACGCCCTAACAGGGTGCTCCAAAGATAGTGGAAGGCAGCTATATGAGCTTTTATGCTCTCCTTGGCTTGATGTTTTTTTGGTATATTGGTTCAGGATATAGGTTTATATTTCCAACCCTTGCTCCCACAGGCTAAATTAACCGAGATAGTATTTTTCACAATATTTCGCAGCATGATTGTAACTAAAAAGCAAGATAATGCGCATCATTGCTAAATCTCTAGCCAAAAAACGTTTAAATCAAATAATTGCTTTATTAAATTGAGTCGTTAGTAAACTCAAACCTATGAATATTAAAATTGTCAAACCCGTTGGCAAACTGGATGTCAGTGCTTCAACGGAATTTCGGCGGGAAGTAAATGCTATTGTCACCGCCAATTGCCCTAAGTTTCTGGTGATTGATTTGGAATTAGTCACTTTCATGGACAGTTCGGGCTTGGGTGCTTTGGTATCAGCATTGAAAGCAGTAAGGGGTGGTGATGGCGAGTTAGCGCTGTGTTCCATCACTGATCAGGTGCGGATGTTGTTTGATCTAACCAGCATGGGAAGTATTTTTAAGATTTATTCCTCAGTGGCAGACTTTAAACAGCAACATAATCTCAGTGATGACGCGACTAAATAGATTGTTCGCTTAATATTCATTAAATCACTTTCAAGATTTTTAAATATGAGCTTACAAAAAATAATTCGCATTTAATTCATTGAAGACCACTACATCTTAATGATACAAGAATAAGTCGTGGGTACGAATTTATTGATTATAACTCTCGATTTCGTACCTGCATTAACCATGATTTGATGATTTTTTCATCTTTCCAGCCACTGTACCCGCCATATACAAATCTATCCCCAGTAACTAGATAAATGTGAGTCACTTGCCATTGATTCTGCCAAATACGGATCTCTAAATCTGGGGTTAACTTGTGCCATATTGTCGCATTGGCATAATGGGTGCTATCACAGTCGGTCAGTGGTAGTTGGTGCAGTTCTGCTAGGATTTTCTCGCCTAAAGGAGTTAAATCAGGAAATGTTTTCCATCCTGATAGTGATTCGCTTGGAAATAGTTTTGCAAAATGATTTATTTTGTCGTCGTCGGAATCGTCATTAAGACACTTAGTAACAGACTCTTGATGGGACAAATACTGCCAGAAATCTTTGATTACCGTCGCAACTTCCGCGTTATATTTCAAACTTGCGTGACGAATTCCTTGCAATTCCACATACTGAGCATGACGAAACCAAGAACTACTCAGTGCCACTAATCCATCAGTATCCATACCAATATTACTGACAATGGACAGAGTGGGAATTACAGCAGCAATGGATTCTGCAATGGTGCGCCGATTCCGCCCTAGGTCCCTTCCCACCAAAGGAAACCAACCTAAAGGATCGAACAGTTTCGCAAAATGAGAACCACCCACTGGAGAGCCAATTAATACCAAGCTATGCACCTGTGACCACCATTCAGGATGACGCTGCAGCACTTCTAGCCACAAAACCCCACCCATAGAATGGGCAACAATTCGCCACGACAACCCAGGATAGTTCTGCCAAACCTCTGTAGCAGTGCTTTCTATCTGTCTGATCATGGGTTCCATTGGCAGCCAAGTATTCAACCAACCCAAATTAGGCGCAATTAGATATTCTGACGGCTCATTTGGAACTAACCAACGCCGCGCCATACCTGCTAAATCATTGGCATTGTCAGCCCAACCATGCTGCACAAATAGCATGAATTTAGGCGAAATTTCCAGCGTCTCAGCATTCATAACTGACTAATCTCTCAAAATCTATTCAAACACCCATTCAAACAACTATTCATTATAGCCATTACAATCACTATTGTAGTTTCCAAATCAGTTCTTAAATCATTTCTCTAAGTTAGTTGCTCAGTCAGATTTTAAGTCAGTTCCCAAATGCAACTCAATAATGGCTCAATAATAACTCAATAACTGATGTAAAATCCCATGAGCATACTGGCTAGCTATGGCAGTCACAAAAGCCGGAAAATCCGTAGGAGCAGACTCATCAGCACTGTCAGAAATCGTACGCACCACACTGAAAGGAACATTATATTCAAAACAAACCTGTGCCACCGCTGCTCCTTCCATTTCCACACACATAGCTTCCGGTAAGTCGGCACGTAAATTGTCCAAGTCTGACTGTGAAGCAAAAAACTTGTCTCCACTAGCAATTAATCCAGTAATCACTTTAGGCGTTGTAATCTGGAACTGTTCACGAATTTCAGAGGTAATATTCGTCATAAAATCCCCCTGTAAATACCGTTCAGTGGCAGCAACCAAAGCCTCTTGTTTTTCTGGAGCCACCATAAATTTTGTCTGACCTAATAAAGGAATTTCATGTCGCGGAAATAACGGACGTGCATCCATATCATGCTGACACAGTGCCTGACCAATCACAATGTCCCCCACCTTCAGATTCCGTTGTACACCCCCAGCTACCCCCGTAAAAATAATTTCCTTTGCATTGAATTTCGTGATTAATGTCGTTGCCGAAGTAGCAGCAGCCACTTTCCCCCAGCGGGAGAATACAATCACCACATCATGCCCCCACAGTTTACCTACGTGATAATCCCTACCGCCATAGGTAACACATAGGGGATTAGCTGCCATTGCCGCCACCAGACAATGATTCTCCTCTGGCATAGCACTCATAATTGCAATTGTCATGATTGTATTCCCTAAGTCTTAGCTATCTTTATTTAACTACATTCACTGAGAATATTTGAAGAGAATTAAAAATAATTAGCCGCCAATTACTCCATCAAGTTCCGGTACAAATGACGTGGTCCGCAGGAATTCCTCAAACTGTTCTCTTAGCAAAGGTGGACTAATCAAATAACCCTGAATAATATGACAATGCCGCTGCCTCAGAAATGCCAATTCTGCATCTTGTTCCACTCCTTCCGCAACTACAGAGAAATTAAGTTGCTGTGCCATACGAATGATCGCCGTGGTAATTGCCGCATTCTTACTATTGTTATGGATATTATCCACAAAACACCGGTCAATTTTGAGAGTATCAAACGGAAAATGTTGCAAATAACCCAAAGACGCATACCCAGTCCCAAAATCATCGATAGCAATCGCTACCCCTAGTTTCTTAATCGCCTGAAATTGTGCCAAGGTATGTTCAATATTCTGCACTAAAGAACTTTCCGTCAACTCTAATTTCAACCATTGGGGATCTAAATCTAATTCCGTCAATAGATTCCTTAAATATGGTACTAGCTGGGAGTTCCTTAACTGATGACTGGAAACATTAACCGAAATCACCAATGGTGGTAAACCTTTCTTTTGCCACGCCATGATTTGGGTACAAGCTTCTCTTAAAATCCACTCCCCCAGACTGATAATAAAACCCGTCATTTCCGCAATAGGGATAAATTCTGAGGGTGATATAATACCTCTTTGCGGTGAATGCCATCTGACTAAAGCCTCTGCCCCAATAACTTGTTTTTTTTCAATGTCAACCTGTGGCTGATAATGCAACTTAAATTCATGATTCTCTAATGCATCACGTAAGTATGAATTTTCCTTTGGTAGCAGGCGATCTCGATCTCTGATTAGTATTTCAATGCGATGCTGTAGAATCTCTAACATTCCAAATAACTCTAATGGATCGAGAATCATTGACAAATTAGTTTCCGTAATGATTCCTTGGAGTGTTCCATATCTATCTACAATTACCAAACGTCTGACTCGGTACTGTTGCATCATTTTCTGGGCAGTAGCCAGAGAGTCCTCAGGTTGTAAATAGAACAATGGTTGGCTCATCACTTCTGCTGTCACTAGATTCTGCAAATTCAATTCCATTCCCTGAAGTTGCACTATATCCCGTTCCGTTAAGATGCCCACGGGTTTCACACCATCGTCGTGTTTTTCGACAATAATAATGCAGCTAATTCGATTTACTGCCATTAACTGAGCTATTTCCAGAACAGGAGTTTGGGGTGTAGCAGTAACCACTTTATGGGTCATAATTTCACGCACTTCGCGAAAGCGCAAAAAGTAACCCAGATGTAAACTGCGCCGTAGCGAAGAAATAGTTACAATTCCCTTAATCGTTTCGCTCTTTGTCACCGGTAAATGACGAATCCGGTGTCGCCGCATTAAACTATAAACCGAGAAAATATCCGTTAAGTTCTCTTCCTCTAGAGTAATCACAGGGGATGTCATAACTGCCCCCACAGTACTTTGGGAAAGTGTAATGGAGGCAAGGGATAAACGAACTAAATCCCGTTCCGTTAAAATGCCAATAATTTTATTTTCTTCCGTAACTAAAATACAGCTATGGGATGCCCCCTTTTCCTGCCCCGCCATCATCGTAATTGCTTGTTTCAAAGGAGCATCGGCAGTTAGAACTGGAACTGGTTCCAATTCTAGATCGATGGAATTTAATATTTCATTAGTACTATTTACAAATGTCATAATCTAATTAATTAAGTATTATTCAATCGGGAATAATCAAGCATTATCAACTTTTTGCTAGAAGCGATCACAGGATCTGTTCACGACGATCTATTCAGGCAGCAAACATCCCCCTCAAAATCCGATAGTACCTACCCAAGGTCAAAACAAAATAAACCCATTTGAATAAATCAATATAAGTAAGCCAAATAATTACACCATTATTTTGTATTTAATCATTAATTACTTAAAATACGTTGAAATTTTTGCTCCTTTAGGCTGAGTATCAGTCTTAAATAATCAAACTAAAAAACCCAAAAAAATACCACCCAGCAGCACCTTATGGTTAGCGGATGGTATTTCTTACCTTATGACATCATCTAGCTGAATGTGCAGACAATGAATACTCAGTAACTATTCAGAGTAATTATTTGGGTAGTTGTTTAGATTGCAATTCCTACAAAGAACTAACAAGAAAATTGAAAATTACTCAAGAATCTTGGTTACAACGCCTGAACCAACAGTGCGTCCACCTTCACGAATCGCAAAGCGCATTTCTTGCTCAATTGCAACGGGGCAGATCAACTCAACAGTCATGTTAACGCGATCACCAGGCATTACCATTTCAGCAGCGCTACCGTCATCAGCGGTGAATGCAGCAATGGTACCAGTTACGTCAGTGGTACGCACATAGAACTGAGGGCGATATCCAGCAAAGAAAGGAGTCTTCCGACCACCTTCTTTCTCAGTCAAAATATACACTTGAGACTCAAACTTGGTGTGGGGCTTGATGGAACCAGGCTTAACGATTACCATACCGCGCTCAATGTCAGTCTTTTGCATACCGCGCAACAACAGACCAGCGTTGTCACCAGCTTGACCTTGATCAAGGCTCTTCTTGAACATCTCAATACCGGTTACAGTGGTGTTCTTGGTGTCACGGATCCCCACCAATTCAACCACATCACCCACCTTAACCAAACCGCGCTCGATCCGACCGGTGGCTACAGTACCACGACCAGTGATGGAGAACACATCTTCCACTGCCATCAAGAAAGGCTTATCTACAGCACGCTCAGGAGTAGGGATGTAGCTATCCACTTCATCCATCAAAGCCCAAATCTTATCCACCCAAGAATTTTCACCACGTTGGGTCTTAGGATTAGCCTTCATTTGCTCCGCAGCCTGTAAAGCAGAACCACGCACAATGGGAATATTGTCCCCATCAAAGTCATAGGAAGTCAACAACTCACGAACTTCCAACTCCACCAATTCGACGAGTTCTTCTTCACCTTCCATTTGGTCTTCCTTGTTCAAGAACACCACTAAGTTAGGTACACCCACCTGACGGGCTAACAGAATGTGCTCGCGGGTTTGAGGCTCAGGACCATCAGCGGCAGACACCAACAAAATCGCACCATCCATTTGGGCAGCACCGGTGATCATGTTCTTCACATAGTCAGCGTGTCCAGGACAGTCCACGTGGGCATAGTGACGGTTGGTGGTTTCATATTCCACGTGAGCCGTGTTGATCGTGATCCCACGAGCCTTTTCTTCAGGAGCAGCATCGATTTGGTCGTATGCCTTAGCGGTTGCTTGACCAGCAGCAGCCAAAGTCATGGTGATTGCTGCGGTCAAAGTGGTTTTACCGTGGTCAACGTGACCGATGGTACCAATGTTAACGTGGGGTTTAGTTCTCTCAAATTTAGCGCGTGCCATTTGCTTTACCTAGATTGATCTTGTTTGTGTTTGTTTATTTTGAGTGAATTGTGCAGTCAAAAGACCAACAGCAATGTGCTGATGAGCTAGTAAAACTAGTCGCCAGACTTGCCCTTGCTCTTCGCAATAATGGTTTCTGCCACATTGCGAGGTACTTCTGCGTAATGGCTAAATTCCATAGAGAAAATGCCACGACCCTGAGTCTTTGAACGAATGTCAGTAGCATAACCAAACATAGCCGCCAAAGGTACCTTTGACTCCACTTTAGAAATGCCCTGATCATCAGTACCCATGCTCTCGATCTGACCACGACGAGAGTTGAGATCCCCGATTACATCACCAACGAAGTTCTCAGGTACTTCAACCGCTACCTTCATCATCGGCTCAAGTAGGATGGGAGCAGCCTTCATTACCGCTTCCTTGATCGCCATAGAACCGGCAATCTTGAAAGCCATTTCTGAAGAATCCACATCATGGAAAGAACCATGGATCAGAGTCGCCCTTAGATCGATTACAGGGTAGCCTGCCAGAATGCCCGATTCACAAGCCTCTTTCATACCTTGTTCCGAAGGCTTGATATATTCTTTCGGAATAACCCCACCAACAATTTTTGAGACAAACTCAAATCCAGTGCCTGGTTCAGCGGGTTCCAAATTGATCACAACATGACCATATTGTCCCTTACCACCACTCTGCCGCATGAACTTACCTTCAATGTTAGTTACAGACTTGCTGATAGTTTCACGGTAAGCTACTTGAGGTGCGCCGACATTAGCCTCGACCTTAAATTCACGCAACATGCGGTCCACAAGGATTTCAAGGTGCAGTTCACCCATACCTGAAATCACGGTTTGGTTGGTTTCGGGATCAACCATCACGCGGAAAGTAGGATCTTCCTCAGACAGAGCCTGTAAAGCCTTGGAGAGCTTCTCCATGTCTTGCTTTGTCTTCGGTTCTACCGCGACGGAAATCACTGGCTCTGGGATGAATAGTGATTCTAAGATCACCTTATTCGAATCATCACATAGGGTATCACCTGTAAAGGTGTCTTTCAAGCCTAGTACCGCACCTAAGTCACCGGCTCTTAACTCGTCAACTTCAATCCGATCATCAGCTTTCAACACAATCAAGCGAGAAATCCGTTCTTTCTTGTCCTTACTGGCGTTATAAACATAAGAACCTTTCTTCAAAATACCGGAGTAAACCCGCACGAAGGTCAAGCGACCAAAGGGATCAGACATGATTTTGAATGCCAGTGCTGCCAAAGGTGCACTATCATCCGCTGGACGAGTTGTAGGTTCACCGTTGGGCAAAATCCCTTGAATTGGGGGGACTTCGCTAGGGGCAGGCAGATAGTCAATTACCGCATCCAACAACAACTGCACACCTTTATTTTTAAAGGCAGAACCACAGGTCATCGGTACAATTGCGCCAGAAATAGTACCCTTACGCAGACCATCCCGTACCTCGTCTTCGGTGAGTTCTTCGCCTTCAAGGTACTTCTCAGTCAAAGCGTCATCCTGTTCGGCAACGGCTTCGATTAATTTGCCGCGAAACTCATTGGCTTGATCCAACAAATCCTCGGGAATATCAGTTTCTTCAATATCTTTGCCGATATCGTCCTTGGAAATGAACGCCCGCATCTTCACCAAGTCCACAATGCCCTTGAGATCGGATTCACTACCAATAGGAATCTGAATGGGCACAGCATTGGCTCTTAACCGATCCCTAATCTGACCATACACCTTAAAGAAGTTAGCGCCAGTACGATCCATTTTGTTAACGAATACAATACGGGGCACTTTATAACGCTCAGCTTGCCGCCAAACTGTTTCTGACTGGGGCTGTACGCCACCCACGGCGCAAAATACTGCCACTACGCCGTCCAACACCCGCATGGAGCGCTCTACTTCGATAGTGAAATCTACGTGTCCAGGGGTGTCAATAATGTTGATTTTGTGATCTTTCCAGCTTGTGGTAATTGCCGCTGCTGTGATCGTAATTCCCCGTTCCCGCTCTTGCACCATCCAGTCAGTTACGGTGTTGCCATCATGGACTTCACCAATTTTGTGGACGACTCCAGAGTAAAACAGGATTCGCTCTGTAGTTGTGGTTTTGCCTGCATCAATATGCGCGGCAATCCCTATGTTACGCACCTTCTCTAAGGCGATGGTTCGAGACACGACAGTTTCCTCGTATTTGTCAGGAATTGAGAATCAATATTAAGAATAGTATAGTTCGTTCACATCTCGCAAAAAACATCCCTAGGTTTGCTGACATACTCACCTAGATTTAAAGTTGACCCGAAACGGTTAACTCTAAAATTCAGTTAGTTACGGCGGACTGACTATGGCTTCATCAGTTTTGGCGATTGCCCGTCAGTTTCAACCGAGGTTTAATTTAGGTTTAGCCACCGCGTCCACAATGCCAAAACCTCTTGCATGACTTGGGGAAAGTTGGTTAGAAATGGCAACAAACAGTTAACAGACTGACCAAATTTACACCCCAAGATTGCTAGTAGGGAAGTTTCCGAGATGCCTTTGAGCCTAGATCTTTAAGGCTTCCATACAATAATTTTCGGGGTTACCGAAAACGTGCAGCATCTGTGGCACTCAATTACTAGTCACTACTGATAGTAGTTAGTAACCGATTAATAGCGATAGTGAGCAAAAGCTTTGTTCGCTTCAGCCATCTTGTGGGTTTCTTCCCGCTTGCGAATCGTAGCGCCAGTTTCATTGGAAGCGTCTAACAATTCATTAGCCAACTTGTTGACCATGCCACGACCAGAGCGAGAACGGGAGTATTGCACCAACCAACGCAATGCCAAAGCTACACCACGATCGGTGCGTACTTCCATCGGTACTTGGTATGTAGCACCACCAACCCGACGGGCTTTGACTTCCACCAATGGAGTCGCGTTACGGATGGCTTTATCAAATACTTCAAGAGCAGGCTGACCAGTGCGCTGACCAATCAGTTCCAAAGCATCATAGACCAACCGAGAAGCAAGAGAATATTTACCGCTGGTCATGACGCGGCGGATCAACATGGTGATCAATCGGCTGTTATAAACCGAGTCGGGAGGGGTAGTGCGCTTGGCGGCTTTATTACGACGAGACATAGTAAGTTTTAATGACAGGTAACAGGTATTAAGGACTACAGGGGTGCGATTTCCCTAGGTTAGATTGACTCTAATCTGAGGTGCGGTCGCTTGGTATTTTCGGTTGGTATTTTTGGTAGTTTTTGATGCAACTCAAGGTGTTCTTTTAGGTAGGATCAACTGGAGTTAGCCAAGGTGCAGGTACTGTCACAGTTTTCCCAGAGCTACTCAGCGGTTGGGTTTTGTTGTCCTTGCGACAAAGCTGAGCTAACCAAAGCCCACTTGGCACCCTATATTAGATAACCCTATTTAGAGCACTCTATCTAAAACCCCGACTCGGCTGAACCGAGCTTATTTTTTCTTGCCAGTAGTGGCTGCGGCTTGACCGGGCTTAGGACGCTTCGCACCATACTTAGAACGACCTTGTTTGCGATCTTTGACCCCAGAGGTATCCAAAGTGCCACGAATAATGTGATAACGCACCCCAGGTAGGTCTTTAACACGACCGCCACGGATCATCACCACAGAGTGCTCTTGGAGATTATGCCCAATGCCGGGGATGTATGCGGTGACTTCAAAGCCGGAGGTAAGGCGCACCCGCGCTACCTTACGCAATGCTGAGTTCGGCTTTTTGGGTGTGGTGGTGTACACACGGGTACATACTCCCCTGCGTTGCGGACAGCTTTTCAAAGCAGGAGACTTTGTTTTGGTCTTCAGGTTGTTACGCTCACTGCGAATGAGCTGTTGAATCGTGGGCATAGTAGCAGTCTCTGTGGTTTGCGGCTTTTTTGTTAATTAAATCAACAGCACATTATGATAACAAAACTTGACCCAAAAAGTCAAATTCCTAGGCGTGGTTGCTTCGTTGTGGGTGGGCTGTTGCGGTTTGAGGCGGGGAGGGTGAGGGGATGGATTAGGCTTTTTGGTAGTGGGCAATTCGGGCAAATCCCGCTGGATCAAGGCTGGCACCGCCAACCAATACGCCGTCAATTTCCGGTTGCGCCATAATTTGATCGATATTATCGGCTTTAACTGAGCCACCATATTGGATGGTTACATCAGGGTTTGTTAACTTACTGCGAATTAAGCCAATGACGCGGTTTGCTTCGTCCGCAGCACAGGTGTCTCCTGTACCAATTGCCCAGATTGGTTCATAGGCAATAATCAGATTGTTTTGGTCAATGCCGACGAGATCTTGTTCCAGTTGGCGAAAAATCCAAGCTTCTGTTTCTCCGGCATCCCGTTGGCTTTTGGCTTCACCCACACAAAGAATTGGCGTGATGCCATGACTTTGGGCGGCATGGAGGCGCTTGTTAACGGTAGCATCGGTTTCGCCGAAATACTCGCGCCGTTCGCTGTGACCAATGATCACGTACTGAATCCCCAGTTCGTTGAGCATTGGTGCGGCAATCTCACCAGTAAATGCTCCATTTTCTGCCCAATGCACATTCTGCGCTCCAATGGCAATGCTCGGCTCGGCGGCAACAAGGGTTTGCATTAAAGTCAGGTCAGTGAATGGCACACAGAGCAAGATCTTTTTGGCGGTGGTGGCAGCAGTGGCAGACTGGAAGCGCAGTTGACTGGTAAACTCGCTGAAAAATGTTTTCGCTTCAGCTTGGGTTTTATACATTTTCCAGTTGCCAGCAATGACGATTTGACGCAAGACGGGCTACTCCTGAATATGCTGAGGTTTATATGAATTAATCGAAACAGTTATATGCAAATTCTTGATAGATGCAATCTCTTACTTTAAGTCCAAACGGCTACGCATCACAAACATTATGTTTATGACACAAGATCTTATCTCTGTAATACGGTTATCTGTCTCTGTAAGCCCTAAAACCTCGAAAGGTTAGAATTAGGGATGAACTGGCGCGAGGTTAGTGGCAGGTACAGCGGCGGTTTCTGGTTTTTCGTGTTCTACAACAAAAACATTGGAGTACAAATTGGCAATGATTGCCTGTCCTTGCTGAGTTAGGGACAGATAATACAGGGCATCTTTGACAAAAGGATAAACGTTAGTCCAATAAAATTTAGGATAGTTACGGCGCAGGTCACCAGGGTGGTTATAACCTAAGGCTCTGTTTACGCCGGTTTCTTCAAACTCATAATAAAGTGCCCCAATTTTCTTGAGATAGCGGGGATCACTGAGTTGTCCGATGAGATCCGCCGACCGCACTAGCCCAGGAAAACTCACAGTATCCTGATGATCACCAGTCTTCGGTACAGGGAACCGCGTTAGCTCAATGTTACGGCAGATAATAGAGTGACTAATGATGGGATTATTGCCGAAGCGCTCTTGGACAAACAATTTAGCCCGATCAACGTGGTATGGAGTCAAGCTAGCATCAGAAGCACCAGGGGGCAACTCAACTCTGCCTGCATCGATCCCTGTGGCATATTTACCCCCTGCATCTTGGCGACATACGCCCTTAACATAGCCAATGTCATGGCACAACAAAGAAATAATGAAGTGTAACCAATCTTCGGGGGATACGCCACCTTCACGAATGTGTTTCCCTCTTAGAATTTCCTGTCCTACCAATGTCACCAAGATAGTATGTTCAACGTTGTGGTAGAGGGCATCACTGTTAGCAATGTTTTCCATCGCCATGTTCCCTGCCCAACAGATAATGTCTTCGTAGTCGTGCTTAAATCCACCATAGGTTCGGCGATAACCAACCTTGAGTTGCTCAACAAAATTGTCTGTGAGGATTTCTGTGGCGTTAAACATAATCTTTGCTGGCTCAGTAGTTGGTTGGAAGAGAGCGAAGCTTGGTTTACTATAACTCAGGTCTTTAGTCTTGAATTGCTCAATCATAAACAGATTCAGTAATTTTGCCCTGAGGTATCGTGGGGGATCTAACTGCCGATATGCCTAACCGCAATGGTCACTAGGATCAGGGTTGAAGTTTCTCAAGTGAGACAAAGTGAGGGTGACTTGGGCTATCCATGCTTCACACCACAGTATTTTACCCAGGGCT
>JBIKNH010000290.1:0-3566 GCA_044358815.1 Pseudanabaenaceae cyanobacterium | reverse complement strand
ATTCTGTTTTGTCGGTGACATCGGTTATGACCCCCGTGATGTTGAGTCTAAGCTCTAGCCTAGTTAGACAATTTAATTCACTGCTGTAATTGATTTAATTAGCCGATCTGCAACTGCAACCAATCAGGGGTGAATCCAAACCTATCCTAGTAACGGAACCTCAATCACTAGAGAGATTGGATATCACACCCTAATCATAATGAGACATCATCTAGATCCTGGCTGGAACTGAATCTGCACTAAATTCTGCACTAAATATTGACTAACACCTGCCCTTTCTCAACCTTGACAGCATACTTCCGTAATGGAGTCTTAGCAGGTCCCCCCACTACCTTCCCATCAGCCGCAAATTCTGCATCATGACAGGGACATACATAGAGTTTTTTATCAGCTTTCCATTTCACATCACAACCTTTATGGGTACAGACTGTACTCACTGCTAGGAGTTTAGTTTTATCGCTGGGGTCTTTTACCACACCAACTTGATTTGAGACTAGATAGCCATTTTTATCTAGATCAGCCGCGTTACCAATCGGCTTGAAATTCTTACCACCCGCCACTGCGGAGTTATCAGCCGCGTCAGGTTTTGCATCGGATTTTGAACCTGAATCAGAACTATTTGGACTGCATCCCACCAGTGAGGCAGGTAACAGCGCCACCAACCAACCTAAGCCAAACCAAGAAAGTAACTGCCGACGGTTCATATTTTTCTGTGTTCTGTATAGTGTGAGCGAAATGTGAAGCAACCAGTGACCACTAAATGACTACCATAAGTCACAATCTTATTCAGGGTCTTAATTATTTTAATAGAGTTGTAATAGAAGTTAGTTGATAGGTAGTGATGTCATGGCATCGGTAAGGACAGTTGAACTGTTTAATACCAAAATCACTATTTCTAGCTCTAATCTGTACTGAAATTCCCACTGATCATTCTAGCAACTGCCGTTTTGATCACACATTTTGAACCCGTTTTAGTTGGTCACACAAACGCCGCTAAAGACCAAATGAGGACCAAATTATGATAGATTTAGCTCCTACGGGGTAGTCAGTTCAGTTTGGGAAGTATTTTTTAGCCAAATTTCTTAGCCAAAACTTTTTAGCCAAATTAGCCAAAATTGATCTACCAACTTGACCATTACCAATCCCTCATAGACCCCCAAATATCCCCAAAGCTTTTTCTGGGCGTAAAGGCTTCTTCTGGGATCGAGGTTGCGCCCCCTCAACCACCACAATTATCTAGAGTTATGCAGCATTGGAGTATTTGACATGGACAGCAGTATAATTAGTATTTTGTTAGGGGCGTTGGGTTTCGGAGCGGGGGCAGTGGTTGGCTCTCAGTACCAGAAAAAACAAGATGAAGAGTTATATAGTCAAAGAATCGAGCGGCGGGTGCTAGAGGTTAATCAGCTACATGAAAAAGATTTACGCGCCCAAATTGCCCAAATTAATCAAGAATATGAGGCAAAATTAGCGGCAGCACAGCAAACCGCTCCAGCACCTGATCCAGTTGTGAGTTCTGTGGTTGGTGTGGTTCCCGATCTCAATCCTGAACAAAATTCCGCACAAAATTTTGAGGAGACTATTGCCACTGAGAATAGCGCTCCCCCAGAGTCTGATCTTGCTGAGGCTACCCCTGAACCAGAGTCAGTCAATGATTCAGCCAGTGATATAGAATCCCCATCGGCAATCCCGACTACTGAAAAAGTTCTGCATCAAGAAATAATTTATCAGAAACCTCAACCTCAGGGGGATTTAGTTCGCCAAGCCAGAGATAGTCAGCCCCAAGTCAGAGCAGCAGCAGCGGTATCCCTGGGGCAAAAATTGAGCCGCAATCCCCAAGCCATGAACTTGGAGCAATTGCATCAACTGGGTTTATTGAGTGCGGATCATGATCCTGCCGTGGCGATCACCGCAGTCAAGGCTTTGGGAGAAATTCGTGATCCACGGGTGATCCCATATCTCATCCAAGCCAATCGTAGCGGCTATGGTGCGGTGGTTAAAGCGGCGGGGGCTGCCTTGGAACGATACAAGACTATGGCTGTACCTAAGGCGGCTACCCCTGAACCAGATTACCCAAAACCCAAAACCAAGGCGGTGCAGTTTAGACCATCTTCTGCCTATGGCTTAGGGGCGGTGAGTTTGGAGTCCGTCAGTAGTGAGTTGCCCGTAGTTGAGCCGCTCAGCCAGGTTAGCATTGCCAATGACAATGAAATTAGAATGGCGGTTCAGGAGTCCAAAATTGCCGCATGGGGTGACAGTCAGCAGGTGCAATATGTGCCCAGTTTGTTGCAATATGCCCAGTCGCCCCATAGTTCCATTCGGAAAGAAGTGGCGACCGCTTTAGGGAAAATTGCTGACCAAAAGCCCCAAGCCCTCAACACCAAGCCAGTAATCGATACCTTGGGACGATTGAGTTTGGATCGGCGGGTGTCAGTTCGGTATGCGGCAATTATGGCACTGGGTAAATTACAGAATCGGGCGGTAATTCCCTATTTGCAACAGGCTCAGGGAGCGAATGCCAGTGCTGTAGTGAAGGTAGCCGCTGAGATGTTACGGAATTTGCAGCCTCTGCCCGAACCTGTACCCTCAGTAACTCCCGAACCAAAAGCTAAGCTCCCATTGCAAGCTAAGGTAGTTAAGTAATTTAAGCAGTTCTAGAAGTATCTGTGATCTAGAATTACTGAATCATAAGCTCCTAAATGTAAATTCCTAATTAGTTTCTTGATTAGCTTCTTGATTAGTTTTTTCAACTAGAAGAGAATCTATTAGAATCTCAATTCGGCTAAGTTCTATACCAGCTAAGTTCTACAAATTCTATCGGCACATCATGCAACCCATTGGCATTGGCATTATCGGTACTGGTTTTGGGCTGAATGTACATTTACCCGCCCTGGGAGAACATCCCCAAGCAAAAGCTGTGGCGCTATGGCATCGGGATGAGCACAAAGCCAAGACCCTAGCGGCTAAACATGACATTAATTTGGGAACGGCAAATCTAGACCAACTGCTAGACTTGCCGGAGTTAACTGCTGTGGCGATTTCCACGCCGCCCCATCTGCACTATGCCCAAGCTAAGGCGGCAATTATCGCGGGTAAGCACGTTTTCCTAGAGAAACCCATCACGTTGGATTTAGCCCAAGCCATTGAGTTGTATCAACTAGCCCGCAGTCATGGGGTGGTTGTCGCCACTGATTTTGAGTTCCGTTTTGTCCCGCAATGGCGTTATTTCCATGATTTACTCAGCACGGCACAGATTAACAAAACCATCGGTGGCAAACGTTCCATTATGATTAACTGGCTGGTGCAGGGGCGAGCCAATCCGAACCGCGTTTGGAATTGGTACAGCCAAAAAGCCTGTGGTGGCGGTGCTTTGGGGGCGATTGGTTCCCATAGTTTTGATTACGTGTGCTGGCTGTTTGGGGATGTGACGCGGTTGTGTGGTCAGTTAAACACCGCAATTACCCAGCGCCCCGATGCCGATGGTGTGATGCAACCCGTAGATGTGGATGATTCCTGTAATATTCTGTTGCAGTTAGCGGATGGAACGCCCTGTAATATAGCCCTGA
>JBIKNH010000132.1:0-12442 GCA_044358815.1 Pseudanabaenaceae cyanobacterium | reverse complement strand
TATTGCTGTGGTCAATGACTTCAAGAGTGTTGAAGGCGATCGGCAGTTAGGACTAAATTCTTTGCCTGTAATGTTTGGCGTTAAGTCAGCGGCTTTGGTGTCTGCCAGTTTGATCGACATTTTCCAAATCGGCGTGGCGATTTATCTGGTAACCATCGGACAGCAGTTATTGGCGAGTTTGCTGGTGCTGTTGGTGATTCCCCAAATTACATTCCAGGATATGTATTTCCTGCGGGACCCCTTGAAAAACGATGTGAAATATCAAGCTAGTGCCCAGCCTTTTCTAGTTTTAGGGATGCTGGTGACTGGTTTGGCGCTCGGTCACGCCGGAATCTAGCTTAAACTAGCCAAAAACACAAAAAATAAACTAGCCAACTAATTAACTAAATACCCCCATCAAACACGTTAAATCATGGTGTTGGTGGGGGTATTTAATAAAAACTTGACGGGATAATTAATCCAGAGCTAACCTTTTTGAGACTTTTCTTGGGAGAGTTTTAAATCAGAATAATTCAGATCAGAATAATATTTCGGCAGATCATGTTTAATCAAATGATGGAAAGCAGCTACAAATAAATTACTGTCATCCCCTTGATTAATCTGAGTAATTATCTCTGGGGCAAGTTTGGCTTTAATGTCATAATAAAGTTGATTTTTTTGCTCAAGACTCTTAACTAAATTCACCACGGTTGAGATATATTCCGTAGCACTAGTAGCAATTAAAACCTCTAAATCAATATTTCTTAAACATTGGGCAGCAGCGCGATTATACCAATGTTTACCCTCCCAAACTACAGTTGGTATACCCACTGCTAAACTGTCTAAAACAACATTAAATCCACCAAAAGGATGAGAATCAAGGGTGAGGTGACCTTGGCTTAAATAGGTGGCATAGTCATCAAAATTTAAACTAGGAAAAACTTGGCAATTTTCTGCACCTAAAACTTGAACTATTTCATGTTTAAAGGCTAAAAATTGATGGAGTTTTTTGAATCCTGCACCAGAGAAAAATCGAAATATACAAGGTCGTTTAATCTCATTACGAATCCGATTTAAAATTAATAACATCGGATAATTAACTTTTTGAGGATACCAAGGACAATTAATAATTATCGGGTCTGATTCATCTTTTTGATCAGGATTTATGGATAATTTAGATATTTGAAAACCTGATGGACCAAGATTTAAATTAGCCATCCGAGGATGCAGACTGGCAGAAACTCCTAGCCCTGGCAATAAAATTAATTTTTCGCTGTAGTGTTTAGATTTTGATTGGTTTTTCGGTGATTTAATGGGTGATTTAGTTGGTGGTTTAATTGCAGGTTTAATTACTGATGGCAATTCCACTTTTCGACCAGTAATTACATAATCAATATGCTGACTCCAACTACTACTAGGATGTCCTAAACCCATTACCTGAATTGGGGCAATACGCAGATTACTTAACAGAATACTCTCGGTACTCATGCCGATGTCAGGGAAAAATATTAAACTAAATTGATGTTTTAAAAGCTCACTAATATCGAAATTTTGTTCATGCCAAGAAATATTTAAAACTTGACTAAATCCCTCTTGATCTATTTGAACTGATGGATTGCCGAGATGAATTAAAGTCACCGAAAAATGTTTTTTTAAAGCATCAACATGGTGAGCATAGTTGCGATGCACAGAATGACCCGGTGACCAACAGCCAGATATTACTGCGATTTGAGGACTTTTTCTTTGATGATCTATTTCTTGATTGTCTAGAGATGACTGTGATAATAAATTTTGATTTGATAAATTTTGGTTTAGTTGTTCCTGAAGTTGTTTGAATAAAGGATGACTTTGAATCTTATGATTAAGATTAGTTTTAATCAGTGGTTCTTGATCCGCATCAATATATGTCACACCAAAGTACAGATTTTCAATCGCATATAGATCAGTTAAACGCTCATCTTGATCACGGAGATGCTGACGCAAATTAAAATAACCTTTACTGTTTACTAATTGTGATGTCCAAGATTCCAGATAATTAGCATACCAAATACAAGCTAATTGAGCATGAATATCAAACAATAAACTCGGCGCAATTTGGGTTTGATTATTTGCAGAATATAGTAATAATAACTTTAAGAAGTTCTGCTGTTGTGACTGTAAAATCTGTAAATATGGCTCAGCATTCCTAAACCCAGAAATACTTAGTAAATTAGCTAAAACACCATGACAACTCAGCCATGCCAAAGTTAAATCATCACTAATAATAAAATCCTCTTGGGTTATAAAATATAAGAAGTGTTTTAAAAATTGATTAATCTGGACAGTCAAATTGTATTCTTCCCCTTCATCAATAGAAGAATTAATCAAATTGTCATAATATTTTAACTGATTAATCAAGATATAACTGAGTTGATCATACTGACCTTGACTATAAGTTTGCCATAGTTGTTTTGCCTCGAAGTTAATACCTGATTGAGAGTTAACTGGATTGATTGTCATAATTTTTATCTTTATTTTTGTCCTTGCTTTTGATTTTTATTTCTTGATTTTTATTTCTTGATTTTTATTTTAATTAGATCGTTTAGATGATATCGATTGAAAAATTATTGATTCAGTCTTGATTTTCAGTAGATTTTCGGTGTAAACTTTGAATTAGTACTGCTGCCTAACATCTTTCTATTATAAGAAAATAATTAATTTTATGCGCTTGATCTCTCTTCATCTCCAAAACTTTCGCCAGCACAAAAAAACTGAACTGATTTTTAATAGCGGTGTAACGGGAATTGTTGGTGCAAACGGTGCGGGTAAAACCACAATTTTAGAAGCCATTGCTTGGGCATTATATGGTAACCAAGGCGGCAAAGACTCTAATGCAATTCGCGGAAATACTGATTCACTAATTTGGCGGATGGCACCGGGTAAATCCAGCGCTGTAGTTAAATTAAATTTTGCCTTTGGCGGAGAAGAGTATACAATTTCAAGGATGCAAAGTATTAGTAAGGGTCAAGCAGAATTAAGCCATTATGACAAGGTGATTGCTAATACCTCACGCACTGTTAATGATACCTTAAATCAAATTTTAGGGATGACACAACAGGAATTTTTTAATAGTTATTTTACGGGACAGAAAGATTTACAGTTTTTGGGATCGATTAAGGGAGCCACAGACCGCGAGCGCTTTATTACCAAAATGCTTGGTTATGAACATATTACAACTGTGCAAGGAGCCGCAGGTAAAGAGCATACAATTCGCTACGATTTACACCGTCAAGATTTAGCAGTGGCTGAGTTGAAAGGCAAACAGGCGGACATGGATGCACTGCAAATTAACTCTGAGAACCTCGGCAAACATCTTCATGATTTAAAGCAAAATTTACAGGTATGTCAACAACAGTCTCATAGTTTCTTGCATGAGATGTTGCGACTAGAACCACAAGTAGAAAATATGACCAATGCTAAAAATCAAAAGATTGCCTTAGGGGGTCAACTTCGAGTAATAGAAGCTAATCACCACCATAATCAAACTAATTATAATCGATTACTGTCTGATCAAAAAAAACTGATTGATCTCAGTAATGAATTTAGGCAGTTACAAGTAGAACTCACAAATTATCAAGCTTTGAATGAGGAATATATTTTCCAAGAGCGAGCAGCAAAATATGATGCTAAGCGACAAGTTTTACGAACCCAGTTAAATGATTTAATTCTCGAAAATGCACGATTATTAGAGTCTCAAAATCAATTTGGTAATTTAGAAGATCAATGGCAAATTGTCCTAGATAATATCAACACTTTAACAAGTGAAATTAGTCATCTTGAATCAACCATTCAAAATCTGGTAACTCAGCGACAACAGGAAAGAAGTAATCTACAGGCAAATCTGAAAACTCAAGAGCATTTGTTAGCGAATTTAACACAACAACAGGCAACTATTGAATCTGCTGGCAGTCACGGCAATTGTCCCACTTGTCAACGTCCCTTAGAAGATGAGTATGAAGGAGTTTTGTCAAACTTTGAGCGGCAAAAAGCTCATATTAATGCACATATTCAAGAATATCAAGGTCAGCTTCAGTCTTTTGTCATAGATGATCAGTTGGTTACAGCAACTAAAACCAAATTACATCAAACCAAGCAAGTTTTACTTGTGAATCAAGAGCAAAAATCACACTTGCAAAATCAGCGGTCAAACAAAGAATTTATCGGGAAACAATTGCTAAATCAACAAGCAAAAATCACAAAACTCCAGGAAGAAATCGCGACTATTCCTGATGAATATAATCCAGAGCGCTATAATTACTTAAAACAACAACTAGAATTACTACAGCCAAAATATTTAAGGTATTCTATTCTGGAATGTCAGGTAGGTAAGCTAGAAAATATCAATGCGGAGATTGCAATATTAGCAACTACAATAAATCAAGGTACTGATGAAATTACAAATTTAAAAAAACAAGTATCCACTATTTTGTTTGATGAAACTATTTATCAAAATCTTGTGGAGCAATTGGCTAAGGTTCGTCAAGATTTAATTCATTTACAGCAGGAAGAAAAAACCTTATTAACTTCCATTGGTTATGCTGAAGCAGCTTACCAGTCAAGTTTAGAAGCAATTGATCGTGCTAAAGAGGATGCTAAAGCTTTAGTGGCAGCAAATCAAGAATTTTTATTACTCAAAGAATTGGATTTATCTTTCAGTGATTTAAGGCAATATCTCACTACCCAAATTAGACCTCAGTTATCCCAAAGTGCTAGTGTATTTCTCAATCAATTAACCCAAGGTAGGTATGACACTTTAGAAATTGACGATAAATATAATATTCTTTTGATTGATCATGGTCAGCCTAAATCAGTGATTTCTGGGGGTGAAGAAGATGTAGTTAATTTGGCGCTGCGGTTGGCAGTGTCGCAAATGATTACAGAGCGTACTGGCAAACCATTTTCCTTATTGATTCTGGATGAAATCTTTGGTTCTCTAGATGATGATCGTAAAGATAATGTTTTGGGTTTATTAAATGCTTTAGAAACACAGTTTGAACAAATTTTCTTGATCACCCATGTAGATGGTATTAAAGATTCATTAAATAATATGATTCGTCTTGGTTTTGATCCTAAAGAACAATGCACTAAAGTGATTTACACTGATTAGAAATGATGCTTGTTCAATACTTAATAAGCACACTTACTAAGTAAACTTACTAAATAGTTGCCAAATCAGTGACTAATCAGTGACTAAGTTAATTTCGTCAGCATATAGTAACAATTACTAAGAATTTCTTTGGCTAGGCGAAAATTAATTGATGGTTAACAACTAAGTTAATAATTAATTAATAATGTCGGCGCTAATGGTCTAGGCGAAAATCAAAAACTTCCTTTATAATCTTGATGGTAGCAGTACAAGTTAATTGATCACTAATATTAACTAATTCCAATAATTCCAACTAGGAATAATGCCAACTAAAAATAAATAATACTTGTGATCACGATTGACAATTAAGAATTATCAATCATGAATCCTCAAATTTAGATTGCTAGATTATGATTTAGCACATGTTTTCTCGATCAAACTAATCATCAACTGGACTAAAACCTATGGCAGCATTACTGGATATGAAGGTAATCTTGATCGCTCTGAGCGGTGTATTTGTGGTGGGTTGCTTATTCTTCGGCACACGCAATGGTTTTTATGACACCGACAACTATCACGGCAACGGTTCCGCCCACTAAGCCACTAGACACTTTGCCTGGTGCTCAAATTTTTTACTGATTGACGTTTTTGTCACGGTATTTGCATTTTTTGTGACAGGCTCTTGCTGTCCGAGTGCCCCTAGTCATGTTATCCTAGGAAATCCTGCGGACTTTGGGCTGGGGATGGCCCGTCATTTACCAATGAACACCCATCAACGGCTGAGGTTTCGCTTTTGACAATTTGTTTCAACACATTATCACCGCTGGAAATTTTAAATTATGGCACTGCTCCAAGAACGCAAACAAGAAATCATGTCCGTGCATCAGAAGCACGCCACCGATACCGGATCTTCTGACGTACAAGTTGCTTTGATGTCAGAGCGCATCATCCAGTTGACCACCCACCTCAAGGTACATCCCAAAGATTATGCTTCTCGCCGCAGTCTGTTGAAGCTAATCGGTCAGCGCAAGTGCTTACTGGCTTACATCCGCAAAAATAGTGTGGCTCATTACAAGGAATTGATTCAGAAATTGAATATTCGCGGTTAATCACCAAAACTGAGGAGCCATTTGAGGAGATATTTACCGTGACGAAATCACCTGACGGACGCTTGCCTTTTGAACCTAAAAAGCGTAGTAAAAAGAGTGATAGCGCATCTGAAACAACTTCCACTGATAGCGCAAAGAAAGATTCTAGTAAAGATTCTGCCAAGACCAACCCACCAGCTAAAACAGCCTCAAAACCTGTTACTAAGCCGATACCTAAGTCAGTAGTCAAGCCACCAGCACCCAAGAGCCAAAACTCTGCTGGTAGCAGCACTGATGGTATTCCCGCCGAAGTGAGTCAGCGGATGGTGCGGCGGGCAGCGCTTTTCTGTGGCATTCCTACATCGTTGTCTTTCGTGGTCTTTTTGGGCAGCTATTTCCTCACGGTAAATCATGTTTTTACGATCCCTAATGCGGTGGTAGTAACGATCAGTTTCCTTTGTTTTGGCTTAGGAGTGGTCGGTTTGACCTATGGCGCGTTGTCGGCATCCTGGGATGAAGGGCGCGTCGGCGGTTTCTGGGGCGTGCAGGAGTCTACCAAAAACTTTGGCTACTTGCGTACTGCTTGGCAGGAACAAAAAGCGCTCAATCAAGCCCAAGCCTTAAAGGCTAAAGCTGAAGCGAAGAAAGCAGCTTTAAAGAAGATGACTGCACCACCAAAAAATTCAACTAAGGATTCTTAGGAAAAGAACTTTCTAGAAATCTTTTGACAGACTTAGATTCTTATCGGAACTTACCTTCTTACCCTTAGCCGTGCTATCTATCAATCACCTTACCTATCATCCACCCGCTACACCTCAGGCGATTCTGGATGATATTTGTTTAGATTTAAGGGAACAGCAGTTAGGTGTAATTGTTGGTCCTAGCGGCTCAGGGAAGAGTACTTTATTAGAGATTTTGGCGGGATTTGTGGAATGGGAAGTGGGGCGGATTTTTTGGCGTAATCAAGAATTAATTCCTGACCAGTTGCAACAACTGTGTGGACTAGTATTCCAATTCCCAGAGCGACATTTTTGCGGGGGGACGATTTTAGAGGAATTGCGTTTAGGGCATTTGGATTTAGAGCCGGAACGAATTCACCAAGCTTTACATAATGTTGGTTTAGAGCATTTAGATTGGGATGCTGAACCGCAGTCCCTCAGCGGTGGACAGCAGCGGCGGCTTGCCTTAGCAGTGCAATTATTACGACAGCCGAGCCTTTTACTTTTGGATGAACCCACCGCTGGCTTAGATTGGTCAATGCGTAAACAGATTTTGAGTTTGTTGCAAGAACTCAAGCAGCATTGGATGATTTTAATCGTGAGTCATGAGCCGGAAGAGATTACAGGTTTTGCGGATCGGTGCTGGAGTATTGATCACGGCAAGATTACGCCACGATTTGATCTAGTGCCGGAATCAGAAAGATAGACAGCAAATTAGGTGTCAGGCTTTATTGGTGAAATGGAATAAAGAGCGAGCGTTGTAAATCGGTCAGTGTATGAGACTTGATTTCCCTCTGCTTATACTAAATCGATTTGATATGGCAACAAATGAATACTTGTATAGCAAAAGTTTCAGAGTGTATTTGAGAAGTTTTGATCCCCCTAAATCCCCCTTAGAAAGGGGGACTTTTTTAGTCTTTTCCCCACTTTTGAAGGGGGGCTAGGGGGGATCAATCATTGTTTTGAGCGAATATGCCGACTTTCCAAACACCATCTCAAAGGCTTCAGCCGATTCATTTGTAGCTTGATTTTCTAAATTTGGTATTAGGTCCTGACATTTTAGAGATTATATTTCAGTAATTGCAGGTTCTCAAATCATAGTCTTCGATTTTCCACCCATGCCAGAGGGTGAGGGTTTCTGCATCGAAATAAATAATTTAAGAATTCAATAATTAATTAATTCTTAAATATAAATCTGTGGTGAGAAAAATAATACCTGCGTAACAATGTATACAATTTCTGGGTATCAATCGCATCTTGACAGCCGCCTCTACTATAAAAAACCTGAATTTAGTGATATTAAATTTTAGATTTTGACTAAAAATATTGCCAGATAAAATATTTTACAAATAAAAAAGTGTTTTATCATTTAATTTTTATGATATTTCTTGCATAACTGTGGTAGTCTGTAACAGTCGATTTATAAAGCTGATTTAAGGTTCATTTGCTGTGGTTAGCCTGCTGGAATCTACATAATCATTCCTAGAGATTTCCTATAGAACAGCTATAGATCCGCTATAGAAATATAGAAGTGAAATATAGAAATACTTCCGTCCTAGAGATTCGCCCTAGAGATTTACCCTAGAGACTGGCTGCCGTTGAGTTAAAAGGAATCTGTTTCTTTTTAGCGAATTTTTGATATTGCATAAGGATTCACCACGTATGGGTAATTGGTACGCAGATAATAGTCTTTCCATTGGTAAAACTCCCCTCGTTCGCCTCAACCGAGTGGTGGATGATGGTGGTGCAAGGGTTTTAGCCAAGATTGAAGGTCGCAATCCCGCCTATTCCGTGAAGTGTCGCATTGGGTCAGCCCTGATCTGGGATGCAGAACAGCGCGGTTTATTGGGACCTGGCAAAGAGATTATTGAACCCACTAGCGGTAATACAGGAATCGCTCTGGCGTTTGTTGCCGCAGCCAAGGGAATTCCGTTGACTTTAACCATGCCAGAAACCATGAGTTTAGAACGGCGGAAGTTGTTGCTGACCTATGGCGCAAATCTGGTCTTGACCGATGGTTCTAAGGGTATGACTGGGGCTATTGCTAAGGCGGAGGCGATTGCAGCTTCTAATCCGGAGCGTTATGTGCTCTTGCAGCAATTCCGTAACCCTGCTAATCCCCGAATTCATGAACAAACCACAGGTCCAGAAATTTGGGAAGATAGCAATGGGGAAATCGATATTTTAGTGTCTGGTGTGGGTACAGGTGGGACGATTACTGGTGTTTCCCGTTACATCAAACAGGCTAAAGGGAAATCCATTTTGTCAGTGGCTGTGGAACCAGAAGCTAGTCCCGTCTTGTCCCAAACTGTGGCAGGGCAACCCATTCAACCCGGACCGCATAAGATTCAGGGTATTGGTGCGGGATTTGTGCCTGAAGTGCTTGATTTGAGTCTGGTGGATCAAATCGAAACTGTCTCTAATGAAGAAGCGATTCTTTATGCCCAACGGTTAGCCAAGGAAGAAGGAATTCTCGCTGGTATTTCCTGCGGGGCAGCAGTGGCAGTGGCAACTAGATTGGGCAAATTACCAGAACACAAAGGTAAAACAATCGTAGTCGTGCTGCCGGATTCTGGCGAACGTTATTTGAGTTCCATTTTATTTCAAGGCATCTTCAATGAGCAGGGATTAGCCGTATGACCAGTGACTCTTCAATTGCTTTAAATGCTCTAAACGGAAAAAAAGGTAATGCTTGGGAGCTTAACGAAGTGATTACTCAGTTATCCCAGCCCCGTGTCAACCCTAGCCAAAGTTGGTCACAGGAAAGTACCCACGTACCGCTACCTTCAAGGGATGTATTGTTTCGCATTCTAGATCTGCTGCGGGCGGCGTTGTTTCCCTATCATTTCGGCAATCCTGATTTAACGGAGGCTTCGCTCCATTACTTCATTGGTCATAGTTTGAATGAAGCTTTGCAATTATTGCAGAATCAAGTACGTCGTGAACAATGGCTCATCGGTACAGAACTTCATTTAAACGAATCGCCCATTGAAGCTAAGTCCCATGCAACGGTTCAAGCCTTTGCTGCTCAATTGCCCCAAATTAAAACCCTCTTGGAAAGCGATATTAATGCTGCTTATCATGGGGACCCGGCGGCGAAAAATCTTGATGAGGTACTCTTCTGTTACCCAGGGATTACCGCGATTACCTATCATCGCATTGCCCACGCTCTGTATCGTTTAGATTCTCCTTTGTTGGCGCGGATTATTGCCGAAATTGGTCACTCTTTAACTGGAATTGACATCCATCCGGGAGCTTCCATTGGCAATAGTTGTTTTATTGATCACGGCACTGGTGTGGTGATTGGTGAAACTACGATTATTGGCAATCGCGTGCGCATTTATCAGGCGGTCACCTTAGGAGCGAAAAGCTTTCCTAGAGACGAGTCAGGGCATCTGGTAAAAGGAAATGCTCGGCATCCAATTATTGAAGATGACGTAGTAATTTATTCCGGAGCGACGATTCTCGGTAGGGTAACCATCGGACAGGGTGCGGTAATCGGTGGAAATGTGTGGTTAACTCGCAGTGTTCCCGCTGGGGGCTTTGTTTCTCAGGCACAGTTCAAACAAGAAATCTTCAACGAAGGAGCAGGAATTTAACCAAGTTTCACGGAGATTTTCTATCTATTAATTTCTATCCGTTAGTACTTAGAAATTTCTTTGAAAAATAATTCTCAAAACCATACCAAGGTAATTAGTGGGAATCATTTCTAGAACTGAATTGATTACTATCACTATATCCTAACTAATACTATCACTAATACTATCAAAGTGATGAAGACTCAAACTTGGGATCTTCCTAGTTTGTTCTGTCTATAAACTACTGATCACGAATTAGATTCAGAATCTAATCTGGAATCTATTGGAATCTATATTAGAGAAATCCTAAAAATCCTAGAGGAATCAATCGATGACTACCAATCAAGAAAATAATGAATTGCAATTGGCTTTGAGTGATGTGGCTGCAAGACAGCTAGCCAATGCCACTAAAACCGTACCGCAGTTGTCTGCCATTACGCCGCGCTGGTTTGTGCGACTGTTACACTGGACTCCTGTAGAAGCAGGGATTTATCGCCTTAACAAGGTTAAAGATGAAGCTCGTGTGCAGGTTGCTTGCTCAGGAAGGGATGAAAGGGAACTGCCGGAAACCTTCGTAGACTACAATGAGAATCCACGGGAGTACTTCCTTAGTGCGGTGAATACAGTCCTGGACGTGCATACGCGGGTTTCTGATTTATATAGCAGTCCCCATGATCAAATCAATGAACAGTTGCGTTTGACCATTGAGATTCTCAAAGAACGGCAAGAAAACGAACTGATTAACAACAGCGAATATGGACTATTGAACAATGTGGCAGAAGGGCAACGGGTGCAAGCTCGCACTGGTGCGCCCACTCCTGATGATCTTGACGAACTTCTAGTTAAGGTGTGGAAAGAGCCAGGTTTCTTTTTGGCACACCCTAAAGCGATTGCTGCCTTCGGTCGGGAATGCACTCGCCGAGGCGTGCCCCCCGCCACAGTTTCGCTATTTGGTTCTCAATTCATTACTTGGCGTGGTGTGCCTTTGATTCCTTCTGACAAAGTAGCAATTGATTCCCAAGGCAAAACTAAAATTCTGTTATTACGAGTGGGAGAAAGTCGTCAAGGGGTAATTGGTTTGTATCAACCGAATCTACCAGGACAGTACGGTTTGGGGCTATCAGTGCGGTTTATGGGCATTAGTCGGAAGGCAATTGCTTCCTATTTAGTTTCTCTATATTGCTCCCTTGCTGTACTCACTGATGATGCCCTTGCGGTACTTGAGAATGTTGATGTTAACCAATACCACACCTACAAGTATGACTAATACTCGACTATTTCCCGGAGGCGGTGCGGATTATTTAACTTCTCATCTATCACCGAATTTATCTCCTAATTTAGGTGCGAGTGTAGAAAGGAATTTAGAGCAGAATTTGGCGCAAAATCAGGGAAATCTCAATTCACTACCCCATAGTAATCCCCTGTTTGAACCGGACACATTGCAGAATTTAGCCACTGCTTTGTTTGCAGAGATTCAACAACAGGATCTAGAAACTGATTTAGTGGATTTACTGAAAACTGTTGCAGCACCTAGTCCTAGAGCGGTAAATGTGTCTTCAGGTGGTCTTCAGCCAGCCAAGGCTCAATCCATCAATTCACCTAAACCATTCATTCCCCATCAGTTTCCTGCGGAACAAACTATTCCAACTGATGTTCCTAACATTCCAGATTTGAACCCGTCTTATTCCAACACCCATAATGCGCCAAGCTTCTATTTCTTGGAACATTTGACCGCTCCTAATCCTGATTCACCCACAGGGACGCATCCGAGCACTGAATCTCCCATTACGTTGGGAATTCCTGATCAGCATAAAGCAACGGTTGATCATAAATTGCTTCAGGAAAAGCCCCAAGGTAAGCAGAATGGCAATTACAATTTGATTGTGCCGCACTTGGTAGACCAACAGGGTAAAATCTATCACAGGAATAGCCATCATGATTTTGATGTGGAGG
>JBIKNH010000289.1:0-3597 GCA_044358815.1 Pseudanabaenaceae cyanobacterium | reverse complement strand
CCCGCCCTCATTACATACACCGATTCGCTATCCCGCCGCCGTCATCAAGTCGAGTAAATTTCCAGTGCAAGCCAAGCAATATATAGAATTTCTGCAAACCCAGCCAGTGAAAGCGATATTTCAGCGATATGGGTTTGGCACCGCCTAAACTGAAAAAGCCTTAAACAAGAGCGCAGGCAACTATAATCAACCGCTAAAAGAAAACATGGCTATCCGGTTGGATATTAATCTCTAGGGGCACTGCATTCGGTTCGGCAGTCATGGCAAAAATAATGGCATCCGCTGCGGTTTCAGGGCGCAACATCTTCGTGCGATCCACCTTCAAACTGACCTGATCCCAAAATGGCGTGTCGATGCCGCCAAAATAGAAAATAGTGGTACGAATCCCCCACCGCCGCACCTCTTCCGCCACACATTTAGTCATGCCCACTGCACCAAACTTAGAACCGCAGTAAGCTGCCGCCATCGACATGGAATGCTTGCCGAGAATGCCAATTACATTACACAGGTGACCGGAGCGCTGGTCTTTCATGGCATTAGCCGCCGCTTGCAACACATAAAAATTACCCTTCAGATTCAAATTAATCATTTGATCTAGGTCGGCAGGTTCCAATTTATTAAACTGCTTCATGATCCCTGCCCCTGCCACATTCACCACCACATCAATCCGCCCGAAATGTCTCAAGGCTTCTTGCATCAAGGCTTCAGGCTGCTGAGGATCGGTAATGTCAATGGTACGAAATAAAGTTTGGCTAGTGGTGCCCGCTAAATCCGCCGCTAAAGCCTTTAATTTACTACTGGAACGAGCTGCCAGTAATAAATCTGCCCCTAGCCCAGCCAGCTTCTGCGCCAATACTTTGCCGATGCCGCCAGTTGCCCCGACAATCACCACTACCTTACCTTGCATTGCTTTATATTCCTTGATATTTCTTTACATATTGTTACCTTAATTCTAATGTTAAATTCTCGATTTCGGGTTTACTTTTCAGGATTTGATTCTGGGGACTGAAGGGACGGATTAGCTTCGATAGGGGCATCAGCACCGTAGTCAATCAGTTGATTGTTTGACGTAATCAATGGAGTTGCCGGTAAATCTGGGGGGGCATCAGCACCATAGTCAATCAACTCATTACCACTGAGACCAAGTATTCCAGGCTGCACGATAACTTCTCCATCGTATTCGTGGGAACTGGAATCAAGTAAAATATTCAGCCTTGCCCAGCGCGTTAATTGCCAAAAGTAGGCTACTAACCCCCCAGAAATTAACGCCACCGATGCCCACTTCAGACCATTACGCCAGATTGCACGGGATTGAAACTTTTTGTCATTCTCTAACTGTTCTTTAATTTGCTGCTGACTTTTCTCGATCTGTTCTAAGATGCGCTGCCTTTGCTCTTGAGGTCTACTGAGATTTGGGCGCTGATTACCCTGTACTGGCAACAACTTTAATACATTCCGAATTTCATCATCGGTTTTTGCTAGATTTAACCGCTCACTAATTTGACGTAGGGGTTCGTTTTGCTGGGTACTTCTAGAAATGGCTTCACTGTGACGAATCTCTTGCACCCGAAAACTGTTGACTATAAACAAAGGTGCTGCCAGAAACATCAAAATTGCGAATAGGAACATCGTCCAATTGAGCACCTTAAGGACAATAAACTCCCAGCGAAATCGATGGGTTTCTTCACCAAAAAAGATTAGTATCGGAGCCATTAGTATTATAGGCAATCGTTCTATAATTTGCCCAATGGTTTCAAATTCCCACACTGCATTAGTGAACCGCAGCGGAATTAGTAACGAAGCAGTATCGATCAAAAAAAATAAAACAAAGCTATAACCCAAGAAACGCATTAATAAAAGGGTCTGTCTACCTAGGGTATATACTGTTGCCTGATTCATGGGAATGAATTAATAAGGTGAACTGATCAACTATTTATGGTCAGAGTATATGCTTAATTAGCTTACAAGATTGAAATAATATAGTTTTTTAAACAGCTACTTTAAACAGCTATTTTGAACAGTTATTTAAAATGATTTCTATGGGGCTTTGGTTGTCTTCATGCCTTGCTGTAAGTTGGGTAAACTTCGCTAAATCTATATTTTTTATCTGAATTATTTATAATACTTAAAGGATTTTTAAAGAGTATTTAAAGAATACTTTGACAGGATTTCGCCCCGAAACTTAGCCAGGCAATGCTAATTAACGACTCACTGCGAAAAAATATACCGTCAGCATTGTCCCCACGACAATCACAAACCGCCGCACAATTGAAGGGGCAATCTTTTGGGCATAATGAGCACTCAAAAAACCACCCAAAGCCGCACCAAGGGCTGTAATGATCGCCTCACGCCACCAAATTACACCGCTGATGGCAAAGGGAATTACCGCCACCGCATTAATGCAACTCGTGAGAAAAGTTTTAAATGCATTCATCCGGTGAATAGTACCGATGCCCATCAGCGCAAATGTGGCGAGAAACAAAATTCCCATGCCACCGCCAAAAAAACCGCCATACATGGAAATGACCAACTGAATCACCGGAATCAGCCAGCGGGTAAAATGCTGCAATTTGCCAAAACGCTCCTGTTGCGCCGTTAGCCAGCGGGTTAGTTGCGGACTAAATGCAAACAGCGCCGTCGCTAAAAGTAATAAATAGGGCAACACCACCATAAAAGTTTTCGGTGGCGTTTTTAAGAGCAGAATTGCCCCAAGCAAGCCACCCACAATGCCGATACTGCACAACTGCACTAGATCGCGGCGGGATTGACTAAATTCCTGATGATATGCCCCAGCACTTGCCAGAGTCCCTGGTAATAAAGCAAAAGTGTTAGTAGCATTGGCGGGAATCGGTGGTATCCCCACAAACAGCAATGCCGGAAATAAAATAAAACTGCCTCCCCCCGCCACACCATTGAGCGCTCCAGCTAACAATGATGCGCCAAAAATCAAACCGATATGCCAAATACTTTCTTGCAATGATATTCCTAACGTTTCTTTAATTCTTATTCTTTCTCAAAAGACCTTCCGCAAAAGTTCTTTCGCAAAATTTGTTTCTCAAATCACAATCTGGCAAACCAGCAACAAACAAAAATAATAACACTTCAAAAATATTTCTTGAACCAAAAACGGTATAACAAGGGGTTTTGAGTCCCCCTGTTATCGCCTCTGTAATCATTTAGAAATCATTTAGAATGCTGATTACTGATGACTTAGATCACTTATACCTGTCAGAAAATCAGTTCTAAGACGAGATTAGGAAAAGATTTCTAACCTAAGCCGTCACAGCCTCTTGCACCATTTGGGCTAACTCACCCCGCTGATGCAATTCCATCACAATGTCACAGCCGCCGACAAATTCACCGCCAATATACACCTGGGGAAATGTGGGCCAGTTAGAAAATTCCTTCATGCCTTGGCGCAGTTCGGGATCTTCGAGGATATTGTCGGTTTCATAGGGCTGTCCCAAGGCGTTAAACACCTGCACCACTGCGGCAGAAAAACCACACTGAGGGGCTTGGGGTGTGCCCTTGATGTACAACATGATTTTGTTGTTTTGAATTTGACTCTCAATTTTGGTCTGTAACATTGGGCTGAGC
>JBIKNH010000288.1:0-3615 GCA_044358815.1 Pseudanabaenaceae cyanobacterium | reverse complement strand
GAAGCGCTGAATCAGGAATCCCCGTCACAGAGCTTGCGGGGAGTGTCAATTAACCAACAGTTGCGGAACGAATATTTGTCGAATAGATATTTGCTGAATGAATATTTACTGAGCCAATATCCATCTAAACAATATCTATCAATTTCTAGTAATTTCTAGTGATTTCTCACAACTACTTCTTATCCCCTCACCATTGCTCCGGATATGGCTCATCCTTAATAGTATTGCGCCCCCCCGCCGAGACTGCTGGGACAAACTCCTGAGCATGGATACGATTACGCCCCGTATGTTTAGCGTGGTACAAACATTGATCTGTAAACACCACCAGAGACATCATATTACTATCGACTTGGGGAATACAAGTAGCCACACCAATACTCAAAGTCACCAAGTCCGACACATCAGAATACTCATGGGGAATCCCTTGGCGTTGCAAATTTTCTTGAACATGACGGGCTACCACCATCGCACCATTCAAAGTAGTATTCGGCAGAATAATTACAAATTCTTCACCACCATACCGAGCAAAAAAGTCCGCCGGACGCTTGATGCTGTCCTGTAGAGCTACAGCAACCATTTGTAAACAACTGTCCCCCACCACATGACCATAGTGATCATTAAAGCGCTTAAAGAAATCCACATCACATAACAACAGCGATAACGGATGCTGATCTCTGACGGCTCTTTGCCATTCCCGCTGATAGTATTCGTCAAACGCCCGTCGATTAGCCGCACAGGTCAAAGAATCCATGTGAGACAACCGCTCTAGACGCTGGTTTGCATCCTGCAAAGAAGTTTGGATGCGCTGTCTTTCTTGAATTTCTCGCTCTAGGTTCTGATTTTTGCGGCGGAGTTCTTTTTGCAACCACTGACGCACCATGTGGTTTTCCACCCTCACCCAAACTTCTACCGGATGAAACGGCTTTGTAATATAGTCAACTGCCCCCGCTGTAAAACCCAAAAGCTTACTCTCTGGATCAGTAATTTCTGAAATAAAAACTATAGTCGTGTCTTGTAAATTCGGATCTTGCCGCAGTTCCTGACACAGGGCAAAACCATCCTGATCTGGTAAAAGCACCTCTAGCAGAATTAAATCTGGCACTTCCCGTTTAACCATTGCTAGTGCCTCAGCGGAAGAAGACAACACTTCGTAATGGTATCCCACCACATCCAGCAGTTTTAACAGAGGATCTAGGTGGTTATTCTGTGTGCGAGTCCCATCCACAATGAGGATTTTCATTTGCCCATGCCAATATTCCCCCTGAAGTGCGGTCACTGCATCAAGGGTATTAGCTTCTAGGGGGATGGGATCATTTGGCGGGATAGAGTCACGCTCCCCAGAATGTCCGTTCGATTTGTGGTTTGAGATAGACAATTGCGTTAACTCTCTCCTGATCTGCGACATCTATCCGATGCACCCTAAGTCATTTCATCAATGATCTTAGTGTTGATCATAGCTAATTTGATCATAGCTAACAAGTGATCATAGCTAACAAGTAATCACAGATGAGTAATCTTACTGTGATTATCCTGAATGACAAGCCAACCTCATCCCGTTAACCACTACCCGTCAGTGAAAACATATTTTTAGAAGATACCTATGGAGAGCCAATACCAGCAGGGAATTGCTCAGGAGTCTCATTAGATGGCGGTATTTGGCAGGCAATCTCAGGACGGAAATTAACATACCGACTTTGACGCACCGCGATAATTTCCTGCTGAATGTTTTGCGCCCGTTCCCCTAAACAGAGTAATAAATGGGTGGACATTTCTAAGCTGGCTTCAAACTCCGGATGCACTACCTCCTTAGCCCCTAGATAATACAAAGCGTCAATATCCGCATCTTTGGCAGCACGAGCCACAATGTCTAACTGCGGCGCTAAACCTAGGGCACGCTGGACACAGAGGCGGTTTGCCACAGGGTCAGTAGTTGCAATTACCATCGAACGGGCAGCATTTACGCCAGCTTTCTCTAAAACCAATCCGCTGGCACAGTTGCCGTATAGGTAAGGAAT
The DNA here is from genome assembly GCA_044358815.1 of Pseudanabaenaceae cyanobacterium. Taxonomy (GTDB): domain Bacteria; phylum Cyanobacteriota; class Cyanobacteriia; order Pseudanabaenales; family Pseudanabaenaceae; genus JBAXSK01. The sequence goes on along the minus strand of JBIKNH010000288.1, from coordinate 1,600 downwards.
TTTCTGGATGCGTAACAGTTGCACCTTGGCTTCTGACTGTTCAATGACCAGTACTGCATACCCACGCCCCTGTAAGAGATTGACAATATTTTGTCCCACCCGACCATAACCGCAGACAATCACATGGTTTCGCAATGGCGCATCGGGGTCAATGTCTTGGGGGAAATCTAGCTGGGTAAGCCAGGCTCCCAACCAGGGCAGTTTTTCCATGAGGGTTAATAATCTTGGTGTAGCTTTGAGCAAGAACGGTGTCACCATGAGGGTTACCGCCGTTGTGCCCAAAATTAGCAGATACACGGGCCGGGACACTAGACCGAGTTTTTGTCCTTCGCTGGCTAGAACAAACGAAAATTCGCCAATCTGGGCTAGGGCTAATCCAGTAAATAAGGCGGTGCGCAGGGGATAACCAAATAACCGCACCAAGGGAACCACTACCAAAAACTTCCCTAGCATCACAATGGTAACCAGAGACAAAATGAGAGACCAGTTTTGTACTAGGAATACTGGATCAATCAGCATTCCTACCGCTGCAAAAAACAACGTCGCAAAGACATCCCGCAACGGTTCCACATAGGTCAAAGTTTGATCGGCGTATTCCACTTCGGAAATCATCAGCCCCGCCACGAATGCCCCCATTTCAATGGACAAACCAAGATGTTCCGTCAATAGGGCAATGCCAAAACATAGCACTACCACCGTTAGCAAAAATAGTTCACGGCTTTCGGTGCTAGCAACCCACCGCAACAGGGGCGGAATCACCCAAACCCCTACGGCGATCGCCCCTCCCGCAAACAGAGCCGTCAACGATAAAGCTTTAATCACCGCTGTACCAACGGCATCAGGATGGTCTAGGGCAGGCAATACAGCCAACATCAGTCCCAGCGCCAAATCCTGCACAATCAGCATCCCTAATGTGACCTGTCCCTGAACTGAATCAGTTTCGTTATTTTCCATTAGGCTGCGTAGGACCACCGCCGTAGACGACAGGGATAAAATCCCCCCTAAAAATATGCCCTGGACCGGAGTAGTGACCCAGCCGACCAGGGTAGAAACCGCAGCGGTAAACCCAATGGTGAGCAAAATCTGTAACGTGCCACCACCGAGGGCGATTTTTTGCACCTTGCGCAATTCCGCTAAGGAGAACTCCACCCCCAAAGCAAACAGTAAAAAAGCCACGCCGAACTGGGCAAGGGTTTCCACCTGAATCAGTTCCTTAATTAACCCCAAGCCCGTAGGACCCACAACAATACCGCCTACCAAATAGCCTAGAATCACTGGCAAGCGCAGGGCTGCCGCGAGTAGTCCACCCACAGAAGCCGCAGCTAGAACCAGTACTAAGTCAACGATCAACCGGAAATCTTCTTGCACACTCAACTCCAAAACATGAAATAATCCTTAGAAAACAACCTTTAGATTACGGCTTAACCATTAGCTAACTGCTAAAGCTAATCACTAAATTAGTCATGAACCAATCAGTAACTAGTAACTCAACCCAATCGTGCAGCCTTCACCTGCAAAACTAGTTGGATCAGGGGAAACACTACTCACGCCAACCATGTCAGTGCCATGTTAGTGCCAGTGGCAAATTCACTACCACATT
>JBIKNH010000287.1:0-3648 GCA_044358815.1 Pseudanabaenaceae cyanobacterium | reverse complement strand
CAAGGCGCGGCTTTTTCAAGGGATAGCTTCTTTAATGCGGCTCCCCCACAAAATTCTCAACCAGATGTTGCTTCAACTCAATATCCTCCACAAAACTATTCTCCACAAAATTATGTGCCACCACAGCCTCCACCTTATCAGCCTCCTGCCTATGGAGTACCTGATATGCGATCGCTCCCACCAACTGCACCAACACCTCCAGGTCAATCCTCAGGAGGTTCTAATAAGATTCTATTAACTGCTGCGGTGGTTATTAGCTTGAGTGCAATTGGGTTACTTGTGACCTCACAATTTAAGAAGAATAATGAAACACCTATACCTCTGATTTCTTCTCCTAACAATGACACTGTAAAACCAACTAGTCCAGTAGTAACGGAACAAGAAAGTGCGGCAAATCAACTGGCAAATGCAAGACGCGAAGCTACATCATCAGGAAATCTTGAAAAGGCGATTCAGATGGCTCAGGGTATTCCAACTAGTAGCTCAGTATATATTGAAGCACAGCAACAGATTCAAAGTTGGAAGTCTGATTTTGAAAAACACAATAATGTTTTGGCTGACATTCGACAGGCATACAATGCAGGTCAATGGCAAGTTGTAGTAGATCTATCCTACAATCAAATCCCCCGAAATCAATATTGGGACTCAAATTCTGAGCTAACAAGTATGGCAGTAAATGCTAAGCAAAAGCTACAATCCTCACGGAAAGAAATGTATTTTTGTACTTGTGGTGGGATAGATCTTGGTGCTTCTACAACTAACTTTCATCTTAAGAATGGACCTGAGCTTGGCTATGCTGGCTGTACAGTTACATGTCTTCCTGAGAGTAAGGCTCTTTTCTTCTGCCAAGCTAAAGAAGGTAGGTTTGTGGCAAAAACTTATAGTGACTTCAACCTCACAGGAACTAATGCTAATAGTAATTCAGGGGCTGCATGGCAATGTGCAGCGAAAAGTTAGTGGTTGTTGGTGTCATTACTCTGGCAGTTTTGGGTAGTAGTCAACATTCTGCCAGTATAGTAAACAGTTGTAAATTATGTGACTATATTAATAAAATCAACCTTCAAATAAGTAACTCATTCTCAATCTAATGTGACTGCCGTGAATACAAACTTACCGACATACTGTCGCGACAATCTCTCTCCTATGGTTTACAACGAGCTATCTCGTTTCCCTCCTGCTAAGCAAGAGGAATTCCTATATGAATTTCAGAGAAAGAAAAAATCCATCGGTATAGCTTATCTACTATGGTTTATAGCTGGCACCCATTATATATATTTAGGTGAATGGGGGCTTTGGGTTTTAAATGTTATTACAGTGAGGGGAATGTTTGTTTGGGCAGTAATTGATTTATTTCGTATTCCATCTATGGTACGTGAATATAACCGAGAAGTAGGAATTAACATTATGCGAAATATGAAGATTATTTATAATAATCCATTTTCATGAGTATTCCATTTATATCAAAAACACAACCAACCAACTAGCTGAAACCCATGAATCCTAATAACAACAAGCACTCCCAATCATCAAATTCAGACACCAACAATCAGCCTGAAGTCATCTATTATCAAGAAGAACCGATCTTGCCGCAAAAGGAGCCAAAATTTCGGGACCCAATTACCAAAAAACTCCTGATTGCTGGTGCTATTACTCTAGCAGTTTTGGGTGGCGGTGGATATTTTGCATTTCAGAAATTTAATAAAACACCTGCAAGAGCAAATTTTTCTCTTAACAATGACACTGTAAAACCAACTAGTCCAGTAGTAACGGAACAAGAAAGTGCGGCAAATCAACTGGCAAATGCAAGACGCGAAGCTACATCATCAGGAAATCTTGAAAAGGCGATTCAGATGGCTCAGGGTATTCCAAATAGCAGTTCAGTATACATTGAAGCGCAGCAACAAATTCAAATTTGGAAGTCTGATTTTGAAAAATACAATAGTGTTTTAGCCAACATTCGACAGGCATACAATGCGGGTCAATGGCAAGTTGTAGTCGATCTGTCCTACAATCAAATCCCCCGAAATCAATATTGGGACTCAAATTCTGAGCTGACAAGTATGGCAGTAGATGCCAAGCAAAAACTACAGTCTTCACGGAAAGTAGTTACTGCTAAGGTGGAATCCCTTGAAACCTTCAGGCATAGTTCTGGAGTTTTCTCAATTGAAGTGCCTAAGAGTTGGCAGGGTCAAGATAACAGCAAACCAGGTCAGGAAGTGACTGTACAATGGACTGATCCCCCTGGTAATGCATTGATTTCCGTTACTTTAATCAATGCCCCGAAGGAAAGTGTATCCAAAGAGAAGTTGGGTAGAGTGTTGCAGCAAGTTCTGAAAAACATTTTGGGTCACCAAAGGGACTTCATGATGGAGCCGCCTCAATCTCAACCCGATGGCAGCATACAGGTTACTTTCTCTTATACCGAGTCTAGCCGAGGAGTAACAGCTAAGGTGCAAGGTAATAGCTTTATTGAACAGAAAGAAGATAAAATCCTGATTCTTACCTTTGGTTCCTTGGCAGATAAGTTTAATGAATTGAAAGAATCTTATACTAGGGTTGCTAATAGCATCAAGGTTAGTACGAATAAGATTCCCTAATTTCTTTGAGACCTTTTGAATCTAGCTTCTATCAGCAAGTGTAGAAAATCGAAGGACAAATAAAAAGATCGTGAGTAATTAGTGATGTTACGTGGAATAAATATCACCCTCACCCCCAACCCCACTCTTCCATTAAGGACGAGGGGGAATAAGGCTAGTTTCTTGTTCCCTCTTACCTTTTGGGAGAGCAGGGTGGTTTCATTTTCGTAAAGGTAGAAAACGAAGAAGGGAAAATAGTAAAAAATGGTCTGGTAAAAGCTAAGCAAAAAGCAAAACCAGACCATGAAGTTTATAGAACAATTAAAGCAGATCCCAGACCATCGGCAAAGCCAAGGAAAGCGCCATCCGCTGTGGCTAGTAATATGCTTAACCTTGTTGGGAGTATTGTGTGGCTATGATGGATATCGCCCATTAGCCGATTTTTGCCAGAACCATTGGCAAACTCTGCAAACAATGCTAGAGCTACCACCCCAGAGCCGAATCCCCTCATATTCCACCTTTCGGCGTGTGATTCAGGGGGTAGAAATTGAACCAATCGTAAAACTGTATAACGACTGGTGTAAAAATAGCCAGACAGCAGCATCAGGACAATGGCTGGCGATAGATGGCAAAAGCATCAAATGTACTGTGACCAATCAGACTGACTCTGAGCAAAACTTTACCAGTACCGTATCCGCTTTCACCCACGAAACCGGAGAAGTAATCGCCCTTGCGGTATCTGAGAATAAGCAAATTAGCGAAATCGCAGTAGTTAAGCAAGTGATTACTACCTTAAAAGGACAGCCAGCCTGTTACACAATGGATGCTTTGCACTGCCAAAAAGAAACGGTGAAATTAATAACTGAGCAAGGACAGCATTATTTGATTGCCCTCAAAAACAATCAGCCCAATCTGGTCAAGACTTTAGACAATTTACACCAAACTACGACCGCACTTAGCTATGGCGAAGAGTTTGACAAATCCCATGGTCGTCAAGTGCGCCGTCGGGTTTGGGTTTATCCTGCCCCACCTCACTTACGCAAACATTGGTCATCGCTACAGTCTTTGATTT
>JBIKNH010000131.1:0-12686 GCA_044358815.1 Pseudanabaenaceae cyanobacterium | reverse complement strand
ATCAGGTAATAGACCTTGATCGACTGGTGCTGATAAAACATTAATTTTTGTGACCAAATCATGGTTTATTCTCTTGTGTTGATCTACAAGTTGTTCTAACTTAATCTGCTTATGAAATAAGGTTTCTGTTAGAGATAATTTTGCGCCAGAATTAATAATTTCTTCTAATAGCTTGATTGTTTTTTGTCGCTGATTTTTTTTTAAAGCGGATTTAAACTGCTGTTTTCTGCGCCAATTTAACCATAAATTTAGAAATAGCTTAATCATAACTAAAACCCTTTTTACCTTCCATAATTTCTACATGAGGTAACTGTGCAATGAGTTTTTGCTTGAATTGATGGTAATTTTCTAAACCATTGTCATACCACCATGCATATTTTTGTTTGATTGTCATCGCTTCATCTCTAGTTGATGCAATCAAAGAACTTTTATGACTTAAATGAAAGTCTTGGATAACTATTCGATCAGCAATTGCTAAGCGTTCCATAAACTGATTTACGTCACTAGGCAAAGTTGGTAATAATGGAGTAATTGTAATCGCAACTTTAGGAATAAATCCTTGAAAAGAGTTAATGCTAGTCTTGATTTTTTTGATTGCATTGAGACGCGCCATAATACTGGGAGAACGTGGTTCAAAATCCCGTCTAACTGATTCACTTCCTGTGGGAATACTCATATTAATACGGAGATTTTGGAACCGTTGCAGATAATCAATATCCCTCGTAATAATTGGACTACGGGTCTGAACTACCAACGTAGGACGATAATCTAACATCACTTCTAAGAGGCGACGGGTCAACCCATGACGAGATTCTAGAGGCTGATAGGGATCAGTCACGCTACTCATATAAATCCTTGGTGGTCGCTCTGGTTGATGACGAAACCACCCTTCTAGTTCTTTTTGTAAAATATCCGATGCATTTTCTTTAATGATTACCCACTTACCCCAATCTTGACGCATTTTATGATTCGGGCTAAATGCTGCTGCATAACAATAACTACAACCATACTGACAACCTCGATAGGGGTTCAAGGTAAAGTCATATTCACCAATAAATCCAGAGGCTTTGGTCAACAGTGATTTAGCATTTTGTGCATAAACTCTTGTATCGCCAAAAACTTCTTTAATTAGCTGATTTGGTATTTCATCGGTGTAGCCTTGATAAATAGTTTTACCCATAACTACTAATCAAATTTTAATGTAAACCTATTACTACTATTACTACTAATTTACGAACGCAAACATAAAACTATCCCCCATTACTGCCAGTTGAGCCTGAGCCAAGATTTGATAGGATTACACTCTAAATGTCCCCTCTAATTAGCATGAGAGTTTATTTTCTCAATCCAATTACAGCCGGTGAGATTGCCCGATTCCCGACAAATGGAACAGCAACTGTCTCTCAAATTCAGTAATTAATCTATCAACCATGAATCCCTGGTACAAATAATTCTGTCTGTCCCCACTAACTGATATTTTCAATAAGAACTAGGAAAAATAATACTGTCATCAGTTCGTAGGTAATCCATTAGATTTTTTGAGAATCTCCAAAGCTGGTAATAAATCCCCATTACGACTGGACTGAGATGAAACCACCAAACTACTAGATAGAGTATTCGGCTGTTGCGTAGCTTGTAACTGCTTAAACTGATGGAAAGCTTGGCTCAGTTGTTGATCTTGAGTCACTGCACTGTTAGCGCCAGATTGTACTTGCCAATTTAAAATCCGTTGTACCCCTTCCAATGGTGGAAAACTTACCTGACTACCAAACCGAATCATTTGCATACTGCCACTGCCAGCGGTACTGATGTTCTGTTGCATTTCTTGCAGAGACTGCTGCGATAAACTTCTATCATTGCTCACAGTCCCAGGGGCACTAGTCCCACCGACATTAATTTGCCCTTGGGCTGATGGTGTGCTACCGATGTCGTTCCCCACAACCAACCAACCCACACCACTGGTCAAAATCATAGTCATGAGCCATGCCGACTTAGTTGCACCCTTTAAAGTGGGCTTTACAGTAGATTTTGCAGTAGATTCGACCATGATAATTTCCTATTTTATTTGATAAACATTTGTATAGATAGATTCTGATAGCCAAATAACCACCTCAGAAATAACCTGATAAATTAGGTGATCGTTAGGATCAGAGACCTTTTCAGAGACACTTTCAGACACATTTAAAGAGAAGGCAGGATGGATATTAAGGCAACATTAGCAATCCGCCGTTTCTAGCATAGTACGCCCAAAGAATTACGTCCTCCGACATATTGCCGTTTACTCGAAAATTTTACAGTTAAATCTGATACGACGGTATTTTGATGGACTAATACCCCATTATTCCACCCCAATACCTAAGGCAATGATTTAACATCAAGTAATTTAAATCAACTAATTGAATTTCAGGGTCTGGCGCACTTAACATAACCGAACCAACGGCAGAAATAATTCCCACAGGGGCAATCAAGCACCGTCAAGCACCACCACAGATCAAATTAGTGGCAATCACCCGCCGGATAGGGCTATCATGGGATCTGACATAGGCAACAGGTTTGGCTCACGATCCGCCACCACCATAACCAGCAGTTAAGTCCCTAGAACCCATGACGGAAATTCGCCCCGAAACTAACTCGACTATAGCCCCAGAATCTGAGGCTAACCAGTTTGTTCCCCTCGATCCCAACGCTTACAATCAGGCGATCCAAGGACATGGGGCTGATGATCAACCCACAGACGAAGCTGAGGATGAAGATGAAGTCCCTGAGGATGATGTGGAAATGTCCCTCTGGGATCACCTCGAAGAATTGCGGATGCGGCTTTTTTATATCGTGATTGGCTGGGTGGTCTCTACAGTGGCTGCTTTTGTTTTCGTTAACAAAATTGTGGGGGTGCTGGAAATACCCGCTGGTGCCATTAAGTTTGTGCAACTTACCCCTGGGGAATATTTCTTTGTTTCGGTAAAAGTGGCAGGTTATAGTGGCTTGATTTTATCTGCTCCGGCGAGTTTATATCAGATCATGCGCTTCGTTTTGCCAGGACTGACTCGCAAGGAAAAACGGCTCTTAATTCCCATTATTTTGGGTTCGGCGGTTTTATTTTTAGTGGGACTATATTTTTCTTATATCGCCCTAATCCCCGCCGCGTTGAAGTTTTTTGTCAGCTATGGCGGCGATGTGGTGGAGCAGTTCTGGTCCATTGAAAAATACTTTGAATTTGTTTTGATATTGGCATTTTCGACGGGGTTGGCGTTTCAAATCCCTGTGGTGCAAGTGCTCCTGGGGCTGACGGGAATCGTCTCTTCCCAAAGAATGTTATCCGGTTGGCGCTATGTGATTCTAGGCTCTCTCGTAGCAGCAGGCATTTTAACGCCATCCACCGATCCCCTGACTCAATCTTTACTTTCGGGAGCAATTGGTGCTTTATATTTTGGCGGGATTGGCTTAGTCAAACTGCTGGGTAAGTAGTCCAACCATGAAAATATTCAATTCCATATATTAGGCAAATGATAGAGCACTATCCTAAAATGCCAGAAGTTTCATAGAGTTGGCGCAATAGAACGGCAATTTTCCGATCATAAAAAGGATTAATGGACCAACGCCCTGCCAATTCCGTCAGCGTCGGGGCAATACCGCGCACTAAGGTATTAAATCGCGGATCAACAATGGCTTGCACAATTGGTGCAGTGGAGCCGTAACCCTTCAGCCGCTGAATGTGCGCCCTAACTCCGGTGCGTTTGTCAGGAAAACTCGCCCCCAAAAACCCACTCGCCCCTAAACCCGCAAAGTTATTTTGTTCAGGTTTGATCGTAGCATCGGTAAATCTGAGGAAGTTCGTTTCTAAACACATTTGACAGAAGGCTAAATCATGATTCACCCCTTCAATGGCGGCTTCTTCGCGATATAGATGGGGTAAATCGCTGTAATTAGTGAGAACTTCTTCATTATGATTTTTGAGAAACATCATCATTTGCACATCGGAACTGTAACCCACGCCCATAATCCGTTCCATTTGGGCAGTGCAGATTTTAAAAATTGTTTGTAAGTTTAAAACCTGAGTAGTACTGTCCCAGCGCACCACCACCCCCGCATCACGCAAACCGATGGCACGGACATAGACAATATGCCTGTAACGCAAACGATATAAATCAAAACTCTGATGTAAATTAATGCCGAGGCGATCTACTAAATCCATCGGCACAAAAGCATTGCCATTAACCAAAATGCCTTTTTCTTCATGCATTTGACCATTCAGATTAATCCGAATTTCGGGATAAACATCGGCATTAGTCACGGCTAGGCGCGGGGTACGGGTGGGTTGGCTCACACCAGTAGGAATCCCTAAATTATCCTTGAGCCATACTTGCAAGCCATCCGCCACGCCAATGGCATAATCACGGCGGCGCATCTGCAACACCTGTAAATCACCTTCGCGCTTGAAACAACCTAGTTCCAATACCAACGATGGAATCGCCAAGGCACGACAGAACGGCAAATAGCCCAGAGCCGTACTAGTATCTGGTTTAGTAGGACGATAAGCTAATTCCGGCACGCGGCGCACAATGGCACTAAGTAATAAATCTGCCTGACGTTTTCTGACTTCATTATTAGCAATATGAAATATGCCCAGTCCTCGCTCTGGTGCAGTAATACAAGTCCCCCCTTGAATTAACAAAGCAATATCTTTAGGTTCTGCCTGAGCATTAATTTCTACTAAATGCGCCAGAGTTTGAAAACTATGATCCGTTACTTCAACTAAAAAACCCCTAGAACGTAATTCCGCCACAACCAAATCCCGCAGTGCCGTCGCCTCTGCACTGAGTTCTAGATCTTCTTTTTGGCGTAGGGTCATCGTACTGGGCAGATCCACCGCAGGATAAATCCCCCCGCCAGAATGGACTTTACCCTGACCAAGGAAAGCCTCAGCCAGCACTTGATGGGATGACTTAACTTGAGCTTCTAGGGCAAAGTAACTCTCTACACCACTGTGACCAACGGAAACAAAGATCTTACTCATGGGATTAACCACATTGCCTATAAAGGATTGAATATTGGCTAATGCCTCAGCGCTGGTTAGCCATAGCAGCAATCTTTAGCAGGATAATTACCAAGCAAATTACCAAGCAGTCACCGAGATAGTCCCTAGTCACCGACAAATTTAGACATGGGCTAAACACGGACTAAATATCAACTAAAGATGGACTAAGTTAGTGCCCAAACTCTGATAGAGCAAGGATTTAAGGCTAACAGTTCAGCGGACAAACGCTTTGAGGGCAAAAAGTCTCAGATAGTGTAGCAGTTTTTGTTTCTTTTGGTGACTTTGCCGCGAATCTTAAGAAGTTATGGCTAGAAGTTATGGCTAAATTACAACGCCCCAAATTTTTAACTAATTTAACTAAGAGATAAAGTAATTCAGTTTGCTATTTCGGTAAGGGCAACCATGGGGCTTAGCATCAGATTATTATCAGAGAATTGATTGGGGGACTAAAATAAAAATAACTGCGAGAAACTCCTAGAAATAATCACCAGTATCATCAATAAAGATAATTATCACTTCCCTCTTATTTCGTGTCATATTTGCTTCTATGAATAATCAAGATACTCGACAAAATTTCACCATAGCCCTGATTTTTATTAGTGCTTTAATTTTTCTCTTAGCCGCTGCGGGACCTCTGGTGGTAGTCGGTGCAGGTTATCGCGGCGTAGTGATGAACTTCGGCAAAGTCCAAGATGAAATCCTAGATGAAGGTTTACACTGGCGAGTTCCGGTGATGACCGAAATTCGTCAACTTAGCGTCCGAGTTCAAAAAACTGATATTTTAGCTCAGGTTGGCTCTAAAGATTTACAGGAAGTTAAATTAGATGTGGCAATTAACTGGCACATTGATCCGCAAAAAGTCAATCGAGTTTATCAAAGCATTGGCGATGAAGTACAGGTAGTGAATCGCATTCTCAATCCGGCGGTGGGTGAAGTGGTTAAAGCTGCCGCAGCGGAAAAAAATGCCGAAGAGATTTTAACTAAACGCCCGCAACTCAAAGCCGAAATTGATACTGCGCTGGATCAACGTCTAGGGAATTATGGAATTATCCTTGATGGAGTTTCCCTTTTAGATGTGCAGTTTACGAAGGAATTTGCCGCCGCCATTGAACAGAAACAAATTGCGGAACAGGAAGCCCAACGCGCTGTATACATTGCGCAAAAAGCCTCACGGGAAGCCGAAGCCGAGGTAAACCGCGCCAAGGGTAGAGCCGAAGCTCAAAAGCTCTTACAAAGTACCCTCACCCCTGAAGTTTTGCAAAACAAAGCCCTGGATATCTGGGACGGCAAATTTCCGCTGATTTATGGTAGTTCCGCTTTGCCATTCATTGACAGCGATGTTTTAGGACTCAATCGTGATATTAGTTCTAGAACTCCCGAAGCACTCAGACCGAATAAGAACTTAACGAAGTAGTTATCTTTCTGACTAATCAAATTCGTACCTATCAAACCTTAAACTACATCAGGGACAATGGCGGGACAGGCGCTCTCTAGGGCAGTAACAATGGCTAAACGTTGCATTTCGTTATACTGCCAACGCTCCAGAAAACCACCATAGGTCCCGCCCACCCCTTGGGCACTGTCTCGCAGATCCTTGGCAGCAGCAATCAAATTCGTTGCATTATAATTTTGCGCCAATTCGCGAATTATTTTAGAACTTCGATTCGCCACTGTGGCTGAACCCTTTGCCGCATCTTCATTTCCATTTTGACAATGGGTTAATACCATCGCCGTAGACATCGCAATATTTTTAACCAATAAATCAATCGCCACCGTAGGAGCCTGGGCAATAGCGCGATAGATCGGCGGTGACGGCTCATCAGATTGAGGGAAATTCCCTGTTAAATAGGTGACAAAAAAGCCCCGTGCTCCATTCATCGTTGCCAATAGACCTGATACTTTCGCCTCTAAAACTTCATCAGGTAACTCTGGCGTGGTCAAGAGTTGGGCAGTATATTGCATCGCCTGTTCAAAGGTGATTGTCGTGAGGAAAAGATCGGGAGTGGTAGTCATAGGGATGATTCGGGGTGATTAGTAATAAATGATAATTAATTAGGAACTATTATAGTTTGTGATATTTAGGATTTGGAACCTGATTCGATCAGATTACGAATTACCAAACTGGCTAAATGCAGTCCAAACAAGGCAGGCAGATAGGAAATAGTGCCATAATAAGAGCGCTTAAATCGACTACCATCGGTCAATTGCAAAGAATCTTGTTTCACTAGTTCTTCAGAATAAACTGCCGTTATCTGTTGCCGCCGAATCTTCCGCCCCAATCCTTTACGGCGTAACCCTTTTCTAATTTTTTGGGCGAAAGGACAATTATTAGTTTCAAAAATCGGCGCGATGCGAATCTGGGTCGGGTCCAAACGTCCACCTGCCCCCATACTACTGGCAATTCTGACTCCTTTTTGCACTGCTTCCATTAAAAAATAGAGCTTCGGCTGGATACTATCAATGCAGTCCACCACCCAATCAAAATCTGGCGTAATCAGTTCTTCCATTTTCTCTGGGGTGAGAAAATCCTTCACAATGGTTAATTCTAATTCAGGATTAATATCAAACATCCGTTGTGCCATCACATCGGCTTTGTAGGCATTGACAGTGCTATCTAGGGCAACTAGTTGGCGATTTTTATTACTGCGATCCACCAAATCCCCATCGACAATTGTCATCCGTCCAATACCTGCACGACAGAGAAACTCCGCTGCATAGCTACCCACACCACCCAAACCAACCAACAGCACATTAGCGTTTTGCAATCTCGCAATATTATCAGCACCAATCAGTAACTCAGTGCGTTCCAACCAGTTTTCCATAACGGGGTTAATTTGATGGGCAAGAATGGGCAAGGGATGAGCAAGATTTCTATTTCAAATTCTAGATCAGTTTCTAGATCAGTTAAATGGCAACTAAATGGCAATTTGTCAGGATTGATGAACCAATCATTTCTCAGCAGTTATTTTTCAAGTATTGCTGAATCTATCGGAATCAGAACGGGACTGGGCGGATTTGAACCGCCGACCTAGCGCTTAGGAGGCGCTTGCTCTATCCAACTGAGCCACAGCCCCAGATACTTAACCTAAACCAACTCAACCCAAACCATAAGCTAAATTAGCACAGATCATTATAGCCATCTCACCCCTAAACGTAAACCATCGGGCGCAAATCACCTCTCGCCACTAAATTTATTTGACTAAAATGTATTTGAGAAAAATTTGAGTAAATGTTTTTAGTCACAAAAATCTTGTATGCAAATAATTTTAGTGCATGAAAGTTTATTTAAAAACAAACCATCAGTAAAGTTTTGAGTTTACCTGATTTTTGGTGCAAATTTGACTAGAGACCAGATCATTCTTGACAAAGCACCCCAAACAAGTGTAGATTAAGATGCTTATGCCTTAGCCACAAGCAAGCCATAAACCTAAGCTCACTAAACTGCAGTTATTAGTGCATGAATAAGCCAACTCTTGTAACTCCTGCCTTTGTTCTACCAGACCTCGTAGAGATTCAGCGGGAGAGCTTTCGGTGGTTCCTAGAGGAAGGACTCATTGAAGAGCTTAAGAGCTTCTCCCCAATTACAGATTATACAGGCAAAATGGAATTACATTTTGTCGCCGAGAACTATAAGCTGAAACGTCCTAAATATAATGTTGAGGAGGCGAAGCGTCGGGATGCCACCTACGGGGTGCAAATGTATGTTCCCACGCGATTGATCAACAAAGAGACGGGCGAAATCAAGGAGCAAGAAGTCTTCATTGGGGATTTACCACTGATGACCAATCGCGGCACGTTTATTATTAACGGTGCAGAGCGGGTAATTGTCAACCAGATTGTGCGTAGTCCGGGTGTGTACTACAAAGACGATGTGGATAAGAACGGTCGTCGCACCTATAACGCCAGCTTAATTCCCAATCGTGGGGCGTGGCTCAAATTTGAAACTGATAAAAATGACTTGGTATGGGTGCGCATTGACAAAACCCGCAAGTTATCGGCTCAAGTGCTGCTCAAGGCTTTGGGCTTAAGTGATTCGGATATTCTGGATGAATTGACTCACCCAGATTATTTTTATAAGACGATTGAAAAAGAAGGGCAATACGACGAAGAAGAAGCACTGAAGGAACTATATCGGAAATTGCGTCCTGGTGAACCGCCCACAGAGTCTGGTGGACGGGAATTATTGCGTTCGCGATTCTTCGATCCCAAGCGGTATGATTTAGGGAAAGTTGGTCGTTATAAGCTCAATAAGAAACTGCGTCTGAATACTCCCGATTCGATGCGGGTATTGACGGAAAAAGACATTCTCACGGCAATTAATTACTTGATCAACCTCAAGTTTGGCATGGGAGAATTAGATGATATTGACCATTTAGGTAATCGTCGGGTGCGTTCCGTCGGTGAGTTATTACAGAACCAAGTGCGGGTTGGTTTAAATCGGTTGGAGCGGATCATTCGGGAGCGGATGACGGTTTCTGATGTGGATGCCCTGACTCCAGCTTCCTTGGTGAATCCCAAGCCCCTAGTGGCAGCAATTAAGGAATTCTTTGGTTCGAGTCAGTTGTCCCAGTTCATGGACCAAACCAATCCTTTAGCAGAATTAACCCACAAGCGGCGGTTAAGTGCTTTAGGACCTGGTGGTTTGACCAGAGAGCGGGCAGGTTTTGCGGTACGGGATATTCATCCTTCCCACTATGGGCGGATTTGTCCTATTGAAACTCCTGAAGGTCCTAACGCGGGTCTGATCGGTTCCTTGGCAACCCATGCGCGGGTCAATCAGTATGGCTTTATCGAAACCCCTTACCATCGGGTGGAAGAGGGGCGCGTTCGGAAGGATTTGCCGCCGGTATATATGACCGCTGACGAAGAGGATGAATATCGGGTAGCCGCTGGGGATGTGTCCGCCGACGAAACGGGACGGATTCTCAATGAAATTATTCCCACTCGCTACCGCCAAGAATTCGGTAGCTCCACCCCCGAAGAAGTGGACTTTTTGGCGGTTTCGTCGGTACAGATCATTTCTGTGGCAACGTCGCTGATTCCGTTCCTAGAACACGATGACGCAAACCGCGCTCTGATGGGTTCTAACATGCAACGGCAGGCAGTGCCCCTATTACGTCCGGAGCGTCCTTTGGTGGGTACAGGCTTAGAAGCCCAAGCTGCCCGTGACTCTGGGATGGTGATCGTCTCCCGTACTAAAGGAGAAGTGAGCTATGTGTCTGCGGAAGAGATTCGCGTCAAGTCAGAAAATGGCGGCGAAATTTCCTACAAGTTGCACAAGTATCAACGATCCAACCAAGACACCTGTTTAAACCAGCGTCCCTTGGTGTGGGTTGGGGATAGCGTTTCCGTTGGTCAAGTATTAGCCGATGGTTCTTCCACTGAAGGTGGCGGCTTGGCACTGGGGCAAAACGTCCTCGTTGCCTACATGCCTTGGGAGGGTTACAACTACGAAGACGCGATCTTAATTAATGAGCGTCTCGTCCATGACGACGTATACACTTCAATCCACGTTGAAAAATTTGAGATTGAAGCCCGTCAAACCAAGCTCGGACCAGAAGAAATTACCCGAGAAATTCCTAACGTTGGTGAAGAAGCCCTGCGTAACCTCGACGAGCAAGGGATTATCCGCATTGGTGCATGGGTTCAGTCCAATGACATTTTGGTGGGTAAGGTCACGCCTAAGGGTGAGTCCGATCAGCCCCCTGAAGAAAAACTGCTCCGCGCCATTTTCGGTGAAAAAGCTAGAGATGTGCGGGACAACTCCCTGCGTGTGCCCAACGGTGAAAAGGGTCGCGTGGTGGATGTGCGGGTCTTCACCAGAGAGCAAGGGGATGAACTGCCCCCCGGCGCAAATATGGTGGTACGGGTTTATGTCGCCCAAAAACGGAAGATCCAAGTGGGTGACAAGATGGCGGGTCGTCACGGTAACAAGGGGATTATCTCTCGGATTTTGCCGAAGGAAGATATGCCTTTCTTGGCAGACGGTACACCCCTAGACATCGTACTCAATCCCTTGGGTGTGCCTTCACGGATGAACGTGGGACAAATCTTTGAATGTTTACTAGGTTGGGCAGGGGAACACCTCAATACCCGATTCTTTGTCGAATCCTTCGATGAGAAATATGCCGAAGAAAACTCCCGTACTCTAGTTAATACCGCCCTGACGGAAGCTTCTAAGCTCCCTGGTAAGCAGTGGATGTTTAATCCTGAAAACTCCGGTAAGCTGCCTGTATTTGACGGACGTACTGGTGAACCATTTGATCAACCGGTCACCGTAGGTCGGGCATATATGCTCAAACTGGTGCACTTGGTAGACGATAAGATTCACGCCCGTTCCACTGGTCCTTATTCCTTGGTGACCCAGCAGCCCCTTGGTGGTAAAGCCCAACAGGGTGGTCAGCGGTTCGGGGAAATGGAAGTATGGGCACTGGAAGCCTTTGGTTCGGCTTATATTCTCCAAGAACTGCTCACGGTCAAGTCCGATGACATGACGGGACGTAACGACGCACTCAATGCCATTGTGAAAGGCTTGCCCATTCCTCGCCCTGGCACACCGGAATCCTTCAAGGTATTGGTGCGAGAACTGCAATCCTTGTGTTTAGATGTGTCGATTCACAAGGTTTCGGAAGATGGCAGTAACCAAGATACGGAAGTCGATTTGATGACCGATGTTAATGCCCGCCGGATTCCCAGTCGTCCTACCTATGAGTATCACAGCACTAGCTTTGATGACGATGAGGATTAATCCCCTAAATTACCTGGATTAATTAACCTAAATTAATTCAGGTTAATTGATTTGAATTAACTAAATTTGAGTTAATTAATCGGATTAGTTGAGTCACGGTTTCTTCCCATTGGTTAGACCTTGGGCAAATATTTAAGTCAGTTTGGATCGGGTTGAGTCAAAAGGATTTGGATAAACAGCTTGGGCAGCGGATCACAACTTAAACCAGCGCCACCAACTTAGCCGATCTCGGTTATGGTTGGGGCGTTTTGGTGACTGTTTGGTAACTGTGGGCGCACTGACTATGAAATCACTGGGAGCGAGCCTGACTTGAAGGAACCTGAGGGAACTTGAGGCAACTGGTGACATCTAGCTTACTTTCAGGAGCTATAGCGGTATTGAGGCTTGGATTTGGGAAGTAGGTTTGGGAAGTAGTTTTTTATTGATGTAGTTTTAGTGAGGACAGCAACCCCTATGGCAAAAGTGGAACAGAAGTTTGACTACGTGAAAATTGGTTTGGCATCGCCCGAACGAATTCGCAAATGGGGTGAGCGGGTATTGCCCAATGGTAGCACCGTAGGCGAAGTCACCAAGCCAGAAACCATTAACTATCGCACCCTCAAACCAGAAATGTATGGTTTGTTTTGCGAACGGATTTTCGGTCCAGCAAAGGATTGGGAATGTCATTGCGGCAAATATAAACGGGTGCGCCATCGTGGGATTGTCTGCGAACGTTGTGGCGTAGAGGTCACAGAGTCTAGGGTGCGTCGTCATCGCATGGGCTACATCAAGTTAGCCGCTCCGGTGACCCATGTTTGGTATCTCAAAGGGATTCCCAGTTATATGGCGATTTTGCTCGATATTCCTTTACGGGATGTGGAGCAAATTGTTTACTTTAATGCCTATGTGGTAATTAATCCGGGC
>JBIKNH010000130.1:0-12747 GCA_044358815.1 Pseudanabaenaceae cyanobacterium | reverse complement strand
CTAAATCATCGTCTTTTCTGCGTTGCTTTAGACGATAATACCAGTGTGATTTAATCGATAAAATAAATCTCTCATGCTGGTTAAACTGCTATCTAAAACAAAGTTTAGCCAAGTTTCAAAGAATAGACGACTATTCAATACTGGGTAGTCATTTGCTGGTAGCTCTTTCAATATTGACTTGACGATGTTAGAAAATGAAAGTACCATAAGCTAATTATTTTTTCATTTGATGGGGGCAAAATAACATATTCTGTCCGCTTTTTTACTCCCATTTTCTATCTGTCAACACTTCTGCAATTTTACTAAAAAAGCAAATTGCCGCAGAACGTTTCGGTGATGGCAAACATGACTGGCCAGCATTTTTCACAACTATTCGTTGGATTCTAGGAGAAGGTGCAGAAAAGCATCTGCTTGATATTTCTTACTCAGGCTAGAACAGCCTTATTGATACAAGTAAGAGGTAAATTATAAAAACCATCCCTAAGCCTCTAAGTCTCCATATCGCTCCCGATAGCGTTGTAACATTAGCTCAAGTTCCTGTTTGGCTTGACGTTCACGGATCACCTGTTCCGCCAGTTCCTCAGGGAAAGGCAACTTTTCGCCATTGTCCAACCGATGTAAAGCAATCTTTTTATTTTCCACAGACAAACTCAAGCCTAGCTCTTGGCTATGATAATCCGCCAGTGCCACATATTCCTCACCATTGAGGCGAAACCCCTGCAACTGCCCCTCTAGCCACTCCCCTTTAGGATCAAACAGCCAATACTCCTTGACTCCCATTTGGGCATAGAGATCCTTCTTAAACCCAGTATCAACCAACTGCGTACTAGGGGAAGTAATCTCGAAAACTACCGTAGGTACTTGTCCTTCTTCCCAAATTTTGTAATTGTCGCGACCACCTGCCGCCACGCCGAAAATCACCATCACATCCGGCGCTACCCGCATTCTGGGAAATCCTTGGGCATAGTAAAGGAATTGATTACCCAAAACCGTCGCCTCCTTACCTATCAGATATTGCCGCAGCATTTCCAATAGAATCGCAATTGCATAAAAATGATCGTAAGTTTCTGCCATAGGTTCACCATCACGGGAAGGATATTCAATTTGTTCAACTGAATTTGTCACAGGTGCAGCGATAACCATAGGTTTCACCAATGTTTTGAAGTGTTGTTTTGGGAATGGAGAGCATCTCATCTTGATAGATTTGATCGGGAATATTGAGATACTCTCCCATGAAGTTTATGATGGGTTTGAGAATTTGGTCTTAGATGACTATTATGACTCAGGAGGATTTTGCCGCAACACATCATTAAGCTTGCCACTGCGAAAACCTTCTAAATCTAATACTATTGTACTGAACCCATAACCCCGTAAAGCTGCGGCAATGGCTTCAGGAGAAATGAGATTCAGAAATTCACCAATTTTTGCGGCAGGTACTTCGATCTTGGCTGTATCTTCACTAGAGCGGACCCGTAGGTCTCCCTTCCATCCTGCCTGACGAATGAATTGTTCTGCTTGTCCGACGCGTCGTAATTTCTCAATGGTAATTGCCTCACCGTAGGGAAATCGCGAACTGAGGCAGGGCTGAGCGGGTTTGTCCCACCAAGGCAAGCCCAACGCCCGCGATAGGATTCTCACTTCCAGCTTACTCATGGCAACTTCTGCCAAAGGAGAGCGTACACCTCTTTCCTTAGCAGCTTGAATCCCAGGGCGATAATCTGTCAAATCATCAGCATTTAAGCCATCCCAAATGATGTCATAGCCAAGCTGTTGGGCTAGGGGTTTGAGGGTGTCGTGAAGTTCGCTTTTGCAAAAATAACAGCGGTTGACGGGATTAGCTGCATAGTTGGGATTGTCTAGTTCGTGGGTGGTCACCACCTGATGATTAATCCCAATCCAAGCGGCTTGCTCTATGGCTGAGTCCAAATCAGCGGGTAGTAATGATGGAGAATTAGCCGTTACTGCTAATGCCTGATCATGGAGAGCATCATGGGCTAATTTGGCAACTAGGGTGCTGTCAATGCCGCCAGAATAAGCCACAATAACTTTTTCATCACGGGCGGCAATTTCGGTAAAAATCCCTTGCAGTGCTTGGTATTTTGCTTGTAGTTGATCATCAAGGTCTAGTTTCATGCCCTGTGATTCTAGCGGTGGTAGAAGTGCCTCAGTGGTGGTCATAGGTTCTCAGAACTAGTGGTTGTGCTGTTTGTTTTTTAGTACAGAATTAATGCAGGCTTGGTAATGTTACCGAACTTTTTGATTGCTCAAATTCTATTAGGTTCTATTAGGGTATGTTAGCTTACGGAGATCTGATGGTTGAATTTTTGGGTTTGCTTTGCTTGATCAGTTTTTTAAGGATGCTGCTCTAATGTTTACTAGTTGGCAGTTTGTAAGATAGTGTATAGTTGGATCACTCTAACCTATGATTCTATCGTAAGTTAAATACTTTGCTAAGACTTTAAAAATCGAATCAAAACTGAAGAATATTCAACGCATCTAATTCAAAAGTACCAAAAGTATGGGTCAAAATATACGCTTATTTCCAACTTTCTCCCAAAAAGAAAATCAAACGACGAATCATTGTCTTTTGATTTTGAAGATGCTCTATGAAGAGAATCCGAAATTCCTCTCGGAAGTGCTAAGCCTGTTGTTTGACGAGAATCTTTCATCAACTGTCGGCGTAAAGTTTATTCAACAGCGCCGTGCTCAAGATAGTGTACCAGATGGTGAAATTTTTCAAGATTCATTCTCAGTTTTTATTGAGACAAAACTTGGTAGTGATTTCACTGAAACTCAGCTTTTAAATCATCTAAATACACTTAAAAAAAGACAAGGCAAAAGAGTACTTATAGCTCTAGGAAACTTTGAGCAAGATCCAGAAAGTCATCTAGTTTTACAAGCTGTCAAAACTAAAGCTAAAGATGTCAATGTTGCTTTTATATCCATTAGTTTTGAACAATTCATTCAAGCACTTGATCAGTTACAATATCCACCCAAAAATTTAGTTGATGCAATTATAGATTTGGGTGAATACTTTGATGAAAACAACCTGTTGCCATCTTGGAAGTATCGTTTGGATGTTGTCAATTGCAAAGGAAGTTTTGATAGTGTATTAGCGCATAAAATGTATACTTGTCCAGCACAAGGCGGATCATATAATCATCGTCGTAGTTTGTATTTTGGGACTTACCGTAATAAGTGTGTTGAGCAAATATCGAAAATTGAAGCAGTCGTAGATCTAGAATCTATAGACGAAGGACACTTGGTTTGGAGTAATACTGAGAAACCAAAAGAAAAACTGATTCAAATTGCAATAGAACGTCTTCAAAAAATTGGTGAATCTTGGTATCCAGTGAGAGTATTTTTATTAGACGATATGCATTCTACTAGTTTTGTTAAAGCAAGTCCTGGAGGAATGTTTGGCAGTAAGAAATATTTTGATATTGGCAAACTAAAAGCTACAGATGCAGCTGATCTTGCGCAAAAACTTGCAGGTAAAACTTGGGAGAATTATGAATTATTATAAAGGAATTAAAAACTAATGACTCAAACAGCGACACGCAAATCCCTATATGAATCTGATTACCTACTTTGGACTCAAGATATTGTATCCAAGTTAAAGGCTAGGGATTTTGACAATGTGGATCTTGAAAATCTGATTGAGGAGATCGAAGACTTGGGGCGTTCTAAGAAAGATGAACTAAAAAGCCGTCTGAATACTTTGCTAGAGCATTTACTTAAGCGTATGTATGTCGATATGCCTCAGGAGTTTAACGGATGGCAGCGCACTATTAGAGAACAACGCAAGCGTCTTGACTGGTTACTGGAAGACAATCCTAGCCTTAAAACCGTTTGGGATAATACCTTTGATATAGCATGGCGCTACGCCCTCAGAGATGTTCGTGAAGATTATCCACAGTATCAATTTCCTGATACATGGCAGTTTGAGCGCGACATTGAAACGATTCTAAATGATATTTTCTGGGATATTTTTGAGGGATAGTAATCGCTTCGCGCTGAGCAAGGTGCATTAATGCAGTGTAACGCACCTTGCTAACTTGATAGAGACACCTCAGATAGTCCTTTCAAGAGAATCCCTATTAATTCACCTGCGCCGGATTTGCCTTAGACTTTCCCGCACCACCTCGCAAACTACGGTAATAGATCATTCCCACAATGCTAAAAAATACCAAATAAGCAATACCCTGCACCAAATAAAGCTTATCCGTATAACCAAATAAAGAACTCAGAATCACACCAGGGAACTTTTCCGCAGGTAGGATTTTACTCGTATTCCAAACCATTGGTCCGAGAATACAGGAATGTTCCCTTACAAAATGCTCATAATAGAAACAAATGTCAGCAGATTTGCGATCAGTTTGAGAAAGAATCCGTAAAGCAGTATCAAAATGGCTCAGAACGGCAATCACTAAACCAGATACAATGGCTAACAACATAAAACCCATGACCTGAAAGAAAACCCGAATATTGATTTTCAAGCCAAATTTAAACAGAGCCACAGCCAATAGAGCCGCCGTCATAATCCCACCCACGGCTCCTAATGCTGGCATCAAGCCCTCTTGAAACTTCGCTGAAATAAATAAAATTACTTCAAAGCCTTCTCGTAAAATCGCAAACAAGATCAGGGTGAAAATCCCTAAACCTGCTTTATTGCCCTGTCCTAAAACATTTGCCAAAGAACCTTCAATTTCTCCTTTCAGAGCACGACTTTGTTTAGTCATCCAGATTAACATCCAAGTCAACATCACAATGGCGGCTAAACTGAATACCCCTTCCAGCAATGGCTCGAAAATTGGCGAGAGTTCGGGGTTACTTTGACCGACGCTCTGCATAAACCAATTAAACAGAGCGCCCACCATGCCGCTGATTGCCAACCCAGCACCGATGCCAGCAAACACCCAGCGATTCAAATAGGCACGTTGAGCGCGCTGTAAATATGCCATGACAATGCCAATTACTAGAGCGGCTTCGACACCTTCGCGCAAAGTAATAATGAATGTGGGTAAGGTTAAACTGAAGTCCATGAATTTAATGAATTGAAGAAATGAATCGAAGAAACAAATTTAGAACAGGAAAATCTTTCGCAAGCATGATCAAGCATTATTCAGAGGCCTTTATTGGCGAATCAGGCAGATTTACCATAAACCTTAGCGGCTGCCTGTTCATTGCTCTTAATCAGGGCTGACATTTCCGAACTGGACAGGATCGGCTTTTCAGGAGCGATGGGACTCGGAAATGCTGACTTCAACTTCTCTAAATTAGCTTTGAACTGTTGATGCACTTCAGGATAGGTCTTGGTCATAGCTGGTGCGATTCCTTGATAGGACTGATCCACATAGAGCGTAAATCCTCTAGCATCTTGGTATTCAATGATTTCTTTTACCTTGGTATCGCTCACTGCTGCCATATATTCCGTCCCAGCGGTATCCAGAATCGCATTAATCACCTGTAAAGCGAATTTAGGCGTTTGTCGTTGCGCTTCCGGTAATGCGACGATGGCACTATCAATACCCGCCAGCGCTTCGGTGTACTTGGCGGCAATGTTTCCATCACTTGGCTTAGACTTGACCAACTGCTGTAAATCCATTAGCGCCTGTTTGAAATCTTTAACATTCCGTTCCTTTAACTGACCTTCCACATCAGCATAGATTTCTTCCACTGGGTGACCAATATGAGGTAAAGCCTGATCAGGTTTCTGAAGATCCAGCAATTCCTTGGCAACAATCATGTGCCCTTTCATCAATCCCAATTTCGTTAAATAATCAACGTCTTTCGCTTCACCCTTTAACTCAATGGTTTCAGTGCCCACCATGTCCTTAATTTGGGCAAACTGTTCAGCGGTAACGACCTTTTTCGCGATCAAGTCTTCAGTTTTGGCATAGGGACGAGCCGCTTGAATTTTATTCGATAAGCCCGCCACGCCTAACTTTGCCTCGATTTTATCTAGCTCTGACAAAATCGCTTCGTTAATATTAATTTTCGGTTTACCATTGGGAATAGATACTTCGGTTTTGCTCTCGGTCTTAGTAGCAGTTTGACTTGAACTATTACCAGGTGAATTAGTAACCTTAGGATCACCACCGCAAGCTACGATCAATGCCGCACTCATGATAAATATGATTAAAATTTGGAGCCATTTCTGATACTTCATAAACCTTTGATAGATATTTGACAGATACTGGAATAAACAATCTTAAAAAACAGTGATTAATATAAAATTAATTACTTGGCAGTTATCTAGTAGTTATTTAATATTTGTTCGATTATTTATATTGCTTAATTTCTTAATATCTTGATCGACATACCAGATAATGCAAGAGATTCTCAATAAATAAAGTAAGTATATTCAACCACATTTTCACAGCTATTGACAATTTATAGCAAAAATATTTTGCAAAGTCTTGCGATCAATGCCACAAATATGGCTAACCCTTACCCCGCAATCACATCAAACAAACCCATGCAACCCGCCTCAGCCATCACATCTTGGTGGGGATGAAACATGTATTTACCTGGGAACCGATACTGCAACTCCAAGATATGCCGTTCTGCTGTGCCCATCGAAATCACATCAGACTCTTGGCTAGGAGTCATGGTGCGCCCCGTAGGATATACCTGAAACATATTGGCGTGGACATGAAACGTGGCTATAGGGTCAAATTCGATCATATTCAGCACATAGAGCCGCAATAGCTGATTTTGCCGCACCGCAATCGGTTGTTGCATATAGAAATGAGGTAACCCATTAAAGGCATACATTTCATTGCGTCCATCACCATTGACATCATAGCCACCCATGATTAAAACCAGTTCATCGGCAGGGGGGCGCGGGGTGGGGGGATCAATAATAAACATGCCATACAAACCTTTGCCAATGTGCCGCGACACGGGTTCCACATGGCAATGATACAAATGCACACCGTAGGGCATGGCATCAAATTCATAGATTGTGGCTGCACCGTGACGAATTGGTTTCACACCGTCCATCGCGGCGGGGTGTTCCCCATGAAAATGTAAGGAATGGGCGTGTCCTGCTTGATTAGCAAAAGCAATCCGCACCCGATCCCCCGCCGTTGCCCTTAGGGTTGGTCCGGGAACGCGGTTATTAACATTCCAAGTAATAAATTCCGTAGTGGCATCAAGTTTGATCGTTTTGGTTTGCGCCGTCAAATGAAACTCCCGCACCGTGCGCCCATTTTCTTGAGACACCTTACCGTAATCAAAGTCCCGTAGAACTGCCATTGGATCTAGTCCACTGGTTTTAATCCGGTCTTGGGCGGCTGGGTTTAAGTTGACTGGGGGGATGGTGACTGGTTTCGGGGCATCACCTCCTCCAGATGGCTGGGAACCGAAAAATCCTGTAGACCGACAGGCGGTAATTCCGCTGGCTAAACCAATACTGCCTAAGCCCCAACCTAAACCCCATTCCAAAATCTTGCGCCGTTGACGATCCATTGTGCTAAATTATTAAAAAGCTTATTGCTAATATTTCCTATTTACTATAGCAAATAAAGGTGGTTTGCGATATACTGCCTCAGATAATTTCCCATGAAATAATTTGCGGTTGAAGTTCCGAAGCCCTGAAACTAACCATCTTATCTAATGAACTTGACTAATAAACTTGTCAAGGAAAGTGTTATGGAAAGTTTTAAGAATCTTATCCCTAGCTCTCTTGGATAAGCTCGGTGCATCATATTCCAGGAATTTCTACAGGAAATCAGAAATCAATTTCATTCTAGAAAAATCATTTTAAAGTCTATTCTAAAATCACATGACAAATCAGTTTTACCAGCGTCCCCAACCTATGGGGTTATTTTTACAAGGAATCAGCTTGCTTTGCAGTAGCTATGGATTATGGCTCACTGGTGTAACCTTGCCTGCTTTTGCCTTACCAACTACTTATCAAGCCAATTCTCAATTCAATGCTCAAAATAATTTAATTAACGAAATACGGCAGTCTAGCCGCGAAGCTCTCAATGAAAATCTAGTTCCTATTACTGAAATCACCCAAGGCGGTCAAGGTTCCTTCGCTGATATTCCCTCGAATCATTGGGCAGCCAAGGCGGTGCGTTCCCTTGCTGAGCAATATCAGTGTTTGTCAGGAAATGAAAGAGGCTTATTTGAAGGAACGAGATCAATTAACCGGTTTGAGTTTGTGGCGGCTTTGAATGCCTGTCTAACTCGGTTGGAACAGTCTCGCTCCGATGGAATGGACTCTAATCTCAGGGCAAATCAACAGGAATCTAGGCGTAAATTAGAGGAGGAATTTCGGCTGGAATTGCGCACTATCCGCCAAAGAGTTGCGGCTCTAGAATCCAAAACTGAGCGAGTCGAATCTCAGGCTTTCTCTAATACCACTAAACTAGAAGGACAGGGAATCGTGGCTTTTTCGGCTGGCAGTGGTGGACGCACACCATTACTTAGTCCCAATGGCACAGTAACTACTAATTCCGGACAGGTCAATGCTACCGCTCTAGCACGGATGCGCCTCAATCTCTATAGCACGTTTACTGGAAATGATTCCTTACATACTCGACTGGAATTAGGGAACAGTGGCAGTATGTTACCTGATGGCTTCGACAATGGCGGCGATGTATTGCGGGGTTTTCTGGGTTTTGGGAATTCATCCACGGCTGATTACAGTCAAGTTGGCTCTGGGGTGAATTTAGGAAGATTGCGCTATGATTTCCCCGTATCTAGCCAAATCAAAGTCGGTATCGGAACTCTAATCGGCTTGAATGATCATCTTGATAAAAACAGTTTTGCTAATGATGAAGCTGCGGACTTTTCAACTCGGATGTTTATCAATAATCCTCTTACTCTGCCCGTCAATGAAGGATCAGGAGCGATTATTGATTGGAAATTTTCTGATACGCCGTTCAGTTTGCGTTTGGGCTATGTTGCTGCTAGAGCCGCTAGTGCTAGCCGTGCTAATTCTCCCAATGGCGTAATCAATCAAGGTCTGTTTGGTGACAACTATCAGGGCACGGTGGAATTGACATTTACGCCGACGGTTGCCACATCATCAGGAGAAACAAAAGGGAACTTTAGTGCAAGTCTCCAGTACACCCGCGCTACGGTGAACAACCTAGATTACAACACTGGCGGTTTAAATTTGGAATGGGCATTAAATCAGAAGCTGGGTTTATTTGGGCGCTATGGCGTGGGAACCCTGAGCAATCGCGGCACTGCCATTAGTAATGCTCTGCCTACTTATATCAATGGTGGCGTTACTGGGGATAGTATCAGTCCTCAAACTTGGTCAGCGGGTTTAGTTTTATTGGATTTTGGAAAAGAAGGTGCTACCGCAGGCTTAGGCATTGGGCAACCGCTGATTGAGAATAAAGTAGGGAACAGCACCCAAACCAATTGGGAACTCTATTACAAATTCCCAATCTCTAGCAATATTTCCCTTACTCCTGATTTACTGGTGATTTTCAATCCCAATAACAACAGCACCAATGGCACGGTTACTGTAGGTACTTTGCGGACGGTGTTTACGTTTTAGTAATAGTGAACCACCTAATAATAGCAGCTAAATTGTAGCTATATTAACTATCAGCAGTAATAAGGGCGATAATCCTCAATGATTTGTGATATTTAGGGGCAATGCGTTCCATAAATAAAGTAGATGTCAGATCTATACCGGAGCCAAAATAATCTGTGGCATGACCACCCGACCCAGGTACAAATCTAAAGCTGGTTCCCCTTGGCGGTATGTCTGTTGCACTTGCGCCAAAATCGCCGCCGCTTCATCCCGCAATGGAGTCACCATCACCCCTTGATAACTGGGTTCATAGTCTGGCAAGCGGCTAATCCCTTCCCCTAATAAAATCATTGCCCCACGCCAGTTGCGATTTTGCAGGTGATACAGCCCCACCGCCACCTGCAAAATCCCTTGATAAAAACCGCGATCCTCTTGCCATGCCCCATGCCAGATTTCCTCTAGGGTATCGTGACAGGCGTAATAGTCCCCAGAGTTAAATTGCTCAATCGCCATAGTGAAGGCAAGGTTTTCTGTTAACATTTTACCGTTATTAGCTATAAATCATGAGCTGTCAATCTAAATCAACGTCTAAATTACTGCCAAATTACGCCCAATTGATCTAGATTACCGATCTAGATTTTAGTGACGCTGAGCCAAACTAACCCAAAGTCCAAATAAAAACCAAAACAAAACACCAAACCGAAAAATAACATACCCTCTGGCAGATTCGGGTATTACTGGTTTCTTTGGTGCATATTGGTTCGCTGTTGGTACAATTTGTAGCAAGGAAAATTCAATAAAAATTCTTGCTATTTAATACTTACTCCCTAGTTAGTTATGAGTTAGTTGTTAGTTAACTGCTAATTGTTTGATATTTGTTTGATAGCTTTTGCATAGCTTTTTAATTCCCATAAACCTGTTTTGGTGAAGTTGGTAAACTACTACATGAAACGCCGCATTTTTATTAGTACCGGTGAAGTGTCTGGTGATTGGCACGGTGCCATTTTAGCGGCAGCCTTGAAAGAAAAAGCCATAAAAGAAGGGGTCGAATTAGAATTAGTTGGCTTAGGTGGCAATCGCATGGCGGATGCGGGGGTCAAACTATTAGGTAATACCGTTGGTATTGGCTCCATTGGCGCGGTAGAAGCTTTACCCTATGTGATTCCTACTTTGCGGGTACAGGCTTTAGCTAAGCGTTTTTTACGGGAAAATCCCCCCGATGTTTCGGTTTTGATTGACTATATGATGCCTAACCAAGGTATTGGCTATTTTGTCAAGCGTAATCTTGGTACGCCAGTGGTTTACTACATTGCGCCGCAGGAATGGGTCTGGTCTTTTGATGATAAAAATACACGGGCGATCGCGGCTTTTACAGATAAATTATTAGCGATTTTTCCCCAAGAAGCTAAGTACTATGAAGAACGGGGTACAAATGTCGAATGGGTGGGGCATCCTTTTGTGGATTTGATGGCACAAGTACCGTCACGGGAAACTGTGCGGCAAAATTTCGGGATTGTGCCAAGCGCCAAGGTAATTACCCTTGTGCCTGCGTCTCGCACCCAAGAACTGCGCCATGTGATGCCAGTGATTTTACAAGCGGCTCAGATTATCCGTGCCCAAATCCCTGAAGTGAAGTTTTTATTACCGTTGTCCCTGGAGCGCTATCGTCCCACCATCGAAAATTTATTGGCAGAGTATGCCATTGATGCAGAGATTATTTCTGGCAAATCTCAGGAAGTGATTCGGGCGGCGGATCTGGTGCTGACTAAATCGGGGACGGTCAACTTGGAAACGGCTTTGTTGAATGTGCCTCAGGTGGTGTTATATCGGGTGACGGCATTAACGGCATGGCTGGGGCAGTATGTGTTGCGGATTAAGTTGCCGTTTATTTCTCCGGTCAATTTGGTCAATATGGAGGCAGTTGTTCCAGAATTTTTGCAAGATGCTGCTACCCCTGAAGCGGTCGCTCAAGCTGGGTTAGACATTTTACTCAAGCCAGAGGTGCGGGCGAATATGCTGGCGGGTTATGAGCGGGTGCGTATTAGCTTGGGGGCAGAAGGGGCAATTCAACGGGTGGCTGATGCGGTTTTGGCTACTTGTCGCGATGGTAACTTAAGAGTAAATGATTAGGGTATACTTGCTAGATAAATAATGGCATAATGTTCATAAAATCTAATAAATCACTAAGATGTAATTCAGGGAGACAATCATGAGCTACTCAAAGTTGATGGGTTTGTTTGGGGTATTGGCGGTTTCGGTAATTACTCACCCTGACTATGGTGCTTTAGGGACTGTACAGAGTAAAACGCCTGCGGCATAGGATTCGGCATTCTTGGTGGGAGACAATGGTAATTCGTATAAGTTGCTAGCTGCTGCAACGGCAGAAACCCTTTTTGATTCAGGTAATTCAAAGTATGAATCGGGAAATTATCGAGGCGCGATTAATGACTATAACGAAGCCATCAGACTCAAACCTGACTATGCTTTGGCTTAAGGCAATCGTGCTTTTGCTTATCAACAACTAGGACAAAATCAGCGAGCCTTATCAGATTTTCGTAAGGCAGCAAGGCTATTTCAAACACAGGGTAATACTGCTGGATATAATAAAGCTATGAACCGTATTAGACAACTAGGCGGCTAATGGGAAGGGAATGGGAAGGCAAAAGTAGAAAGGAAAAAGGAAAAAGTTTGAGATAGGAATTAGGTTAATTTCTGATTTTTTCTTAAAAAATACTAGTTATCCTTCATGAGTGCATAAAAATTCAGTAATCTGGTCTAGTCAGCAAAGTTTGCAATAGGATTGGATTAAATGCCATAGCAAGTTAAACCATGCAGATTACCATTGACACACCCGATGAACTCAGTCATCTGATCCCAGACAAGGGTAAATCCCTTGATGTGACAATTATTGAGGCTCTGGGGCTATATGTCCAACATGACGCGCCAACTAATCCTACTCAAACAGAAATTGATTGGGTAGCAAAATGGGAATAATGGTTTACAGAATTAGAGTTAAAATTCCTATTCTCAATAAAAAATAAGGGACAGCACCATGAGCTATCCCTTTGCATACTGAAAGTAATATTGAGAATTAAGCTACAGTTTGCTTAGCTTTAGACTTCTTGTATTGTTTTGCGAACAGAGCGCCACCAGCCGCAACTACACCAAAAGCCACACCTGGAAGGGGAACTGGGCGGGGAGGAAGATTTTCTGTAACTGACACATTATCAAGTCTGGTG
>JBIKNH010000129.1:0-12803 GCA_044358815.1 Pseudanabaenaceae cyanobacterium | reverse complement strand
AACTAGCTGACCAAATTCTCACCCTTCAGCAAACGATTAGAAGCACTCAACAACTCCTCTTCCAAATATGGCTTCGTAAAATAACCCTTAGCACCATACTGTACCGCCGTTTGCCGATGGCGATCCGCCCCTCTAGAAGTCAACATCGCCACAGGAATCTGACTCAACCGCCCATCCTTCTGTAACCGTGACAGTAGTTCCAAACCATCCATACGCGGCATTTCAATATCACAGAAGATCAAATCGCAAGGCAAACCAGCGCGGAGTTTTTCCCAAGCATCCTGACCGTCTTTCGCTTGTTCCACCCGATAACCCACCTTCGCAAATGTCAACGATAACAACTCTCTTACCGTAATCGAGTCATCTACAATCAGCACCGTTGGATCAATCGCCGCTTCCACTTCTGTACTGATTTGTTTTGGTTCGCTACTGGTGAGCGGACGTATGCGACCACTGGCAATATCAAACAATTCCAAAACGTTCGCAATTGCCATCACCTTACCATCCCCTAAAACCGTCGCCCCAGCAATACCCACAGGCTTAGGAATCGGACCTTCCAACTGCTTAATTACAATCTCAAATTCTCCTAGGAACTGATCCACCTGCACCGCTAAATAACTGGTTTCATTCCGCAAAATGATAATGCAGTATTCATCATTTTCCTGCTTACCATAGATATTACTGCGGCTGATATGGCGGTTATACGTCAGCAAGTTTGATAAATGCTGGAATGGCAAAATCGCATCCCGCCAAGGCAAACAAGTCTGACCCTGTTCGTTCATGATAATACGACTTTGAGGCACTTCCACCATGTCCTCGAAACCATCCACAGGGAACGCCACCCGCGCCCGATCACTAATACAGAAGATCGCCCGCGAAATACTCAGGGTCAACGGCAACCGAATTGTGAACGTCGTTCCCTTCCCTAAATCTGATTCAATCATCATCGAACCACGAATATCATCTAGGGCAGTTTTCACCACGTCTAAACCCACGCCGCGCCCTTTAAATTCATCGGCTTTGGCAGCAGTACTAAACCCTGGTTCAAACAACAAGGCATAAACTTCATTTTCCGTCAGACGATTGACATCGGCTTGGGTGCGCACTCCCTTCCGTACCGCACTCTCTTTCACTTTCTCTGCATCAATGCCGCCACCATCATCACTAATGGAAATCACCGTCTGATTCCCTTGGTGATATGCCCGTACCGTGACCTTACCCGCCGCTGGCTTGCCGTTGCTAGTGCGAGTGGACATACTTTCTAAACCGTGATCCACCGCATTATTCACAATGTGAATTAACGGATCTTTCAGTTCCTCCAAAATTGCCTTATCAATTAGAGTTTCCCGCCCATGTACTTCTAATTCTGCCTGTTTGCCGCTCTTAATTGCCCGATCTCTAACCCCACGGGGCAACACATCCGCAATCTGGGCAAATGGTACCATCCGCGACTGTTTCAGGTCATCTTGAATCTGAGTCGTAATCATCCCTAACTGACGGGTTACCTGTTCCGTTTCACTAACCACGAACTCAATGTCAGAGGCTGATTCCCGAATCTTTACCGTTAACTCAATAATCTCCTGGGATAAAACGTGGAATGTGGTGTAACGGTCAAATTCAATGCCGTCAAAGTCTGAAGTAACGCTGCTGTTCTCATCGTCATTATCAGAATGAGTACTGTGACTGCGTACACCCCCAAAAATAGGCGCAGTCACGCTCCGACGCACTGCCAACGAAGCTTCTAACAACGAGCGATCATATTGATCCCGCATCCGTTGCGCCACATCGCTCAATAACTGCACTTGGTGTAACAGATTCACAATTGACTGCTGGAGCCGCTCTTGATCTTGTTCCAGTAAGTTACGGTTAACAACCAGTTCCCCCACCAAATTATTCAAACTGTCTAAGTGCCGCACATCAACCCGCATCGTGCCATCGGTGGACTTTTGCCGCTTCGGTGCTGCGGACCGTTGATTCGTCTTGGTTACCATCGGACCCACATCTTTCTGGTACATCGTTCCCAAAAAGTTCTCCAAGTCAGCGAAGTCATCACCCTTAGCTGTGGGGGGATCGACACTATCACCCCTAGTATCATGAATCTGGGTAATAGAGGGGGCAGGGGCAGCGGTACTGGGGTTCTGGCTGTTAATTAAAGCTTCTAAATCATCTAAACTGTCAAAATCACCAGCATCACTGGTTCCATTCCCAATACCACCTTGACTACTACCACCTTGCCCCGCAGCATTACCCTCGAATAAAACCGTTGGCTCATCAATTAAGGCGGCTAAGGCATCCAGATCTAAGTCATCACTAATGCCTTGGTTGTTAACACCTAAATTTGGGTTAGTCTGATCCATTGAATAACTTGCCTCACTTGTAATTCCTGAGTTAACTTCTGACTGCAAATCTGCTCCATTGAACGATGCATCAGCGGAGGCAGCAACTAAATCATCATTTAAATCACCATTGCCGTCATTTGGTTCAGGGGTTTCTTCAGAATCAAAGAAATCCACTAAATTGTCAATAGTCCGATTACCAAAGACTTTTTCATCATCCCGATGCTCTAGACCAGATTCCCGTGAAATGCTTTCCAACACTGATAAATCTTCTGAAGATAAATCCATATCAAAAATTTCATCGGTAACTGAGGTTTCCCAATCATTAGCAGTTTCATTCCTATTCCCTAAGAATGTCTCTTCTTCTAAAGCTGCCATAGCATCATCAATGGAACTAATTTCTGAATCTCCTAATCCTTCAAAAATATCTTCTTTATCTTCAGTGGCTTCACTAATGGCAGCGTCAATTTCATCGGAGAATTCTGCGCCAAAATCTAGGTCACCAATGCTGTTACTGGTGCTATTACCAATCCCGATTTCATGGGCAGATAAAGTATTTAAATCTAAATTCTCCAGTTCGAGATCTTCCGGCTGGTCGTAGGTACGTACTGACACCCGTTCATCCACAAACGAATCGTCATTGATGGTGCTCTTTGATTCCCATAGGTCGGCAAATTCCCCAAGTTCACCTAAAGCACTATCAGCACCTGTGGTCACAGATTCTAAATCACTAATTTCTGGTTCATCATCGCCAATACCATCAAAGCTATCCCACTGATTGTTGCTGTCAGACTCCGCCGCAGTCGCTGCCGCTAATTTCTCCCCAGCGGCATCAAACAAGTCATTCAGTAAATTGTATTCATCATTTTCATCATCACCTTTATAGTCAGTTTCATAGTCAATTTCATAGTCATTGACGACTTCAGATACTGACGGATCACTACTATACAAATCCTCAGTACTAAATCCCAATTCATCAATACCAACAGAAGAGAAATCAATCGGTTGCGGTGTTGGTGCATCATTCGAGATTTCCGGATGTTCGGGTTTGGTGGCATTGGCGATGGCATCAGCAAAACCTAAACTAAACCCATCTTCTACTAAAGTATCAACACTCGGATCGATGTCGGCATCTGTACTGGTTTGGTCTTTGAGTTGGTTGGCAAAATTCACCAAGTCCTGATCATCAAAATCAAAGCTGATCGGTTCACCACTGTTCAATGATGTACTGGAAGTTTCTCCGGAATTACTTGCTTCCTGATCCAAACTATACAGATCATCACTGCTAAATTCATCCATCTCATCAGTGATATTTCCCTCAATGTCGTTCGGGTTATCATCTAGGGAGTCAGCAGGTTCATTCTCAACTTCGTAAGCGCTAATCTGTTCACTAATCTCACCATTAAACTCGTCTTCTTCGTCAAAGATATTCCAATCATTATCATTGAAGAGAGTACTGTCACTCGCCTGAGCTACCAAGTCGCTTTCATCTAACTGACGCTCCAAATCTACCGATGCAATGGCAAGATCAGGTTCTATTTCACCACTAAATAGATCAGTAAATTCATTCCATTGTGAATCCATTTGTGATGCTGCACTAGTCCCCTCTAACTGGTCTAGGTATTCATCTGCCATCTGATCGGTAGTCATTTCAGGAATTATTTCAGAAGTCATTTCAGAAGGTGCCTCTGACTCCTCCCATGCAACATCATCAGGGAATAGTACATGGTCATCTTCACCAGTGCCACTAGGTAGCCCTGAAGTCACATCTGCACCAAAATCACTAGCCAAGTCTGCCATATCTTGGGGGAATAAGCCGCTAGCGCCACCGACTTCACTATCACCAAAATCATCCCCAAAAAGAGTAATCATTTGTGTGTCGGTATTTTCTTCCCCACCCACAAGATTACTGGGGATACTCGTACCCAATAAATCCGCAAGGGAATCATCATCAGGTAAACCATTAGCTTGATTCGCCACTTGGGTTTCATTGGATTCAATATCTTCCCATGCTGCCTCAAAATCAATATCTTCGTTGTCAAATAAATTAGCTAAAGTCTTCAGTTCCGATTCACCAATTTTCGGACCATCAACATCTCCTTCATCATCTCCCCCAGCACCGCCCATACTACTGTTGCCCCAGTCCATCGCCGGAATGGTCACCAACAGATCATCCATGTCAATATCAGAATTCCCAACCGCTGCGGCATTCTGACCCAAGGATATTTCATTACTAATATTGGTTTGTAATGTGCCAGCCGCTGCCGTGACATTCCCCCCTGACCTCGGTATTTCCCATTCCCGACGGGCTAACACCTGATCAAGGGATAACCCCATCGAAATATCGTCATCATTAGCTTCAGTGGCTGCGCCAAAAATCATGCTAATTTCATCATCTTCCAAAACCACCGCCCGTTTCGGCAGTAAATCTAATAACGCTTTAGAAGGTGAAATCTGGTGTCCTTCCCCAGAAATAAACTGTTCTTGGGCTTGTTTGATTTCACGAATTACCACCGGAGCAATTTCGCGATAATTTAAAGCTGTATTACCCACAACCTGTTCAATTTTGCTTAGCAAACTAGTCCAAGCTGGCACCCCAAACTGGACTCCATATTGCTGAATCCGGCTAGCAATCTCTTGCAAACTATACCGACTGTTGCTATCGTCTTGACCCTTAAATAACTGCAACATTTCCCGCAAGTCGTCATTGACGGCGGTTTGAAATGCTTGATCCTGGGATTCGCGCACTGGCTCAGGGCTTGCCTGACTCTGACCCATGCCATGATGAGCGGTGGCACTTTGGGTCTGACCGCGTGACTGTTGGGACTGGACCCGCAGCGTCTCTAAGTGCTGCTCCAAATCAACAAAAACCGGATTTAATTGCCGTAGGGATTCCTCCGCCACTACTTCATTAATATGAAAACTAGACTGCAATTCATCTAATAACTCTTGCAGTCTGTCAAAAGCTGCCAGCAATAAACTCGTCAGGTGTTCGTCTACGGCTATATTCTGGTTATCTTTCAGTATCTTGAAAAAATCCTCAAGGCGATGGGAGATATGTTGCACACTTCCCACACCGAGCATTGCCGATCCCCCTTTAATGGAATGGGCAGCCCGAAATAACTCATTAACCGATTCCTCATCCCGTAACACATCTTGCAGGTTAAGTATGCCTTGCTCAATGGTTTGCAAATGCTCCCGTGCTTCTTCGATGAAGTAGCCCATGATGCGCTGCTGTTGTTGATCTTGGGTCATAACAGTATCCTCTGGCAAGAAAGTAACATAAATTAAGCGTTAATTAAGCGTTAACTGGATGAAAGCAGCAAGGAACAAGATTTAATGCATTAGATTTAGATTGTAGTTAAATCTTAGTTGGATGATCCGTAGGGTTACGATTCAAAACTTGCAAGCAACAAATCTCAAATAACAACTCTCAAGAAGTAAGTCTCAAATAATAAGTCTCAAATAAACAAGTAATAAGACTAGGGAATAAGATGGAATTTTTTTACTTTGAGCTATTGAGTTTAGGGAGAAATTTATCTAATGAATAAGTTTAAGTTTTACTAAGGGCATTTACTAAGTCAATTTAAGTCAATTACTAGTTAAATCCTTTACTTACAGGTATCCCCATAAGGTTCCTATTTCCTTAGGTCTTTGTAGACTCCCACCTCGGCTTATATCTGAGTTTTGATCCAGATCTTTAGTCTAGATATCTCAATCTAGATATTTCGAGCCAGATATGAGGATGAGCTATTCAATTAAACAGTAATTAATCAGTAGTAATTAATTAAATGTCAATTAAATATTAATGAAATAGTTACAACTATAAGTTAATACTACATAGATAATTTGACTTAGTACCGACAGGATAACTAATACCAACAATCAGAATAAATCACTAAAACCAAAGCGGGAAAAGGTGCTTTAGATAAACCTGAGGTTAACCGCAAAGGGGCATTAAATATCCCAAAGCAGCGACTAAATTTACCTAAGTATGCCCTAAGTTTCAGATCAAGCTACCAAACCTAGTCATCAATCTTCAATTTGACCGCTCCAGTCACCTAACGCCCGCCACCCACTGGACGATCTTGATCAACTCGGAATCGTTCCACGGACTCCAATAGACTACGGGCAACGCCCACCAAGTACTGTAGCGAGCCTGACACCCGCTGAGATTCTTGGGAAGTTTCTTGAGCGGTCAATTCCACCGATTGCATAACCTGTGCCACTGTACGGGAGGTTTCAGTTTGCTTGACCGTATCCTCAGTAATGGAACGTACCAAAGTATCAATCCGCTGGG
The DNA here is from genome assembly GCA_044358815.1 of Pseudanabaenaceae cyanobacterium. Taxonomy (GTDB): domain Bacteria; phylum Cyanobacteriota; class Cyanobacteriia; order Pseudanabaenales; family Pseudanabaenaceae; genus JBAXSK01. The sequence goes on along the minus strand of JBIKNH010000129.1, from coordinate 6,167 downwards.
ACACTTGAATAATGTCACTAAGAGATTGTCTGGCTTGTTCTGCCCGCTTCGTCCCGTCAATAACCTGTTGCGTACCTTGTTCCATTGCCTGTTGTACGTTGCTGGTCTCTCCTTGAATTTGCAATACGATTTGTTCAATGTCCTTCGATGCTTTAGCGGCTTTGTCTGCCAACTGACGCACTTCATCCGCCACAATCGCGAATCCTTTCCCTGCTTCACCGGCTCTAGCAGCTTCAATACTGGCGTTCAATGCGAGTAAGTTCGTCCGTGAAGCAATCTGAGCAATCAAACCGACGATCTTCGCAATTTCTTGGGACGATTCACCGAGGCGTTTTACCTTGCGGGTAGTTTCAGCAACGGTTTCGCGAATGTCCAAAATCCCTTCCATCGTCCGTTCCACAGATTCCCCACCCTTGAGTGCAGTTTCCGAGGCGAGTTTTGCCACCTGTTCAGCTTCGCGGGCGCTTTCTGCCACCCGTTGAATTGATTCCGTCATCATCTGCACCGAGTTCAGGGTAACTCCCAACTCTTCCGCTTGGCGCAATGCATCAGCGGACAAACTGCGGGCAAACTGTTCATTTTCCTTCGAGCTTTCGGTTACCTGCAATGCCGCAGCTTTCACCTGTTGCACAATCTGCCGCAGGTTTTGAATCGTTAAGTTAAACGAGTCAGCTACTGCACCCAATACGTCAGCGGTCACCTCAGCCTGTACAGTTAAATCCCCACGAGCCGCACCTTCTACGTCGTCCAGAAGGCGGATCACCTGCCGCTGTAAATCTTCTCTAGATTGTTCAATTTCTTCGGCTTTCCGTTGGGCATCGCTGGTGGTGGTCATAATCACCTGCATCATTTGGTTGAATGTGCTTGCCAATCGCCCAAATTCATCCTCAGTGTATACCGTTGCTCTGGCGCTCAGATTACCCCGAGAAGCAATGTCAATTTGTATTTGGAGATTTTCTGTGGCTCGCCGAATCGACCGCTCACTGCGCCGTCCCAGAAACCAAGCACTACCACCCGCCGCCACTGCCGCCGCCAATCCCATTAAGAAACCGGTATTACGCACCTTTTCCCTTTGGGCAGCGTCAGGGGTAGCACCGCTAATCATCACCCCAGCAATCCCAGCCGCAATAAACGCTGTAATCCCTGCGGTGGCTGCGGTGGTGATGTTTTTCATCTCCAGAGGGAAGTTGTCAAAAGGCGCAAACAAACTGCCCTGATCAATACCATCAGCATTGACTTCCACCGATGCTGATTTGCCACCTTTTAGGCTATTTACATCCCCCATGCCAAACAGTTCAGCTTCCGACGTGACGGGACTATTAGCAAAACTATTGTTACTTCCGGCACCTCTGGTAGGCACAGAAAAATCCTGGGTATTAAAGTCAGTAAAACCGCTTTCCATCGCCATCTGGGTCGCATCACTATTATCAAATGAGCCACCAAAGGCATTACTGCTAATGTTGTCAAAATCGTCAAATTCGTTCATAAAGTTGACGCTTGGACTACTGCCCCCAGTACTATCTCCCCCCACCGCTGCACCATTAAAACTAGAGGCAGCAGCATTAAAGTCCGTGGCACTTCCCAGGGAAAAATCATCAAAACTAAAATCCTCTAATTGGGGACTACCACCAGTTAAGGGACCATTTGACTCCCAATTTTCGTTAGCATAGCCCCCTGTGACCGTCAGCCGCTCCCGAGCCGCCGCAATCCCGCCATGGGCATACTCCACAATCGAGGCATCACTGGTTAAACCTAAAACAGCCTCATATTCGCCGATACAGTCCTGATACTTTTCCAGCGCTAAATTTACATGACCATGTAGTAAACGATACATTGGGTCATTAGGGCAAGTCCGAACCAGTTGCTCTGTTAAGCCTTCAGCGCGGGTGTAATCACCTTGCATGTAGGCCATAGAGGCTTTTTCATAGTCTTTTTGGTGCTGTGTGCTTGATGCCATGATGGTGTTCTCCTACTCCTGTCTCTGTAGTTTGCCTCTGTGGTTACTGATCGCCTGACCTGTTGCCAAACTGTATTACCAAACTATGGTGATTCCCCAACTGTGGTGCCCGCTCTGAAACTGTTGGTCTGGGGTGGCTGTTGGCGTGGCTGGGGTGGGGCATAATCCATAGGGTGACTTCCCTGGTGCTGTCTGAAAATGTGATTTGAAGTTATCTGAACTGATCCGAAGTTAGTTGACCTGTTCACCAGTTAATTGCTCTGGTGCATCGATCCTGTGAACTGACCGCCTGTGAACTGACTGCTTAGGTAACCAAGTTATTTACCTCGTTATTGACCTCAAAGATTTATTTGCCTCAAAGATACTGAATTACATCAAAGGTACCAACTAAAACCATCTACCTAAACCATCTACCTGAACTAAATATCCTATCTGCCATAAAACTAGAAATCCCATTATTTGCTCAGGATCAATCAGTTCGGATCAGTTGAGGGCATAACACCATGATGCACTAGACCAGTCAAGGGATTTTGGGATATTTTGGGACGGGATCTGTGTCTGATTTGTCTGTCTCTGCAACAATGCCAATGTGGGACTGATGTTAAGTTTTATGATGCCCACCGCGCTGAACGCAGAATGTTAATTTGATCCAGCAACTTCAGGGATGAGCCATCTGCCAAAGTCCATTCCCCCTTAATAAAAGGTGACATGGCATCAGGGGAACTGCGGGATAGCTGTAAGTTTTCGGCATCTAGCCAAGCCATCACACCAATGCGCTCCACCGCCAAGCCTAGCATCATCCCCTGATCTTCAATGGCAATAATCGAGATTTCGGCTCGATCCGTGTTGACTGGGGTTTGCTCACTGAGGAATTGTCCCAGGTCACCAACCCAAACAACGCGCCCTCGGATATTGACTGTACCTAACAGTAGAGGGGAAACATTAGGCATAGGATTGATGCGGTCGGGGGGATATTCCAAAACCTCCTTAATGCCAATGGCGGGTAGAGCAAACTCCATCCCAGAGGCAACAAAAAATCTGAGGTGTAGCTCACCCTCCGGCGCTTCGAGACCATCTTCAAGATCGGGGGCTTGATCTTGGGCGATGCCGGGGAAAAAGTCGGGATTTCCAACCATAACTGGTTCTATCGTTAAGGCTTATGGGATTAAAGTTATAACTGGCAAAGAGTTTACTCTAAAATGCCAATTTGACAATGCCAATTTGACCAGCAGGTAATTTACCAATGAAAAAATACTGCAAAGGGAGTCAGATAATCATCAAAACTAGGTCAAACCTGAGTGAAAGCTTGATTAAAACTGCACTAAGACTGAATTAAAACTGAAGCCAATACTTTAATACTTTCAGGGTAGCACCGCCACCTCATCCCGCGCACCTAAAGCCATTGTTACCGCAACTAAATTACCGCAACTAATGCCATAAACTAATGCCACAACGAAAGTACTAGCGACAATTCCAGCGACAGCTTTTACAGACAAAACTTTACAGGCAAACTGTTACAGTCAAATCTCAGCGGTAAATTTCATTGGTAAAGTTCAGCAGTAAGACCAGACAGAATGCAAGAAATCGACAGACTAGAGTTGATGCAGCGTTGGGATGCAATGTTGATGGCAGACCGTCTGGTGATTCAGTATTGAGGAGTGGATCGGGGATCAAGTAGCTTAAGGTGATAGAGGGGAGTTCATGGGGGATTAAACAGAAATATCTAAAGATGCACCGCAATCCTTGGCAAATCAAGTGATTAGTGCATTTGGGTGAATTGTCAGACTGCGGCGCATCAACTAGAGACGCAAATTCATCACTATTTCCGTACTATTTCCGCAATAGCTGCTTGACCGTGCCCACCAACTCCTGGGGTTGGAACGGCTTAGCAATATAAGCATCAGCCCCCTGTTTCATACCCCAATAGCGATCAAACTCCTCACCTTTAGAAGAGCACATCACTACAGGTACTTTTTCCGTTTGGGGATCGGACTTAATCCGGCGACAAAGCTCATAGCCGTTCATCCGTGGCATTACAATGTCCATGACCACTAAATCAGGACAGTTACCTTCAATTTTTTCAAGGGCTTCTATCCCGTCTCCAGCACTAGTAACATCTAAACCACTACCCTTAAGAAGACCTTCAATCATCTCTCGCTGGGTAATACTATCTTCGACTATTAGAACTTTACTCATACAATCAGGCTTCCTTTCTGGTTTTGGCAGGATGCATTGACTAATCCCATGGGGGTCATTTGTTACCTATTCTATGCCTTCCTCGTGAACTATCAGACACTGATCGCCACAGTGATTACCACCGTGATCACCACAGCGATGGACTACAGTGATTGACTAATGATTGTCTTGTTTCCACAGGAAGAAGTTTGCTATACCGCAAATATATCAAACCTTATCCCCTATAGGCAGGAGTGCCAGTGTCTAAGATGCATATTTTTTCTTGGGACACTGTAAGGCTGTGAGTTTGTGGTGTTCTTCATGACCTGCTCTAGTAAAAACCCCATCTACTCCCAACCTAGACCTAAATCTAGAATCTAGTAAATGGGCACAGGACTTACTACCTAATATTTACTGCATACTTACTGCAATTTGTTCATTGCAGTTTATTTATCAAAATTGCCAGTAGTATCTGGTACGTCTTGCTATAAGTCAAGTAACTCAATGGCTGAAATGCTTCTAAGTTAAGCGGTTTAGCTTAGATGATTGGCAAAGACAAACTGAGATCAAAAGTGTTTTAGCAAGGGTACGCCACAAAGTTAGAACAAGGTCAGATGTCACCATAAGTGTCATAGCAAGTGTCACGACAAAAAATAGTACCCCTTGGGACTTTGCAACCCTAAAAAAGGTGGTATGATCAAAAACGCTGAAAATTCACCCGATCATATCCCCCAGAAAGACCGTGGCACCTCTACAACAACAGAAGATTCGGATCCGTCTCAAAGCTTTTGACCATCGCTTACTTGATGCGTCTTGCGAAAAAATTGTCGAAACAGCAAACCGTACCAACGCTGCTGCTGTTGGACCTATCCCCTTACCCACACGGCGGCGGATTTATTGCGTATTGCGTTCGCCTCACGTTGATAAGGACTCCCGCGAACATTTTGAGACCCGCACCCATAGCCGGATCATCGATATTTATCAACCATCTGCTAAGACCATTGATGCGCTGATGAAGCTCGATTTGGCTGCTGGCGTAGATATTGAAGTTAAACTCTAAACTGATCCTCGGCTAGGTCTAGGTTCGCTCTGAGTTCGTCCTGCATTAGCTGTAAGTCTAACTGTCGGTCTGAGCATCGTTTTTAGAGTAAAACGCTTTATTGGAAATGCTTTACTAGACTGGCTATACAAACTAGCTATAAGCTATACAATTTTTACTTTTTGCCTGTAACTCTTTTTGAGTCAATGCAAAGAGCTTTTAGTACATGATCAGTACCTTGAAAAGTAGCCGTCACCCTTTTATGCCAAGAGTGACGGCTATTTTTTGTCTTTAGCGGTGATTATCTGGGGTAAGTTGTTGGGGGAATCGGTTGCTGACATTCGGCAAAAACTAAATCACCCTTGGGATACCTAGTGATATGACTGGTAAACCAAGGGTGATTTTTGCGTCAGCAGATGGAAATTAATGCTTGATTATTAATGCTTAATTGTGGCTCAAACCTGTTCCCATTAACCTGAAGCAGTCCATCCCTATCTGGTTCTATGAGTTAGGCTGAGAATTTGCCATATACTAACAGCATTGAGATCTGACGCACTGTGGCAGGATTAAGTACTCAAAACCAAGCATCCAACCCTAAGTAATCAAAACCAAGTAATCAAAACCAAGCATTCAACCCTAAAGTACTATGGCAAGACGTTATATTGTTGACTCCTCTCAGGTTCTGCGCCGCGTCGAAGAGCTAATCAACGGCTCATCTAATCGTTATCGGGTCACTGTACAGGTGGCAAATCGGGCAAAGTTTCGTCGTTATGAAAAAGATGAAGACTACGATGATCACCAAATGAAACCCATTGTGCGCACCATTATTGAAATGTCTGACGAAATCAATCAGCCAGAAATTCTGAATGACTAGGGAGTGTCATCAAATGAGCCAAATGATAGAAGCGACCATGTGAATAGCACTAAGAAAAGTTTCAGCCAGTTTGTCATATCGAGTGGCAATCGCGCGATATTGTTTGAGCTTGGCAAAGAAAT
>JBIKNH010000128.1:0-12839 GCA_044358815.1 Pseudanabaenaceae cyanobacterium | reverse complement strand
GTAGGGTAGCAGCCAGTGGCACAATATCGCTAATAAAGTATTCCCATAGTCGCTCCAAGTCATGGGTGGTAAATTCCGGACTGGATGCGCCGCAGTACCGACTAAGGCTAAGCCGACAAGTTTCGGGCGTAAATCCTGCGGTGTAGCTAAATAACGCCATGCCAATTCCATCGCGATAATTCCCCCTAAAGACCAACCGACCAGAACATAACGATATTGCGGTTCTTTTTGGAGCCGTTCCCATAAATCATTAACATGATCCTGCATTTGGAAAGGATTTTTTACTTGAAAATTACCATAACCGCGTAGGTCTGGGGCTATGGCAGTAATTCCTTGCTCCTTCAGAAATGCTACTAAATCCCCAAAAGCCGCACCGCTGCCAGGGTGACCATGTAAGCAAATTACTCTCAGGGGCAATGGTTGAGTCGTTGCTGCTGAATTTGGGAATTGTACTTCACTTGCTGTTTCTTGAGTCATGGTGATAATGGCTCTCTATGTTTTTAAGTGATGAAATATTACCCTCACCCCCCAACCTCGCTCTCCCATTAAGGGCGAGGGGAAGTAAGGCTAATTTCTTTTTCCCATCTCACCTTTTGGGAGAGGGGCTAGGGGTGAGGGGCTTGCAATTTTCCACGTAATACCAGTTTTTAACTCCTATTCCTAATTCCCATTAGTTAATCATTCATGAATGATCTGTCGTAGCTTGATCACGCAATGCCACAGCTTCCGTTAGAGCAATCCATTGTGATACCGATAACTCCTCGGCTCTCACGGTGTCATTCAGTCCAAAGCTTTCTAATAAGGGAATTAAATCATGGCGATCAATAATAGGTTGCAGATTGTTCCGTAACATCTTGCGACGGGTGGCAAATCCCATGGTTAAAAGGCGGTCCATTAACTGAGGATTACTGACGGGCACTAGGGGCGGACGGGGACAGATTTTGACAATTGCGGAAGTCACCTTCGGTTTCGGGAAAAAGGCTTCCGGTGGCACTTCACAAACTAGGCTACAGTCGGCGAGATATTGGGTGCGCACACTGAGGGCGTTATAGGCTTTATGTCCCGGAGCAGAAATTAACCGATCCGCAATCTCTTTTTGTACCAACAGAACCACCTGACTAAACTGCGTCACTGGTGCGGCGATGGTTCCTAAAAGTTTCCGTAAAATTTCCCCAGTGATGTTGTAGGGAATATTCGCCACCACTTTATTCGTTCCCTCTGGTAAAGGAAGTTCTAAGACATTGCCTTCAATGAGGGTGAAATTAGGTTGAGTGAAATTTTGGCGTAATTTGGCGCATAAATCCCAGTCCACTTCCACCGCCACCACCTGCGCCACAAAAGGTAGCATCCGTTGGGTCAGATTCCCTGTACCTGGACCAATTTCGAGAATTTGATCCGTAGGCTGAAGTTGTGAACCCTTGATAATTGCTTGAAATACAGACTCACTGCGCAGCCAATGCTGACCGAAATTTTTGCGAGGTCGGGCGGCAAAAGCATCAAGATTTTGGGCGGCTTCTTTTTCGGCTTGGGCAACTTGGGGATCAATTTTCGGCTTCGGTTGCACTAAGGCTTTGCTGAAATTTTCATCAAACGGCGGACGAAAATTTTTGATCGTTTTAGCCGAGGCTTTGGTTTTACCAGAAGACTGATGGGACTTAGAGGATGACTGAGACGAGTTTTTCTTAGAAGCCATTCTGATATGTATGGGCTGATAGTGAGCAGGATAGTGGGAAAACTTTTACGGAAATATTTCGGCACAAAAGCCTTAGGGGAAAGCTCTTAGCACAAAGCTTTAGGTCAAATCTGAGGATATTCAGGAGTATTTGGTAATGTTTCCGAGATGTTTGGACTATATTACCTAAAAAATTAGATTAACCCCTACCAGAGCTATTTCCATTGTGTGGTTAGTATGCAGAAAATTTTAATACAGTTTCATACCTTAGAGCCGTAACCATGACCTATGATGCTGATAGCATTTTTTCCTAAATCCAGAAATGCATGTATAGCCTAAGGAGCCAGAATACATGTCTATTCAGCAACCGCCCGGACCACCGCCGATTAGCCCTAGACAGATGGACATTCTCCGTGCCGTAACTGCTATGGCTTGGTCTGATGGTCACCTCGAACCTGATGAAATTCGGGTCATGTTAGATGAATTTGCCGTATTATTTGGCAAAAATGAAGTAGAGCAGCAAAACCTGAAAAAAGCCTTACGGGAGTACCTGACCCAAAATATCCCCCTAGAAGAAATTATTCCCCATATTTCCAGGATTGAAGATCGTAAAATGGTCTTGCGTCTGTCTTACCAAGTAATTCAGTCCAGCCGTCGCAATCCCAACGAGCCAATGGTTAACATGGACGAAGCGGCAGCCTATCAGCGCTTGTTGAGAATGCTGGATCTACCCAAGGAAACCATCGAAGATATTGAAGCCTCGGTAGTGCCGCCCGATCCTAATCAAGTAAGTGGTTTCATGCAAACTTTGGCGGGGCGGTTACATCAACTGATGCAACATCACTAGAGTAACTTCACAAAACCAATAAATTACCTAATGTGTTGTTCAATATTATGTTGCTAAATATGCTCTAGATCTCGCTTAACGGCTTGGATTCTAAATGGTTTGCCGATGGTTTACAAATAGATAATTTGCATGGACTATGGGATCAGCCATAAGTACCAAACCGTTCTTGGCAACTATCACGCTGTTAACCATAGCAAGGTATGATTAGACCCAGACCCATTGCTTTTGTTAATCTCGAACAAAGTCTGAGCCAGTGGTTTTAACCCGATAGTTGAACCCGATGGTTAGGGCTTGTTCCACGAGTTACCATGGCTATCACTCTAAGTTAGTCCAGCTTTTCCAGAAGTTGCATATGCGCGAAGGTATCGAAGATATTCAGCAAAAAATCTTGTCGTCACCCTTTTTTATGGGGTTGCCGGAAGAAGCGATTATCAAGGCGACGGCACACATTGTGACCCGCAGCCATCCTTCCGATCAGGTAATTTTGCTGGAAAATGATTGGGGTAACTCGGTGTACTTCATTCTCAGTGGCTGGGTCAAAATTCGTACTTATAACCTAGATGGCAAGGAAGTCACCCTAAATATCTTAGGATTCGGGGAAATGTTTGGCGAAATGGCTCCGTTGGATCAAGTACCTCGATCTACGGATGTGATCACTTTAACGCCAGCGACCATTGGTAGTTTGCCAGCGGCGGATTTTGTGCAACTAATCGAAACGGAACCAACGGCGGGGATTCATTTGGCGCGATTAATGGCGCGGCGGTTGCGGCAGGTCAATCGGCGGTTGCGACTGCGGGAAGCGGATAGTACTTCGCGGGTGGCGGATGTGTTGTTGTTTTTGGCGGAAGGACAGGGGACTAAGGTGAGTGTGGGGTTAGAGATTCCTAACTTAGCCCATCGGGAATTGAGCAGTTTAAGCGGTTTGGCACGGGAAACGGTGACGCGGGTTTTAGGGAAATTGGAGCGAAAGAATTTAATCCAGCGCCATGCGGAACGGGATGTCTTGTGTATTCTTGATCCGGCGGGTTTAGAGGCGTTAATGATTTAGTTAGGGATTCGTGTTTTTGCCGAACTCTAGGCTGAAGTTGTGAGGTTTGCCGTTCCCTCTGTGAGCATAATCTACCTAATTGCCTCTAGAAAGTTTTAGTTAGGCAGCTTGAGATATAGAGAAGATTAGGTATCCGATTTAGAGAAGTGTTCAGCGAAATCCTGCCATAGAGCCTGTAACGATGTATTAGTTTGGGCTGCTGTAAGTACTTGTTTGACTAATTTGCGAATCTTCATTAAATCCGGCAATGGCGCAAGGATTTGAATTTTGCCCGTCCCCACGGCTCGATCTAACGATTTGTGTCCTGCCATCACATCTTGAAGAGTCTGGCTATCACTAATAAAACTTGGTTCAACTTCTGTACCAGTGGGGCTAACAATGACATTTAAATTTGCTGGATCATCAGAAGCAGTCAGAGTCAAATGTATGTCGTCAATGGCAATCACCACCGTATGTCCCGCCACATATTCGGCTATGGTTTGCCAAAGTTGATCCGTCGTGTTTGCGGTAGAGTTTTCTGGCGGATTTTGGGAACTTGTGCGCAAAACAAATACCAGATCATGGAGCCAACTGGCAAGGAAGTTATGGGACATAGAGATTAGGGAATGTAAAAAACTAAGAACTAAAATCTGGGACTTAAATTAATCATTAATCATGAACAGTGACTAATTATACCAAGAAGGCACATCCCCACATCCTGCCCACCGCAATATGAACCAAAATATCAGCCCAAATATCAGTCAAAATATGAACTAATGTTGCAAGTCTTGGCACTGAACTAGCTGATTTAAGTTTATTTATTAGAGAATCTTAGACAATTATTGATTAAACTCAACAGAAAAATTATTGATCGACAATTGGCGTTAACCTTAAGATTACGAGAGTTTGCGACTCTTTTGCGCCCCTATCACAATAATATTGCTCCATCATCACCACAAGCAACACCCATAATCTATGTCATTTCAACGTGCCAGCGGTATTCTGTTACATCCTACTTCCTTACCTAGTCCCTATGGCATCGGAGATTTAGGTACTTCTGCTTACCAGTTTATTGACTTTCTTGCTCAGGCAGGACAAAAGTTATGGCAGGTTTTGCCTCTCACGCCAACGGGCTATGGTAATTCCCCCTACATGAGTTTTAGCGCGTTGGCAGGGAATCCCATGCTGATCAGTCCTGACCTGCTCAAAGAGAAAGGGCTATTATTAGAATCAGAATTGGCAGATATTCCTGATTTTCCGACTGAGAAAGTGGATTTTGAGGCAGTAATTCCCTATAAACGGCAGTTACTGGAAAAGGCTTTCCAAAGGTTCCAATTACACGAAGATCCTGAATTTGCTAAATTTTGCGAAACAGAAGCTTTTTGGTTGGATGATTACGCGCTATTTATGGCATTGCACGAAGAGAATCCAGAAATCATTTGGTGTGATTGGGAACCAGAGATTGCTCAACGGAACCCTGATGCATTGCGGGTAAAGCGCCGGAATTTAGCCTCAGAGGTGCTATTCCAACAGTTTATGCAATATTGTTTCTTTCAACAATGGCAAGCCCTCAAACAATATGCCAATGAGCGACACATTAAAATTATTGGCGATATTCCTATTTATGTTTCCCATAATAGCGCCGATGTGTGGGCAAATCCCCAGAACTTTCAACTTGATCCAGAAACCTATCAAGTGGCACAAATGGCGGGAGTTCCCCCTGATTACTTCAGCGCCACTGGGCAACTGTGGGGGAATCCCGTTTATAATTGGGAATATCTCGAAGAAACAGAATTTGCTTGGTGGATTCAGCGGTTTGCGTTTCTGAATCGTCATGTGGATTTGATTCGGATTGATCATTTCCGAGGTTTTGAATCTTTCTGGCAAGTAGCCGCTGGGGAAACTACGGCAATCAATGGCTCATGGCAACCTGCGCCAGGTAGTAAACTATTCCAAATCCTTGAAGAAAAGCTCGGCTATTTACCGATTTTAGCGGAAGATTTGGGCATTATTACCCCCGAAGTGGAAGCTCTGCGGGATGAATTTAATTTCCCAGGAATGCGAGTGTTATTGTTCGCTTTTGGTGGCGGACCGGATAACTTCCATTTGCCGCATCATTATGTCCGGAATAGTTTAGTATACACCGGAACCCATGATAATGACACAGCAGTGGGCTGGTGGCAAAGATCCAGCGCCCATGAGCGGCAACTGTTTTATCGGTATGTAGTGGGTTATGCTGCCGGAGAGCCAATTAATTGGGTCTTGATTCGGTTGGCAATGGCGGCGGTTTCTGATTTGGCAGTCATTCCATTACAGGATGTTTTAGGCTTGGATAACAGCGGCAGAATGAATGTTCCAGGAATTGCGGCGGGGAACTGGGGTTGGCGGTATACTGCGGAGAGCCTTGAGTCCCAGTTAGCGGAAAAGTTGCTGGATTTAACTCGTCTCTATAGTCGCGGTTAAATTCTTCGTACTTCCCATTGGTACTTCCCATTGGTACTTCCCATTGGTACTTCCCATTGGTACTTCCCAGTTGCGATTATTCCCAACTAAATCACCTATTAAGTTACCCTCATTCTCTAAATATTTTTCTTGCTATTTCTCTTAACTATGGAAAAAGATTTAGGAATGGGGGATCATCTTTAAAATTTCTCTAATTGAACTCAATAACTAAGTTCAATCAATATCAATCAATGTGGTGGGCGCAAACTTCACCCCCACCATTGCCCCAGACCAAAAGTTAAACCATTGATCGGCGGTAGTACGAGTAGTGGCTTGGATCTCAGGACTAATATTAGAGAAGTTGTGATGATAAACGCCACTGGTGGCTAACCAGATTTGCACTAATAAACTCACTTCGGCTCTAAGAGGAGCGAGGGCTGGCAAATTCTCTAAGACGTTGACCCGCTGGAGGCTTAGCTTGGGTTGCCAAGGATTACTCAAAACTAAGTACAATGCCACACTCCAAGGGGAATGTAAATGTTCTGTAATTTCTGTTATGGGAGTGACTGATTTTAATAAATTACTAATGGAATTTAGTTCCTGGATCACTTCAGTAACAGAAGTGTCTGGAACTGATACGATGTCAGGTTGCCACAGGTTTTTGAGGTGTTCTAGCCACTGATTTGGCTCACCATAGGGATCATGGGTCAAAGCAAGACACATGAAATTAATCACATCTGACGGATACGCATCATTAATTAGAGATTCAACTGGAACTTCGCTATCATGGTTAGGACTAGCCTCAAGCTTGGACTGTTCTGCGGTGTTAGTTCCGACTTGGTGATTACTTAATGGATTGTTTAATTGGCGATCACCCCACCACAGCCCCCAAGCTAAACCACTCAATAGAGTTTGAATCCTGCTGATCGGTGCATTGGGAATACCGAGTTTATGGGGCGTATCATAGGTTTGGGGTAGTTCCGTAGAGGGCGTAATGTCCGCTAGTTGTGCGGTAGTGGTTATAATCTCCTGCCACTGTTGCGCTAGGGCTGGTTCCGCTGCCATCACGAGGAAAATATTTTGCCACTGTTGCCGTAGGGGGAGTTTGCCTCTGCTGGAGTACCCACCGCTAACCATAGAATCCGTCAATGATAATGCCATAATCGTTCCTCTGAATATTTCTCTGAATAACTACCAAAAACCAACCACCAAACCAACCACTAAACTAATCAAACCATGCCTCAACGCCCCATATACTTTGACTGCCATGCTACTACACCCGTTGCTCCAGAAGTCCTAGAGGCAATGTATCCTTATTTTACGGAACGGTTTGGCAATCCCAGCAGTGGCGGTCATATTTATGGTTGGGAAGCCGCTGCCGCCATTGACCAAGCTAGGGAAATCATTGCCAGCGCTATTGGAGCAGCTCCGACGGAAATTGTTTTCACTAGTGGTGCAACGGAAGCGAACAATCTCGCCCTCAAAGGCACAGCCGAAGCTGCCTATGGGCAGAAATCCCATATCATCACCGTTGTAACAGAACATAATGCCATTTTAGATCCCTGTCGGTATTTAGGGAGTTTAGGATTTGCGGTGACTTATTTACCAGTGGAGCAAACTGGGTTGATTAATTTAGCTGGTTTAGAAGCGGCTTTTCGTCCTGATACTTTACTGGTGTCAGTGATGGCAGCTAATAATGAAATTGGTGTGATCCAACCCCTGGCAGCGATTGGGGCGCTATGTCATGCACGGGGCGTTTATTTTCATTGTGATGCTGCCCAGGCTTTGACGAAAATTCCCTTAGATGTCCAAGCAATGCAGATTGATCTAATGTCTCTGACTGCCCACAAACTCTATGGACCTAAAGGGATCGGCGCTTTGTATGTACGGCGGCGGCAAAGTCAGCACGGGATGCGGGTCAATCTTGCACCTCAATTACACGGTGGTGGTCACGAAAAGGGCTTGCGATCCGGCACATTGTACACACCGCAGATCGTGGGATTTGGGGCAGCGGTAGCCCTAGGTTTAGAGCGAATGCCAACAGAGCAGTTATATTTACAGAACCTCAGAGATCAGCTTTGGTCGTCGTTACAGACTTTGCCGGAAATTTATCTCAATGGGCATCCTAGCCAGCGACTAGCGGGTAATTTAAATCTTAGTGTTGGCGGTGTTGATAGTGCGGCTTTACATTTGGGATTGCGTTCGGTGGTGGCGTTGTCTGCTGGTTCTGCTTGCAGTAGTGGTAATTCTGGTGATCCCCAGTCATCCCATGTACTTAAAGCCATTGGGCGTAGTGATCGCTTAGCACGGGCTAGTATGCGGTTTGGGTTAGGGCGCTACAATACGGCGGCGGAAGTTGAGCAGGTTGCTAGCCATCTCATTGATTTAATTCAACGTCTGCGCCGGTACTGAGAAGATATCTAGATTCTATCCCGTGACTCATTCATGATTAGGATTCGGTTAAAATCAAATATCTTTGCCATGAAGAAGTTACCCGCCCAATCCCACGCAATTGGGAACCATACCAACGGGATACCGGATCATTAAGTTCAGGGGCAAGAATTGCAGAACTAGACAGCGCAACATCGTCTGCATTATGTTGTGATTCAGTTAATCGCTGGGGGTAATTCACTAAAAAACTTGTGGCAATGCCATTATGACCATATTCTATTCCTGAACTATGGATATAAGTGATCAACTGATTAGATGTGTCATAACCTGCACAAATCCCCACATGGGTGGCTTTCTGAGCATTCCCAAAAAAAATCAAGTCTCCCATTTGAATCTGAGATAAGGGCACAGATTCGCAAAAAGCCTCCTGTTGATAGGCATCTCGCGGTAAGTTCACACCAATGCTATGGAAAGCTGCCTGCATCAATCCGGAACAGTCATAACTGGGGGGAACCGTGCCACCCCAAAGATAGGAGTGGGGCTGTACCATAGCATAATTAATGTATTCCAGAACTTGAGGCAATCTAGCTTGAATTAATTCCCCTGATATTTCCGGTGTACTATAAGTGAAATCTTCTGCCATCGGCTGTAATTTCTCTAGATCACTTTTAGCCAAAAAACCCTGATAACCATCAGCAAGCAATTCTACTAAGACAACATTTGCATCGATTGAATCCATGCTGGAAGGCAAAATCTGCAAAAAATAACCAGCAGCGAGTTGTGTTGCCAGTCTTTCACAGGTGACGCTATCCCAGATTGGGAGATGTTCTAAAGCTTGCCATACTGGTAATTCGGGGATTGTGACTGACGGCAAAGGAGAGTGTGGCATGTTCGGGGAAACTTAGGCTCTCAGAAGAGGCTCTTGGAAGATTTATAGTTAGGGAGAAATCACGACTAAATCTTTGGATTAGTCAATGAGTTAGTCATCAATTTGCCAACCCATTGACGTAATCTGTTAGTCTGCTATTAACGATTTATGGAATTATTTACAGAATCTTCTTCAAAGTATCGAGAGAAATTTTATAAGGTGGATAACGCCATTCCACATCAAGGAAAAATGGCTTTTTCAGAATTCCCTTATAATGGGAAAAGGTCTCAAAGCTATATTTGCCGCTATATTGACCCATGCCACTGTAACCGATGCCACCAAAAGGTAACTCTGGCGGTACAAGGTGCAAAATCGTATCATTAATGCAGCCACCACCAAAGGAAATCTCTGCCAAAACTCGATCTTGATTCGCTTTGTTATCACTGAATATATACAGAGCCAACGGCTTTTCGCGACTCCGCACAAATTGAATCGCTTCATCAAAGGTTTGATAAGTCAGCACGGGCAAAATCGGACCGAAAATCTCTTCTTGCATAATCGGTAAATCTTGCGCTTCACTAATCGTACCTAATTCCAAAATGGTCGGCGCAATATATTTTTCTCCACGATTATAATTACCGCCAGCATGAAGTTTGCCAATTTGGGCGCTCTGCAATAGACCAGTGAGTCGATCAAACTGTACTTCATTGACAATCCGCGCATAATCAGGACTAGTTTGCGGCTGGTCTGTGTAGAAGCGCTTCACGTAACTGACCATGTGTTTGAGAAGATTGTCTTTGAGATCTTCGGGAACTAGCACATAGTCAGGGGCAACACAGGTTTGTCCACAATTATAGAACTTACCCCAAACAATTCGCTTAGCGGTCAAATTGAGATTACATTCTTTATCAATAATGCACGGACTCTTCCCTCCCAATTCTAGAGTTACTGGCGTGAGATATTTAGCCGCCGCTGCCATCACAATTTTCCCGACCGCAGTGCCTCCAGTAAAGAAAATGTGATCAAATCTTTCGGCTAAAAGTGCTTGACTGGTTTCAATTCCACCAGTAATCACCCTCACCCAGCCAGGTTCAAAGGTTTGATGAATTAGTTCCGTTACTAGTGCTGCGGTTTGAGGTGTATGTTCTGACGGTTTTAAGATGGCACAGTTACCCGCTGCGATTGCACCAACCAATGGAGAGATAACCAACTGAAATGGATAGTTCCAAGGGGCAATAATTAACACGCAGCCCTTGGGTTCAGGGGTTACCATTGCCTTGGCAGGAAAAACATTAATGGGAGTAGATACTGGCTTGGATTTGATCCATCGAGGCAGGTTCTTAATTGCCGCTTTGATTTCTGATACGAGAACCAGCACCTCACTACCAAAAGCTTCAATAGGCGGTTTTTGTAGATCGGACTTTAGGGCTGCCATGATTGCTTCAGCATTACTTTCTACCATCTCCAATAGCTTCTGTAATTGCAGCTTGCGATTTTCGAGGGAACGAGTGGCTCCACTGGCAAAAAACTCCCGCTGAGTTGCAATTACTTCGGTAATGGTCGCACTAATATTGGTACTGGGGGAGGGGGGCAACGGCGACAGGTTTACGGTGGGATTAACATTCATAGATGACAAGCTAGGGATGATAGGAAGTAAACTAAATAAACCGACTCAATAAACTAACTCAATAAACCAAATCAATGGAAGGTTAACGCTTGTGAAGTAGACTCTAATCAACAGGCAATGACTAGCAAAATATTTGCTGTAATGTGGAACGGTTGACAGATAGAAAGACAAGCCAAAAAGGGTCGTAAACTATTATTTTGATTGGCTTAAAGGTAAAAATAATTGTTTTTATATTACATTCATTTCTTGGTATCGTCAAGCCAATATTCAGCGAAATAACCGCTAATGATTAGCTAGTATCCAGTTGTTGATTGTTTTTGGAACTTGTTTGATTTTATTGATCAGTGAAGTTCGTATTGAGTTAATCCTATTGAGTTAAATAAATTACTTCTATTTGTTTTTTATTTGTCTTTAAATTAGTTTAATTTGAATTAATTTAACTTTCCCAATCAGCAGCTTTTTGCTAGGGCATATTTTGGTGATGTGATGGAAAATTTCTAATACAACATGGAACTGCGTCGGAACCTCATCCCGAACGAGTAAATTTTAGAGTCACAGAGCCATTTTTTTGACAAGAGATGACAAAGGGGGACAGAAAGGGGCAAAATAAGGGCACTAATTCCTGATGTCTGCATCACGTCGCAAACTTATCTGTCTCAATCACAGCGCTGAAACCACCATGTCACATTGGACTAACCTGCTCAAACAACTTATTGCCAAAGAAAACCTCAGTAATCAACAGGCAACCCATTTAATGACCAGTTGGTTACATGGTGATATTACCCCAGAGGTTTCCGCCGGAATCCTAGTGGCATTACAAAGTAAAGGCATTACCGCTGACGAACTGGCGGGCATGGCGCAGGTTTTACAAGATCAGAGCGAAGGGCAGAAATTTTCTGGTAACGTACCCCAACCCTTGCTCGATACCTGTGGTACGGGGGGTGATGGCACAAATACATTTAATATTTCGACGGCGGTGGCTTTTGTCACGGCAGCGGCGGGGGTGGCTGTAGCTAAACATGGTAATCGCGCTGTATCGAGTCGTTCCGGTTCGGCGGATGTCCTTGAAGCCATCGGCATTAATTTAACTGCTCCTACGGCGAGGATTTATGGTGCATTGGAAGCAGTGGGAATTACATTCCTGTTTGCCCCTAATTGGCATCCTGCGATGAAAGCTGTGGCACCAATTCGGAAAGCTTTGGGGATTCGCACGATCTTCAATTTGATCGGTCCTTTGGTAAATCCTTTGCAACCGACCGCTCAGGTTTTAGGGGTTTATGATCATTCCCTGAGTCGGGTTATGGCAGAGGCTCTACAGAAGTTAGGTAAAACCAAAGCCGTAGTTTTACACAGTCGCGAAGGCATGGATGAAGCAGGTTTAGGCAATGCTACGGATCTGACCTATCTCAATCAAGGAGAACTGCAAGAATTAGCGATTTTTCCCCAAGATTTGGGTTTAACCGCTGCCCCTCTAGCGGCTTTGCATGGTGGTGATGTCACAGAAAACGCAAGTTTATTGCGGGAAATTCTCCAAGGCAAAGGCACCCTCGCCCAGACCGAATGCGTGGCGCTCAATGCTGGATTTGCCTTATGTATTGCGGATCGGGTGACATCATGGCAAGAGGGAGTAGATCTAGCAAAAACCGTGATCCAAAGTGGCGCACCTTGGGACAAAGCCGAAGCATTAATGAAATTCTTAAGCCATGACTAATACCCCATGACTAATACCCCATGACTAATACCCCATGACTAATACCTATGTCTTGATCACTGGAGACTTTGTAAAAACCGGTGGCATGGATCGGGCGAACTATGCCTTAGCCGACTATCTGGCACGACAGGGGGCAACGGTGCATTTAATCGCCTATCGGGTTGCCCCTGATTTGTTGGCTTATCCCAATGTGCAATTTCATCCTGTGCCAAAACCTGGTAATTCCTATCTCTTGGCGGAACCACTCTTGAATT
>JBIKNH010000286.1:0-3709 GCA_044358815.1 Pseudanabaenaceae cyanobacterium | reverse complement strand
AGAGATTTATGTAGAAATTGGTCTCAATAATCATTTACCCTAGCTTATAAATTCATCTGATATATTTGTAATGGTATTGCGCCGCTGCGTCCTACGGTGTTGATTTGCGGTATGGGTGAGATTTGTTTTGATGATTATTTAAGGTCGGTGGTGAGTAAATACCAGCGATCGCAGGATTGTTATATTCAAACCGATGCAACCGATCTGTTTGATTTTGGCTTGATGGTGCAGACAGTAGAGGAGAAAAAAGAGCATCAAGAATCGCAGAGTGTTGAGCCAGAAAAGTCTAAAATTGAGACATTTCCTGTACTTGATGGCATCCGTAAGTACGCTTCTGAAAAAGTATTGTTGGTCGGTAAACCGGGATCTGGTAAGTCAACGGCTCTCCAAAAAATGCTTGTGGATGAGGCGCAAAAAGTACTAGATGGTCAAGCCTCATTAATTCCTGTCTTGATTGAGTTGCGATCTTGGCGCACTTCTTACTTAGCTTTGATTAAGGATTTTTTTAGAGCGCATAAACTCAGGTTAGAGGAGGAAAAAATTGATGCTCTTTTGTTTGAGGGCAAATTGCTGTTATTGGTTGATGGGGTGAATGAGTTACCTGCTGACAATCATGCAAGGCAGGACATCTTAACTTTGCGAGAAACTAATCCTGATACTCCCATGATTTTTACAACAAGGATGTTGGGAGTGGGCGGAGATCTGGGAATTGAGAAGAAACTGGAAATGCTGCCATTGAGTGAGCCGCAAATGCGTCAATTTATCCAGATGCGTTTGCCAGAGCAAGGCAATCAAATGTTGCAGCAATTAGGCGATCGCCTCAGAAAGTTTGGAGATACGCCTTTACTCCTATCGATGCTATGCGATGTTTTTAAAACAAATGGCAGAGTCCCCGCCAACTTGGGATCTGCTTTTAGGGATTTTGCAAATCTCTATGATGGCAAGCTCAAGGAGAATGTACCAGTTTATGAATATTCGCGATCGCATTGGTCTAAGTTGTTGCAGCAGTTAGCTTTTGCAATGATGCCTCAAGATCGCCCTGAAGGTTTACGCTTGAGTATCTCTCGGTCAGAAGTGGAAGAGATTTTAACTCGTTTTTTAGATGGTGAGAAGTTTCCTAAGCCACGAGATTATGCCCATCATTGGCTAGAGGATTTGTTAAAGCACCATCTTATTCAAGTAAAACTTGTAGGTACTAATGAAGAAATCGAGTTTCGACATCAATTAATTCAGGAATATTATGCGGCTGAGTATCTTTGGGACTTGCTGAAAAATAATAGATTGAGTGATACCAAGCTTCAGCATAGCTATCTTAACTATTTGGACTGGACAGAATCTTTAGCTTTGATGTTGGAGTTGGTGGAGAGTGAGGAGCAGGCGGTGCGGGTGGTAAGGCTGGCGCTGGAGGTGGATTTGCGGTTGGGGGCGAGGTTGGCTGGGGCGGTGAAGTATGGGTTTCAGGAGAAGACTGTTGGGTTGTTGATGAGGGAAATAGAGGAACGGAAAATTCCTCAGTTATATGCAATCAAACTTTTTGGAGAAACTAGGTCTGATTATGCGATCGAATTTCTTATTAAGTCGCTCAAACATCAGGATGATTTTTATTTTATATGCTCCATAGCATCAGAGGCATTGGTACAAATTGGCAGTGATAGATCTGTTGAGTCGCTCATTCTAATTCTTAGTGATAAAAATCAAGATTCTTTTGTGCGCTTAAACGTGATAGACGCTTTAGGGAAGATTAGAAGTAAAAAATCTATTGAAATCCTTATTCAATCGCTGAAAGATAATGACTCTGGTGTGCGTAGTAATTCAGCAAAGGCATTAGGGGAAATTGGTAGTGATAGAGCGATCAGACATCTCATTCAATCCACTAGAGATCAAGGGTTTTATGTAGGTGCAGAAGCAGTAAGAGCATTAGGAAATATCAAAGATGATGAAGCCGTTGAAGCTCTCATTCAAATTCTTAATGAAAAAAATATAATTACAACTCCTGATTTACGTGAAGATGCAGCAGAAGAATTAGGGAAGATAGCCAGTAGAAGAGCAGTTGAATCTCTAATTAAAGCCCTTGAAGATCAAAGCTCTCGCTTACGATGGACAGCAGTGAAAGCTTTAGGATTAATCAGTAGTGACGAAGCTATTGAGATTCTTATACAAAAGCTTAAATCTGAGCATCTTTCCTACATTCTTGAAAGTTACATTCTTGCTCTGGGAGAAATCAGAAATGAGAAAGCTATTGATCCTCTTCTTCAGGTTCTTAATGATAAGAAGCAACTCTCTGAAGTTCGTGCGAAAGCAGCAGGAGCATTAGGAAATATTGGTAAAGATACAGCCGTCGAATCTTTAATTAAAGCTCTTGAAGATCAAGATCCTGAAGTTCGTGCAAAAGCAGCAGAAGCTTTAGGAAATACCGGTAAAGGTACAGTCGTTAAACCTTTAATTAAAGCCCTTAATGATCAAGACTCTACTGTAATTGGTAATGCAGTTACAGCTTTAGGAGTTATGGATAATATAGCAACCATTACTCCGCTCATCGAAGTCCTTAAAAAAGGAGATATTGATGTACGGCTAAGAACAATAAGGTCATTAGGAGTGATTGGTGGCGATAGAGTCATCCAACCTTTGATTCAATCCCTTAAAGATCATCACTATGCTATCCGTTTTGAGTCCGCGAAATTATTAGGGACAATTGGCAGTAATAGAGCCTTTGAGTCTTTAATTCAATCTCTCAATGATAGTAACGTCATTGTTGGTTTTCAGGCAGCCAAAGCATTGGTAGCAATTGACCGTAATAGAGCTATTGAGCCTTTGATTCAATCTCTCCGTGGCAAATACTCTATTGAAGGTTTCATATCAGCATTAGGAGATACTGGCAGTAATAGGGTTATTGACTCTTTAATACAAGCCCTCAAGAGCGGCAGTATTGGTCATCGGCGTAGTGCATTAGAGGCATTTAAAAAACTCACTAAATTTAACTTAAACTTATCCCAACAACTTCCTCACCTGGTGCAGTTAACCTCCCCTAACGAAGAGGCTCTCTCCGTCATCACCGCCATCCAAGACCGATGCAAATACTACAACTACAACATAGCCCAAACACCATTGCAGGAAGAAAACAACAATGATAAAGTCCTATCAAAACCACAAGGAAACATAATAAACGTGACAGAAATTAACAATAATTTTAGTGGTGCAAACTTTGGTGCAGCCAATATCGCCAACCTCGGCGGCACTGTCAACGAGCAGAAAATTGTTCAAAAAACCGAAGTTCCCAAACAAAGCCTAGCCGAAGCCACAAAAGAAGTTCAAGACTTGCTCAATCAACTAGCCAAAACCAACCCCAGCGAAGCCACCATCGCAGACACCATCCAACAAGAAATCAATCGCAATCCTACCCTCAAAGCAAGACTAGTCAACGCCCTAAAAGCTGGCGGCATCGAAGCATTGAAAACCATATTCAACAATCCATTCATCAGCATCCCTGTTGAGACAGTCAAAGGCTTTTTAGAAGCAGAAAGCTAAAATATACATCTCTGACAGCAACTATAATAAAAACACTTCCACAACAGATTGCCGAACTTGAGGAACTAAATAATGACACTCGAACAACTAGAAAACGAAGTACTTGCATTACCCCAAGACTCCTTAATCCATCTATTCACCCGCCTCATTGAACAACTAGGCAAAACCAACGAAATCGATCGCG
>JBIKNH010000127.1:0-12859 GCA_044358815.1 Pseudanabaenaceae cyanobacterium | reverse complement strand
CAGTGATTGCTTCAATACAACTAAGCAAACAAACTAACCACAACCAACCCCAAAAATAATTTGTTTAACCCCTTGCATTATTTATGGAGTGTGTTATATTTGTTTGGCTGAAGTGATTAAACCAACTGAAGCAACCCTACGACGCGGGGTAGAGCAGCCTGGTAGCTCGTCGGGCTCATAACCCGAAGGTCAGTGGTTCAAATCCGCTCCCCGCTATTTGAGACTTCAAATATTTAAACGACAAAGAGGCACCACTCACTTTTAGATGATGCCTCTTTGCTTTTTGGTTTGCTATTCAGTTTGAAAATTGTCTCGGTAAGTCCTCTAGGTAAAAACTCTGTAAAGCTTTAGGTAAAAGCAAGAATGCCATAATAGAGGAATATACCAATCACAGGCACAAAAACTAGTAACCCTAATAACCCCGACTTACCTAAGTTGATTGGTATACCGAAGATAATTAAGAAGAAAATCACGATGTTTACCAGTGGTACGAACAATAGGATTAACCACCAGCCTGGTTTGCCAGCGGCGCGACACATTACCCACAGGTTACCGACGGGAATCCACGCCAGCCAAGAATTTTGTACTCCAGCTTTATCACCGATTTTCATTAGGGTAAAACTGAAAAATACATAACCAAATAGTGAAGCACCCAAAACGATCGGCAGAACTGCTTTCAGCCTTGCTTCTACTTCCTCTGCATTCGGACGCTCTCCACCAGCGCTATCTTCCTGCTGAGCAATGATTTGTGGTGCGTTAGCTGAGTCAATAGTTGCACCAGCCGACTGTTGATTTTGCACAACAGGATAGCTAGGAGAATTAGCCTTGGCAGCTTCGGTATGGAACCAGCCTTGGGCAAATAATACGCCCCAGAAAATGGCAACAAATAAAGCAACAGCGCCGCAAAGTGACCTAGCTTGTCGCCATGCTCTACGGTTATAAGACTGTAATAGATCATTTCTCACGGTTTCGGTTTCCCTGCGATTTGACGCACTATTTGAGATTAGGCACCATAGTCATATGGCATAGTCACCTAGCAAACTGTTTTGTGCTTAACCAACTCTCTGCTAAAGCCTTAGACATTGCTAAAAAACTATGCCTGTGGTCTCAACTTAACCCAGTAACTAGGAAGTTACTCAGACCTTTGACATTTTTTTACGTCCTGTACTGTGGAATGTTTGAGGTATTAACATCAGAGCCTGAGATTTTACTCAAATTGAAAGGGGGGGACAATTTCTGTAAGGGGCATCAAAGATAATCATTCAGAAAATTATGCCCATTGACACCAAATGCCACAACCAGAGTCGCTATAATCAAAACAGGGCTAATGTAAACAAATGCAAAGCCCCTGACTTAAGCAGTGTAAACATAAGTTAAGCTGTTGGTCATTGGCTGTCTTTTGCGAATATTTCTCATTAAGTAGAAATACTTAGTTGGATCAGTGTTCACAAGTGTTCTTTTGGTACTGGTTAGCGTTTAACATCTAAATCAGCCAGTGTAAATAACCAACATAAATTAATTATTGACCAAGTAATTATTTATTAAATATTTATCAAAGCAATTTTTTATTTCGCTCAAATTTATTAAAACAAGTATTAATTAGAAATTTATCGTTTTTAGATTCTCTCCTTTGCTTAGAATTTCTTATAATTTATTTAGATAACAAGTTTAAAACTAGAAACCTGACAGGAAAATTGTATGACTGGTCGTGTTGGTGTATTGCTGCTGAACTTAGGAGGACCAGAAAAGTTAGCGGATGTCTATCTTTTTCTGTATAACTTGTTTGCCGATCCGGAAATTATCCGGTTGCCCCTGCCGTTTCTGCAAAAGCCTCTCGCTTCGTTGATTGCGGCTTCCCGTGCTCCAGTTACCCAAGAAAATTATGCTGCTATTGGCGGCGGCTCTCCTCTGCGGCGCATTACCGAAGACCAAGGCGAGCAGTTGAGTGTTGCCCTTGGTAAACGGGGCATTGATACCAAGGTTTATCTGGGGATGCGCTACTGGCATCCTTATACCGATGAAGCACTGGCTCAAATTAAAGCCGATGGCATTGAGCGGTTGGTAGTAATTCCGTTGTATCCCCAATATTCCATCAGCACCAGTGGCTCTAGTTTGAAACAACTGGATGAGCTATGGGCAAAAGATCCCGCCTTGCAAAAAATTCAGCGGGTGGATGTTCAGTCATGGCATCACCGCCCTGGGTATATCCGCGCCATGATTGACCTGATGGAAGAAAAACTCAGTCAGATGGAAGATCCTGACAGTGCCCATATTTTCTTTAGCGCCCACGGTGTACCGGTGAAGTATGTCACCAAATACGGCGATCCTTATCAGATTGAGATGGAAAACTGCGTCGATGGCATTATGCAGGCGCTGCGTCGCACCTATCACCGTTACAATCCCCATACTTTGGCTTATCAAAGTCGTGTCGGTCCGGTGGAATGGCTCAAGCCCTATACTGAGGAAGCCATTGAACAATTGGGCAAACGGGAAATCCATACGCTTTTGGTAATTCCCATCAGCTTTGTTTCGGAGCATATCGAGACTTTACAAGAAATCGATATCGAATACCGCGAAGTAGCCGAAGCCGCAGGAATTGAAAACTTTGTGCGGGTTCCTGCTCTAAATAGTCATCCGGTATTCATTAACGACTTGGCTGATTTAGTGATTGAATCCCTTGGTTTGGAAGTGCCTGTGGCTTTGCCAGCGTAGGGACGGGATCTCGTTAACCCGTAGGTTTCATAGCACCAAACCACCCAAAGCAACATATCTACACAATTTGTAAACATTGGTGGCACTCAGGCTGTGTTTATACCCTTTTCTGGTAATCTCAAAAGGGTATAAATAAACTTGTTATCATCGAGAGATTTCGCCCATGACAGCCATCCTACGCAGTTTCCAAAAGAAATTAATTTGCGTGATAGCGATCGCCATCGTTTTGACAACCAGCTTTTTAGGTAGTTTTGGGGCAGCTAGTCCCGCTTTTGCTGATAACTTACCTGATACCAGTTTTATCAAGCAAGATCTCAGCAAGATCGACTTAAATAACTCCAACATTAACGCATTTCGTCAGGTGCGTGGGATGTATCCGACCTTGGGTCGCATCATCATTGACAATGCTCCCTATTCTTCTTTAGATGATGTTTTGAATATCCCTGGTTTGTCAGAAAAACAAAAGGATTTGATCCGTAATAATGCGGACAAGTTCACTTTGAAAAAGCCTGATGAGTCCATGAATCGCGAACGGATCAATAACTCTTTATATCGTCTGTAGATCGATGCTTGAGTTATTGAATTGATGGCTAATAATGATGGTGGTTAAGTTGAGCCAAAATAGCTGAAAACTTAGCCACCATTTGCTTATCAATGGTTTTTATGTAGTGTTTTTGTGCTGTGTTTTCTCTGTGTTTTGGTGCTGTGGGTTGCAGGGTCAATTTCTAAGATCAACTAAGACAAATTTATAGTTGTTTCAGTTAATGATGGTACAACAAAGGAGAGAGAGCAACGGACAAGATGTCCATTCCACGTTTCTTTATTGCTCGTAGGTCAGACATCTTGTCTGACAATGACCCCACATAACGTCCCATTCTTAATTTGATTGACTATACAACAAACTTAAAAAAAAACTTTTTAAAAAATCTTTTAAAACAAGTTAATCAATTAACAAATAAAAAACTCAGTACAAAATAGCAAGATTTCAAGAGTCTAATCTGATTTGATGATGCAATTTGATGTAGTTGTAATTGGTGGGGGGGCAGCGGGTTTATACACTGCCCTTTCTTTGTCTGCGATTACGGCTGCTGGGGGGCAGGGTTTACGAGTGGCGCTGCTGACTAAAGATAATTTAGCTATTTCCGCCAGTGACTGGGCACAGGGGGGCATTGCCGCTGTGATGGATCGCCAGGATTCCGTTATGTTTCATGCAGAAGATACCCTCAAAGCGGGGGCAGGGCTGTGCGATCCGGCAGCGGTGGAAGTATTGGTGAACCATGCCCCAGAATGTATTCGGCGTTTGATTGAATTGGGGGTAGAGTTTGATCGTCATGGGGATCAGTCCCTAGCCATGACCCTAGAGGCGGCACATTCCCATCGGCGGGTATTACATGCGGCGGATGCTACGGGGCGGGCGTTGGTGACAACTCTGGCAAGTCAGGTGATGAGCCAAGCTGAGAGTCAAAAAAATCAAAAAATCAAAAATCAAGAAAACGATCCTCATCATGCACCGATAGAAGTTTTAGCGGGATGGTTAGCCCTAGACCTATGTATGGTGGGGCAACGGTGTCGTGGGGTTTATTGCCTCAATCCAGCAGGACAATGGGAAATTATTGAAGCGGCGGCGGTGGTTTTAGCCACTGGGGGCGGAGCGCAGGTGTTTGCCCAAAATACTAATCCTCCTGCTAGTACTGGGGACGGTGTGGCAATGGCATGGCGAGCCGGAGCAGAAATTCGGGATATGGAGTTTGTGCAATTTCATCCGACGGCTCTAGCTGTAGCGGGTGCGCCTCGGTTTTTAATTAGTGAAGCAGTGCGGGGTGAAGGGGCGCATTTGGTTGATGCCAAAGGAGAGCGGTTTGCATTTCGGTATCATCCCCAAGGAGAACTCGCGCCCCGTGATGTGGTCAGTCGGGCGGTATTTCGGCATTTGCAGGCAACGGGAGAACCGACGGCATGGCTAGATTTGTCCCCCATTGCACCGGAACGGATTAGTTATCGGTTCCCTAATATCATCAAATTATGTCAGCAATGGCAGATTGATTTATTTACCCAGCCGATTCCTGTTACTCCTGCTGCCCATTACTGTATGGGAGGGGTGACTACAGATACTTGGGGCGCAACCAGTTTGCGGGGTTTGTATGCAGTGGGGGAAACCGCTAGCACTGGGGTCCATGGCGCGAATCGTTTAGCGAGTAATTCTCTATTGGAATGTTTTGTTTTTGGGGGGCGCTTGGCTACAGCGATTCAGCGGGACTATGGTGATTTAAACGCGGTTACTGAAGCAGAACAAGCCAATTTAGCGATGCAGCGGCAATGTTTGAGCCAGTCTGATCTTGCCAGTTCTGATCTTGCCAGTTCTGATCTTGCCAGTGATGTAATGGCATCTACCAGCACGGCAATATTACGAATTAAGGAAGAAGTTCAACAGTTAATGTGGCGACAGGCGGGGATTAGTCGCGATGGGGTGCAACTAGCCGCAGCTTTGACAGATGTTGAGGAATATCGGATGGCAATGGCGGCTCTAGAAACGTCCCAGCGTCTTTGGGTAGAAACCCGCAACCTGCTAGATGTGGCTTATTTAATGTTACGTTCGGCGCTGTTCCGCACTGAAAGCCGAGGGGCACACCAGCGTAATGATTATCCTGAGATCGATGATCAGTGGCTCTGTCATACGGTGGTAGTTGGTGAAACAATTGGGCAAAAATCCCTAGGCAAGGGGTTATAACAAACTTTATTGAAGAGGCTTATCAAAAAGCCTTATCAAAGAGCTTTATCAACAATCTAAATAAGAAAAAGTCATCGGAACCATAGTTAAGTGAGATGCGTCATAACTGATGAGGTTTTATCAAACCCTTGGCTAAGGCTGGGTTGTGGTAGGATTTCCCGAATGTAAGCCAATACATCTTGATTCTGAGGCAAATAAATTAATGATTACCAATCTATCCTCAACACCTAAGCCCAAAGTCAAAAAATTGATCACTTTGGCTGGTTTGTTGGCAGCTACCACCTTAGGCTTATCTACTTCCCAAGAAAATGATGTGATCGCGGCGGATGATCTCACGGCATTTCAGAATGCGATCCTTGCTAGACATAACTTCTATCGGGCGAAACATGGCGTACCGCCTTTAAAACTAGACCGCACCCTCAACAATAATGCGCAACAGTGGGCAAACACCCTAGCATCCACTCAACAGTTTAAACATGCTAGTGTCAAGGGACAGGGGGAAAATCTCTACGTCTATGGCACAACCGCCAGGACATTTCCCAGCGTCACCATTGAAGCGAATAAAGCCGTAGATGCTTGGTATAACGAAATCAAGGATTACAACTACGGTAAACCTGGATTTTCCATGGGAACTGGTCACTTCACCCAAGTAGTTTGGAAATCCACCACTACCCTGGGTTGTGGCATTGCAACGGGCAAATATCAACAACGCTTTAATGGTAGATATGTAGTTTGTCGGTATACCCCCCCTGGTAACTATTTGGGACAATTTCCTCAAAATGTTTTGCCAGTAAAATAGTGCCGCAATCCAGCTAAACCATTACAAATTAACCAAGTTACCTTGATTACTCTTGATGATTTGATAACTTGGGACTGAACAACTTACGGCTGAAGGCATACTTTTCATGTCATAGTCTGGCAGAAACTGTACACCCACCAACCTATTAGAATTTGGGTAAGCTATAGTAAGACTTCAAGCTAGACGCTAAGCTAGTTACTCGAAACTTATAGGACGACCAAGGAACAGACCCCTATGCCTTCAGCCTCCGATAAAAATCTCCTTATGGCCCAACCCTCAAGGTTTGATGTGCTGGGGCAGAATGTGGAACCAACATCAAGTGTGACTCAATCAGGTGTTAGGCAAAAGTCCGCTGATCCGTCTTGGTCTAAGCGGATGCTGCATCATCTGAAAATGTCATGGCAACGGCAGGGTCTAGGGCGCAGGAGTCGTCAAAAGCTCAGCCAAGTTGCGATGGTTTTGGCTTTGACCCTATCTCAAACCGTTGCAGTGTCGTCGGTACGAGCGGAAGGACAACCAGAACCAATCAAATACAGTGAGTTTATTGAACTGGTTAAATCCAAGAAAGTTCGTAAGGTAGACATTGAGAGTAACAATCTATCTGCCGAAGCAGAACTAGAAGGTAATCGGCGGGTGCGGGTGGATCTGATCGCCCGAGACGGTAATAAAGAATTTATCGAAGCTCTAGTAGACAACAAGGTTGATTTTGCCGTAAAAACTCCAGCGCAAACTTCTGGTGTGTGGCAGCTTTTCACTAGTTTGTTTTTGCCGATTTTATTGGTGATTTTGGTCTTGGTATGGGTGCGTCGTCTCAATAGCGGTCCCAATGGTCCCAATCAGACCCTCAATTTTGGTAAGAGCCGCGCTAGATTTTCTCCGGAAGCAAAAACCGGTGTCATCTTTGACGATGTGGCAGGAATTGAAACTGCTAAAGAAGAATTAGAAGAAGTAGTTTCATTTCTGAAGCAACCGGATCGATTCACTGCCATTGGCGCAAAGATTCCTAAAGGGGTTTTATTGGTGGGTCCTCCAGGGACTGGTAAGACCCTCTTAGCCAAAGCCATTTCCGGTGAGGCGGGAGTACCATTTTTCTCCCTGTCTGGCTCGGAGTTTGTGGAAATGTTTGTGGGGGTTGGGGCTTCGCGGGTGCGAGATTTGTTTCAACGCGCCAAGGAAAATGCGCCATGTATCGTGTTCATTGATGAAATTGACGCAGTGGGGCGGCAACGGGGCACAGGCATCGGCGGCGGTAATGATGAACGGGAACAAACCCTCAATCAGTTACTGACCGAAATGGACGGTTTCCAAGGGAATACGGGAGTAATTATCATTGCTGCCACCAACCGCCCCGATGTGCTGGATACGGCGCTGCTACGTCCCGGACGGTTTGACCGCCAAATCACCGTAGACTATCCCGACATCAAAGGGCGGTTGGAGATTCTCAAAGTCCATGCCCGTAATAAGAAACTAGGGGAAGATGTGTCCTTAGAGTCGGTGGCGCGGCGCACCCCTGGATTTGCTGGAGCGGATTTGTCTAATTTGCTCAATGAAGCGGCAATTCTAACTGCCCGTCGCCATAAAAACGCTATTGGTGAATCAGAGATCGCTGATGCCA
Organism: Pseudanabaenaceae cyanobacterium; assembly: GCA_044358815.1. Taxonomy (GTDB): domain Bacteria; phylum Cyanobacteriota; class Cyanobacteriia; order Pseudanabaenales; family Pseudanabaenaceae; genus JBAXSK01. The sequence continues at coordinate 5,005 of JBIKNH010000127.1, read as the reverse complement.
TTGACCGAATTACCATTGGTTTGAGTATGCAGCCCATGCTTGACGGCAGCAAAAAACGCTTGATTGCTTACCATGAGGTGGGTCATGCTTTGTTACAAACTTTGTTGGATCACGCTGATCCTTTGGATAAAGTGACGATTATTCCCCGCTCCGGTGGCGTGGGTGGTTTTTCCCGTCGTGTGCCCCCCGATGAGGTGGGTTTAGAAACTCGTTCCAATATTTTGGCAATGATTACGGTGGCTTTGGGAGGCAGAGCCGCTGAAGAGGTATTTTTTGGCAAGGCGGAAGTAACGAAGGGAGCCGCTTCTGATATTGAGAATGTGGCACAGTTAGCGCGGTTGATGGTGACTCGTTTAGGGATGTCACCTTTGGGACCCCTTGCCCTAGAGAGTGCCAGTAATGAAGTCTTTTTAGGACGGGATTTGATGCCTCGTTCCGAATATTCCGTCAAGATGGGAGATCGCATTGATCAACAGGTGCGCCAAATTGCGAAGGAATGCTACGAAACTGCTAAGAGCATCATTTTCAAGCATCAGGATCTATGTCATCGCTTGGTGGATACTTTATTAGAAGTGGAAACCCTTGATGGTGATGAGTTCCGGCGTATTGCTGCGGAATATACCACCGTGCCTGATAAGCCCAGCACGAAAATTAAATTCTAGATGGTCAAATTTTAGATAATCAAGTTCTGAAGAATTAAGTTCCACAACACTAAATTCTAGAATTACAGAATCGAGAGTCTCTCATTATCCCGATTTTCAGATTGATTATCGTCTCGTAAATACTTGTAATAGATACACTCTAAATACTGTGATTAATGTCCCTCATTAGTCGCAGTAATTTTTTTAGGTGGCGCTATGGGATGGGAACTACAAGACATCACAGTTCCATAAATAGAGTTAGAAATTGGAGCCAGAAATTGGAGTTAGAAGGACATCCCAAAAGAGCGTAAAAGATCGCTGGTTTTTGGACTGGTTCAGACCTATGCAGCGACTAAAACACCAGGGCTGGACTGTTTCGGCAACACATCAACAATCCCGATTTTGGCACAGTAGGCAATATCTTCCACACAATTCAGGCGTAACAGGCGACGACCGTGACTCGCTTGGTAAAACAATTCCTCTAAGTTATCTTGCCATGTTTTGAACAACGTCAAAGCGGCTACGGCTTCATCATTGCCTAAATCACATTCTGACTCAATGCCTGCAATAATGCCGCCAGCACAGGCAGTATCTTCCAAAGCATAACTACCTTCCCAACCAGAACCAACAATCCACACCGTTTCAGGCTTGGTTTCTTGTAAATATTTAACTACGGTGGTTAGGTTAATCATGGCGCAGGCTAAGACCACGTCGGCGTGTTGCACCTTTTGTAAAGAGCGCGTGCCGTTCGTTGTACTCATAAAAATCCGTTTGCCACCGACTAAATCCGTTGTGTAATCAAACGGAGAATTACCCAATTCAAACCCTTCAACTTTGCCGCCCCCACGCTCAGCCGCCCGTAGCCGTAAATGTTCAGGGTGGAGGTTGCTGGTTTGGAGTAACTCGTCAAGGTCGGCAAAAACTTGAATGGCTTCTGCTCCTGAGGATAGCGCTGTGGCGATAGTAGTGGTAGCCCGCAACACGTCCACCGCAATGGCGCAATTGGGTAAGCTTCCCATGGGTACTAGCTCAGGGGTATGGAAAACCGATACTTTCATAAATATCCCTAAAAATTTCAATGCTTCGTCTTTCAACGATAGTAAATAGTCTATCCTATTGCCTCAAGGATGAATGATGAATTTACCTGATCTTTTAAGTTTTCTAGTAAGTTTTCTAGGGGATTTATCTAGCGATTACCGCCAGCAGTAAAGCGATTGGCATCCTCCATCCGCGCAAAACCCACAACTTGCAGATAGTTTTCCCCTAGTTCTAGTTGCAAAACCCGCGCTTGAATCCCCACATCATTTAATTGTTTGAGATCAAGAAGTTGATTTAAACCTCTGGTAAAAGAGCTAGTAATCTGTTCAGGAAACTCCGCGCCATCTAAGGAAACTTTCGGATTAGCAATCTCTAGCTGTGTGCCGCCTTTAACCTGGAGATCCGCTTCTGCCCGCACATCAACGGGTTGGGGGTTGGGCTGCTTGAGGCTGGGATAGGCTTTGAGGACGGCAGTTAACCGCACCCGATTACCTCGCAAAAATTGGACTTCGGGGTTAACAATGTCAAAGGTTTCTGCATCATCGGCATTCTGTCCGGAGAAGTCAATTTTAATGCCCTTGAAAGATTTTGCGACTTCGGGGGCACGGAGAGCGGCGGTAATATCATCAGCCCGCAGGCGCACCCGAATGGCAGCCTGTAGGGGACGGCGCAGAATTAATTTACCGTTATTGCGCAGGGCATCGGCATCCACATCAATGGGATCGGATTCAAGATCCACCGCATCAATCCGCAGAAATGGCACCGGATATAGACCACGCCCCGCTAGACGAACCCGATCCACCTTGCCCTGAAGCACCTGATAGTTAGGGACATTATCAACCCGCACCTCAAGCTGTTCAGCTTTGGCGAGATTACCCCGCACCAAATCTGTCACCGTCTTGTCAATGACGATTCCGGCAGTACCGCCAACTCCCAGCAGAACGGTTAAAACACTGGCAACAAGATCCATAATGGTGGTCTGACTAAGATAAAGGTGGGATCAATAATTCAGGGTCAAGCAAATTATTTATCTGATTATTAACCTGAAATTATTAACCTAATTGTAATGGCTGCCTGGGCGTTAAGGATTACGACTGTTGGCAGCGAGGAAGTTACTTCCCTCAGGTATTGAACGTTACACAAATTAGGGGGAGTTTTGCCTAAATTATCTTTGTTTATTAATTTTTATTGCTAAGATGTAATGCAAGGTAACAAAAACTAGTGCAAAGTGACTTTTTCAAGATCCTAAGATCTTCAGGTCACTACTGGAACTAGACTAATCTGAACTGGACTAATCTAATTTGGACAGTCCCCCATTGGTTCCAGCACAGTTTTTGCGATCAAGTGTTTGAGATTACTTTAAGTTTGTCTATTCTATTTCAGGAAATTTGGTTTACTATGACAGGATTTATTCGCGGTTTGTTTAGCAAGAAAGATAAGCCCACCACTGAGGGAAATGAAACTGAAGGTAATGCTTACTTTCTCGATGCCGATAGCGCTAAAACCTTCGGTGATATTGAGTATATGCGTACTCCTAAGTCCGTCAAGCACACTTTTCCGACTTTAAATGGTGTTAAGGGTGCGGAATTTGTAGAAATTGTTTCTGCAACAGATAGAGAAGTTAGAGATGTAGAAGAGACTGCTGATTCTCCTAGCATCAGCCCCAAGGTAGAAAGCAAGTTTGAACCAAATCGGAATAATGTACGGGTGGATTCAAGTATGGATATGTTCCGCAATATGGCGCGAGACATCAATAAGAATCGTTAAGTCAAATTTGATTTGAGAATTTAAGAGGGGGATAGATTTTCACTAGGATTTCTATCCCCTTTTTCGTCGAAAATCCATTTGGATTCGATAAATCAGAGTGAACGAATTTTGTTGATTTAACGATTGACTATTTGCTGCTACTCTGAATCAGGGGTTATACTCGATCGAGAGTAAGACTTAATATCTGGTCAAATCAAAAATCTTAAAAAGCTTCCAAAACAAGCTAAAGAAACACTTCCTAAATCATACTCAGTCATTAGTTATCAACTTCTTTCGATAAGACCTTACTTATTAATGAATTAAACCTCGTAATTAAGCCTAGCAGCCAATCTAGCCTAAGTTTACGTCAGCATCAAAGAACTATAACTATTTGGCAATTAAGCTCCCTAATCACCTAAAGTCACTTGGATTCACTTTGGTTCACTTGTGACTTTAGGTGATCAAACCAGCCTTAGCTTCAATAGATTAAAACCTTACTAAAATTCTCAATACACTTATCTATGATCTTGCCAAACAAGCAATATTAAAACTATAAAGGAACTAAAAAATATGTAGAAAATTTACACAAAAACTAAATATCTAGGGAGATAATGTATTATGGGTAACTCATTAGTTGAAGAGAACGCTCTATGATCAGTGCTAATTGAAAGTCGATATATTTACGATATATTCACGATGCATTTAAGCTTTGGTGCGTCTAGACCCCAAGGTAGCTTCCTGTATTTTATTTGAGTTTTTTGTTTGAATTGTAATTTTTTAAAATTCTAATTTTAGATCCTAACTCCTCAACTGTAATTCCATTCAAACCGCTTAAAACTAAAGACTCGAAAACCATAGTGTTTTAGTTGGGCAATCTCTCTATAAATATCTCTAAGTTGTTCCGTGTTTTATATTCATGGCAAAGATTCTTCTAGTCGAAGATAATGAGTTGAATTTAGATATGCTCCGTCGCCGACTTGAGCGTAAGGGCTTTAACATCATCAGTGCCACTAACGGCAAAATGGGGATTGAACTAGCTGCTTTAGAAATGCCAGATCTGATAATCATGGATATGAGTTTGCCAGAGATTGATGGCTGGCTCGCTACTAAAATAATTAAGTCAAATCCCAAACTATGTCATATTCCTATTATTGGTTGCTCTGCCCATGCCATGCTTGGGGATCGAGATCGGGCACTGGCAGCCGGTTGTGATAATTATGACTTTAAGCCTATTGAATTTGAACGACTGATGGGTATGATTCAGAATCTCTTACCAGTGAATCAGTGAGAAACATCAGGATTTAGCAAAAACTTACCCCTCCCTTGAAATCCTCCTTGAAAAACATGTGAATAAGTTTTGGGAAAGTTTGAGAAATAGAGTTTAAAGAATTAAAGACTGTTCTATGTACTAATTGAAGCTCTGATCTATTCTAGAAGAGAGTCTTTTAAGAAAGGTTCTTATTTGGTCCCATAGTGAGTCTAACTCTCTCATTAATGCCTAACTAACTGCGCCACATTACTTCTTTCCCAAACGTACCAAGAAAAACCCATCCATATCATGATGATGGGGCAAAATCCGC
>JBIKNH010000285.1:0-3753 GCA_044358815.1 Pseudanabaenaceae cyanobacterium | reverse complement strand
ATCGTCAAGTTCAGACTATAAAGCTTGGGTATGTAGCTCAGTTGGATAGAGCATCAGATTCCGGTTCTGAGGGTCGGGGGTTCGAGTCCCTCCATACTCGTTTTTTCACCTTGCTTTACTATCACTTTACCAAGCAGCCCCCTCTTATAAGGATTTTTCCTTGGGGGCTGTTTTTTCGGTGACTAATTGCCTATCGGCGATATTGGTTTGGGTTGCCAGCGGTATTGCCTGAGGTTAACTTTGCCCTGGGCATCAAAAACAATCCCTTCCTTCACTAATAAAGCCTGCTGCCAGTGATCCGTACCCCGTCGCAATGGAGATTCCGAGACCATACCCTTAGCATTAATGACCCGATGCCAAGGAATATTATCCTGTTGGGGATCAACTTGGTAGAGAGCATAGCCTACCAATCTTGCTTTTCCTGCTAAACCTGCTAACTCCGCAATCTGCCCATAGGTTGCCACCTGTCCATAGGGGATCTGAGCCACAACTTCATATATCGCAGCATAGGTATTCATTAGTATTCGTGATTGATCCTGCAATCCTATCGGTAATTTTGCAATACTTCCCAACCATTATTCTTGATGATTTTCGCGATTATTTCTCAGTCTTTTCCAACCCTTCGGACTAATTTGCACGAATTAGACCTTGGTTTAGAGTTCTTAAATCATCTCTAGGATTGGTGCTTATACCCTAAGACATAGATTTACCATGATTTTTCACATGGAAATTAGTGATATAAGTCACTTCCAGTTTCCAAAAATATTAGTTAAGCTATTAAGTGTCAAACTAACTACAAACAGGAAGACAAAATATGTTAGCGACAGCCCTCACAGAAACTGACGCTACTTTCTCCGATGGTGCCTTAACCCAAGAAGAACGTCGTCGCACCACCACCAGAATTGCCATGCGCGTGCCTAAGCGCTGCCAAAAAGAGCCAATTATCTCCCGTTTAGCCTCAGTGCATGGCTTGACTGTAAATATTTTGGCTGCCTTACTCAGTGACTCTGACGAAGATGGTTGGTTTACCCTTGAACTAGCTGGTACAACCAGTCAAATCCAAAGCGGCATTATCTATCTTGAAGATCTGGATCTAGAGATTTGGGATAAAACGACAACTGAAGAGGAAAGTTGGTAACTAATCCCCTTGTCAGTCCCAGGAATATTCTGAAAGTCTCTATCCTTCGCGATAAACCCCTATAGAATTATTTCCATAAAATTATTGTGGGCTTCACTATAGACTTTGCCGTGGTCTGTATCTTAGACCTATAGTTTCTAATAATTTCTGCTTTCTTAAATTTCTTAAATTTTTTTAGCAACTTTATCAAACCCATCAGCTTGACCATCTTGGGCTATTTGTAAGCCTGAGCTAGTCAAGCTTTGTGCTGAAGGGCAAAACAGTCTTGCCAAATCCGCTGACACTTGACACTTTTACCGACGTATTTACTAACCCTTTTGCTAACGTTTATTCACATTAACCTTGATTTCGATCTGAGGCGTGGGGGTGGGTGTAGCGCCAGGGGTTGCAGTGCCAGAAGTACCGCCACCATTACCGATGATGCCTGTCTCTGCTAGTAAAACCGTCATTTGGTAAGGTACATCAGACTTAACCTGTCCAGGGCGCAATATCAAGGTATACATCCCATTATTGGGCAACATCCCCTCAAAATTATTCACCGCACCACCAGCACTACTGCCCACCGATTGCCCAGTACCATCAATCAGAGCAAAGCTCGTAGGTAAACCGTTGGTACTAGAGAGGCTGATCCTCAGTTGTTGCTGTGCCTTGCCCTCAAAAGTATAGGTTTGTAGCCCATTGGGTTTGAGGTTACCAGTCAGGTTAGCGGCTTGCCCCAATTGCAAAGTCAAGGGCTGAACTGAATTATCCCCTGGTGGAGTAGTAGGGTTTGTGGTGGAGCCAGGGGTTTCAGGGGTAGCACTAACGGAGGTAGGTAGAGGCTGGGGGGAATTAGGATTAAACGACTGACCAGGGTTAGGTTCAGGACTAGGGGATCTATTTGCGGTAGTGGTTTTACGGGATAGAAATGGCAACGCCAAACCTATGGAGATTAAAAGAAACAAGAACACCACCCCCAAAATCACCCCTAGACTGGCTTGGGTTGGGGGAGCGGATGGACGACGCTGGGAACCACTATTACCCCCACCACTTAAACCACCGGAAATCTTCGTGCCGGAAAGACTGGTATCAGTTAGTTTAGTCAAAGCATTAGCATTATTTGCCACACTCTCAGCACTTGGTTTGCTGCTACCCTCAGGAATAGCAAAAGCTTGGAGACCTTGCAGCACATCCCGCACTGACTGATAGCGTTGGGTGTAGTGGTATTTGACCATGCGGGTTAAGACCATACCTAAACCATTGCTGACTTTGGTATGAGGTTTCCAGACCACTTCCCCAGTTTCGGGATCCGTGGGTAAGTCGGTGGGTTCGATCCCCGTTAAAGCACGAATGCAAACCATCCCCAAAGCGTAGAGATCACTGGTGAAATAAGGTCTTCCTGCACATTGTTCACTGGGCATATACCCAGGAGTCCCGATGGTGACCGTAAACCGAGACTCTCCTGATTCGGTGGTCTGGATTTGCGTCCCCTCTTGCATGGCTCGCACTGCCCCGAAGTCAATTAAAACGATTTTGCCGTCAGCTTTGCGGCGGATCAGATTATCTGGCTTAATGTCTCGATGAATTACCCCCTCGGCATGGACAAATTCTAAAATCGCTAAAACATCCCGCAGGATTGTAATCACTTCCCCCTCAGACAAACATTTACCTTTTTTGATGGTTTTATCCCGTTGGTCTGCCTGGGCTACAAAACCTTCTAAATCAGTTAAGGAACCGCTACCCTCTTCAATGGCGGCATCCACAACTTCAGCTTTGAGTTCATCCCCCAGGGCTTGACCATCGATGAATTCCTGGACTAGAAAAAATTGCTGCCCTTCCTCAAAATATGCCAAAAGCTGGGGAATTTGGTCGTGTTTACCAAGACGCTCTAGGGTTGCCGCCTCAGTTTCAAACAGTCGCCGCGCTTCCCGAATAAAGTTGGGATCATTGCTCGCGGGCTTAAGTTGTTTAACCACACAGGGGGGCGCTCCGGGGCGCTGCATATCTCTGGCAATAAAAGTCCGACCAAAGCCACCGGCTCCCAAAGCCTTGATCAGCTTATAGCGGTTACTCAGAACTTTTGCGGCCATGGACCAAGGCTCCCTATGTCACTTGACTTCTTGATTTTACTTAACAAATCAAATCTACCTAGATAATGCTTATTATTTCTTTGCCTAGGTTAGACACTTTTACCGCTGAAATGATCATCTGTGGTGGGCAGCCTGAGAATTTATCAGGGTTCTGTGCTAGAAAATGCTTGATTTGTGTCCAGTTACTTTACACCTATTGAATACTCATGAATATTTATTCAATACCGATTTATCAAAAAAATGGGTTTAAAACCCCGTGCTTTCGGCACGGCTTTACTTAATCTATGCCACAATATACAGTATAAGATTTTACAATTCCATGTTAGTCCTCGAAGCAAAACTAAAAGGCAAAACAGAACAGTACAACCTCATTGACGAGGCGATTCGTACTGCTTTGTTTGTCCGTAATAAGGCTTTGAGGCTATGGATGGATGTCAAGGATAGCGATAAGTATGACCTCAATAAGTATTGTGCTCTACTTGCTAAAGAGTTTGATTTTGCTAAAAAACTAAACTCGCAAGCCAGGCAAGCCAGTGCAGAGAGGGC
>JBIKNH010000126.1:0-13099 GCA_044358815.1 Pseudanabaenaceae cyanobacterium | reverse complement strand
CCCGTAGCACTGTCTAGCCTTACTTCATCCGTTCCATTTTAGGACTACCTGTATCTCCAGACTACAGCCTGTCTCAGAAACAAAAAAACTAAAAAAATCTAAAATCAACCAAGATCTTACATTTTTTGCTTGTATTTCGTTCAGAGTAATGTGGCTAGAACATAGCCCCTTAGGACGTTTCCGAGAATGAAACCACCCTGCTAGCCCCCCTTAAAAAGGGGGGGACAAGAGAAAATCTTCAAGTCCCCCTTTTTAAGGGGGATTTAGGGGGATCTCATTTTTGATTTAATTAGCGATCGCAAACTCAGTCAAGGGACGCTTACTAGGTGGCTGAAAACCCAAAACAATATCTTGACTTGGGATATTCTCATTAAGCAAATCATCAACAATACAAAAGTTAGTACTATCTTCCTCTACCCAAATTTTTCCATTTTGGATACGCAAATAAAGAATAATATGTTGCACCCGTTTCTTACCTTCCCAACCAGAACGAAGCCATAAATATTGATCGCGTTCCACATCAAAAATCAAATACTCATCAACAGTTTTTTCTTGATTACTAGCTGAATTTAGATTGTAATAAGTCTTGAGTAAATTCTGGACAACTTGACGATAAATAGCTAATGTATCCATAACTGTATGCCCTCCTGTTGAGTATCTACAACAATCCTAACCCGTCATGCCTAAAGCCCCTCATCCCGACTCCGAAGAAGCACTAGAAAATGCAGCGATCGCCGTATTTCAGCAACTAGGCTGGACTACCGCCAACTGCTTTCATGAAATTGTCCACGCAACCAATAGCACCCTCGGCAGAAACAGCAAAGATGAAGTGGTCTTAGTCTCTAAATTATTACCAGCATTACAGCGACTCAATCCAAACTTACCTGATGAAGCCCTACAACTTGCCATCGAAGAAATCACAAATAGCCGTAACTCCCTAAGTTTAGTTAATGCCAATCAAGAAATTTATCAACTATTAAAATCTGGGGTAAAAGTTCGCTTTAGAGATGAAAACAACGCTGAAAATAGGGAAACTGTCAAAATTATTGACTGGAATAACCCATCAAATAACGATTTCTTCCTAGCTTCTCAATTTTGGATTACAGGTGAAACCTACACTAGAAGGGCTGACTTAATCGGTTTTGTTAATGGCATTCCGTTAGTATTTATCGAACTCAAAGCCCACCATCAAAAACTCGAAAACGCCTACTACAACAACCTCAAAGACTATAAAGCATCAATCCCACAGCTTTTTTGGTATAACGCCTTAATTATTCTATCCAATGGCAGCAAAAGCAAAATAAGCAGTCTCACTGCCGAGTATTCCCACTTTAGCGAATGGAAAAAGATCAATAGCGAAGGTGAAGAAGGAATTATCTCCCTAGACACCATGATTAGAGGTACTTGTGACCCAAATAAGCTACTCGACTATATCGAGAACTTCGCCATTTTTAATAATTCAGGGGGTACAACCTCAAAAATTATCGCTAAAAACCATCAATTTCTAGGCGTTAATAATGCGATCGAAGCCGTAAGCCAAATCAGTCACAATCAAGGCAAGCTAGGTATTTTTTGGCATACCCAAGGTTCAGGAAAGAGCTACTCAATGGTATTTTTTGCTCAGAAAATCCTACGCAAACTATTAGGAAACTGGACATTTATCATCATCACTGATCGCGAAGATCTCGATTCGCAAATCTATAAAAACTTTGCTTATTCAGGAGCAGTTACCGAGCCTGAAACCGATGTCAGAGCCGATAGTGCCGAACATCTCAAGCAACTACTACAAGAAGACCATCGCTACATCTTTACACTCATTCAAAAATTTAGAGTAGAAAAAGGAACTACTTACCCTAAACTCTCAGACCGTTCCAACATCATTGTTATGGCAGACGAGGCACACCGTAGCCAATACGACACCTTCGCTCTAAATATGCGTAATGCTATGCCAAACGCGGCATTTATTGGCTTTACAGGTACACCCTTAATCTCTGGTGAAGAAAAAACCAGAGAAGTATTTGGTGATTATGTCAGTATCTATAACTTCAAACAGTCCGTAGAAGATGGTGCAACCGTTCCTTTGTTCTATGAAAATCGAATTCCAGAATTGCAGTTAACCAACAAAGACCTTAATGGCGATATGGCACAAATTATCGAAACAGCAACCCTCGATGATGAGGCAGAGAAAAAACTAGAGCGTCAATGCAAGAGGGAATATCAGCTAATTGTGAGAGATGACCGTCTCGAAAAGATTGCTGCTGACCTAGTAACTCATTTCTTAGGTAGAGGCTATCAAGGTAAAGCCATGTTTATTGCCATAGACCGATTTACCGCCCTAAAAATGTACAACAAGGTCAAACATTACTGGCAAATCTATCTAGACAACCTCAAAACCCAAGTAAATCAACCGAATATCAGCGAGTTTGAGATTAAAAAACTCTCTAAACAAATTCGCTACATAGAAGAAACCGATATGGCAGTAGTCATATCCCCATCTCAAAATGAAATAGAAGCATTCCAGAAAAAAGGCTTAGACATCACCCCTCACCGCAAAAGATTAGTTAATGAATCACCCACCCTAGAAGAGAAATTTAAAGATGCCAATAATCCATTAAGAATAGTTTTTGTCTGTGCCATGTGGATTACGGGCTTTGATGTGCCGAACTGCTCCACGATTTATCTTGATAAGCCCATGCGTAACCATTCACTCATGCAGGCGATCGCTAGAGCCAACCGAGTCTATGAGGGCAAAGGTAACGGCTTAATCGTCGATTACATAGGAGTGTTTCGAGACTTGCAAAATGCTCTATCTATCTATGGCTCGAGCGCTGGTGGTGGCATTGATGATGGTGACACACCAGTTAAAGCAAAATCCGCCCTAGTAGAGCAGCTTAGGATGGCAATAGGCGAAGCATTAGAATTTTGTAAGTCGAAAAACATTGACCTCATCCAGCTAGACACAACTCAAGACCCATTTAGCAGAACGAAATTATGGGATGAAGCCGTAAACGCTCTAGCAGATGAAGCATCGCAGCGTAACTACTTTGCTTTGGTTAACAATGTCAATAGTCTATACAAATCAGTTTTGCCAGATACCGCCGCCAATGAATTTGCTAACACTAGATTTTTGCTAGACAGATTAGCCGATAAAATCCGTCAAGAAATCGCAGAGACAGATATTTCTGAAGTATTAGAAGAAGTTAATGAACTCCTAGACAATTCAATTATGGCAGGTGAGTTTATTATTCACGGTCAAAATCCGATAATTGACATTACAAAGATTGACTTTAAGCTTGACGTTGAAGCCCTAAAAGCAAAATTTAACTCTGGTTATCAACAAACAGCGATCGCCAAGCTCCAAAGCAATATCAGTCAAAACCTGCAACAGATGGTACAAGTTAACCGAACTCGGATGAACTATCTAGAGAAGTTCCAGAAAATGATTGATGAGTACAACTCAGGCTCTCGCAACCAAGAAATATTTTTTAGAGAGTTAATCAAATTCCATGAGGAACTGACCATAGAAGAAAAAAGGAAGTTAGCGGAAAATCTCACCGATGAAGAGTTAGTTATCTTTGATTTGCTGACTAAACCTGAGTTAGAGCTAACTAAGCAAGAAAGGCAAGATGTTAAAAATGTGGCTAAAGAATTATTAGAAACACTCAAACAAAACAAGTTAGTCCTAGATTGGCGCAAACGTCAACAAACTAAGGCAGAAGTTGAGATAACGATCAAAGATATTCTGGATCAGCTTCCTAGACGTTACACAGTAGAAATTTACGAGCAAAAATGTCAAGAAGTTTATCAACATATCTATGAGTCATACTCAGGCACAGAGAAAAGCATCTGTAGCTGATTCTAGAATGTAATTGTTCTCAAAAATTCTCACTACCATTTGGGGCAGAAAAAATAAGAATTGATTAGCTAATATCTCTATAAATTCTGTGCTGATACCGTTGACTCTTTGATTCTTGGGTCTTATTTTGAAATACTCATCAATGTTTATAGCCTTTGCTTTTTTCTGCAATTTCGCCGTAAAATAATCACCGACATAACCACCAAATCAATTAACTTTTTACGGCATCTTTGCACCTCGAGTCCCAATTACCTATGGCAAACCACCTTTCTAATCCCACCATGACAACAACGCGCCCCGCTCTCCAAGGTACCAGTGTTTTTTTAGTGGGCATGATGGGAGTGGGCAAAACCACCATAGGTAAACTGTTAGCCCAACACTTAAATTATAAGTTCCTCGATACCGATGCCCTGATTGAACAGTACGCCCAACAAACCATCGCTGATATTTTTGCCCAAGAAGGAGAGGCAGCTTTTCGGGAATTAGAATCTGGGGTATTGACCCAAGTGGCATCATTTACGCGACTGGTGGTGGCGACGGGAGGTGGCATTGTGGTCCGTCCCAACAACTGGGCAAATTTGCGTCATGGTGTAGTGGTTTGGCTCGACTTGCCCCCAGCGATATTACACGCACGGCTGATGGCTGATGATCCCAAGCGTCCCCTATTGCAAACCGCTGATCCCCTAGACACTTTGACACAACTCTACGAACAGCGGCGTAATAGTTATGCCCAAGCAGATATTGGTGTGATGCTCAGTGGTTCCGAAACTCCCGAGATGGTAGTGGATCTGATCATTGAGAAACTCATCGCAGGGATTACGCCCAATCGCTTACATCAACCACCAACACCGGAAGCTTAATCACTCTCGATCCCTTGAAAATCAATGCCTATATAGCTTATAGGGTTCCTAAACATTTCCCTGTTGCATCAACCTATTGGCAAAACTAAACAGATTCATAATCGATCCTAATCAATCAATCTTAAGAGAATATTAAAAATAAGCCATTGGGAACATTTCATTAAAATGTTTGTCACGATACAGTAATTGGAGTATCAATAAATTATTGTTACGTCAACTTGACAAATTGATCCCCGTGAGGTGTAGTCATGAGCGACCTATCCTTAGAAAAGCAATTCACTCACATGATGTTTTGCCAACAGATTCAAGAGATTGAGTTAGACGCTGCTAGGCAACTGTTGGAAGAATTGCATCTGTTATATTTGGGGCAACAAGCATTGATGGTGAAATTAGCCAAACAGGACTTTCTCGGTCAGCAGCTTTAGATATTGCAGCGTCACCTATCACCCTGGCATAACTGCTCTAATAACTCCGTAGTTATTCATCACTTGAACTCATTTGAAACATCGGTAACATTTGAGAATCTGAAGAAGGGAATCCTAGTTCAGTTTATCTGATTTAGTTTATCTGATTTAACTGCAATGGATTTCCTTCTCTAAGGATTCTCACCTCCCTTTAATCTTGAGATCTAACCCGTTCGGTACTGGTTTATCGGTACTGGTTTAATTGACGTTCTGAACTGAGATTCTGAATCTGTTCCCTAAGGCGATTACCTGAGATATTTTGCAGCAACTAGCTAGATTAGCTGTCGAGAATTAGCGCCACTGCTGAGATTAAATCTGGCACAATAAACTGGGGTTGGAACTGTTGTAATTGTGCTTCGTTTCTGATGCCACTCAAAACACCAATAGTCTGCACACCATGACGTTGCGCCGCGAGTAAGTCCGCTTCCGTATCACCAATCATCCATTGTGTTTCCGTTGGCGGCAAAACTTCCTGAGCTTGACGCATCAAATTGGTTTTATCCGTTACATCATCGGTTTTCAGAAAGTCATCGGCAAGATGAAACCGATATTCTGGAGCAAAAAATCTCGCTAAATCATACTTCTCTAAAACGGGAATTAGTTCTCTGGTGCGTCGCATCGTCATCACTCCTAGTTCCCACCCAGCGGCTTGGACTTTTTCTAGGGCAGCAATAGCGGTGGGAATGAGGCGGTCATGGTGAAAATATGGCGCGGTGTGGACAGTTTGCCGTCGCAGTTCCCAAAACAAATGGGGCTGATTCCCTTCGTTTAAACCCGTAAGCTTAGCGATTTCTTGCTCTTTAGTTTTAGCTCGTTTCAGTTCCCAAAAGGCTGACTTACTCAAGATTTCCACGGGCTGATCCGGCTGGCGAATTTGATCAACGCATAGTAAATAAACTTGATAATAACGTTCTGATACGTCCATGATTGGACCATCAAAGTCAGTGAATAAACGAGGGCGGGAGGATTTGTTCTGGCTAGTCATCGGAATCTAGGAAATTGTTATAGGAAATGATGAATAGAGAATAGTTTATCGGGAATAGGGAACAGTTAGTAAACAATAAAAGTTAGTAAACGATAAATCAGAGCACTGGTAAGCATAGCGAGGGGAATAGTAAGCAACCATGCGCTAAGAATTTGTTTGACGAGTTGCCAGTTAAGGGTTTGGGGCTTGGGTATTATTGCCTGATTACTGGTTTCTGGATCGGATTGGGGTTGATTTATTGAGAGTAAATCACTGGGATTAGTAATATTTTGCGTGCTGTTATTTTGTGTACTGTTATTCTGCGTGATATGACCTTGGGTAATATTCCGTTGGGCAATGCCAATCCCCACCACAGCCCCCACCAAAGCATGGGTACTAGAAGCGGGAATCCCCAAACCTGAACCAATTAAAACCGTCGTACTGGCAGCTAATTCAGCGACAAAACCAGTTTGTGGTGTAATCAGGGTAATGTCTTGCCCCACAGTACTCAGAACGCGCCGCCCAAAGAAAATTAGTCCTAAGACAATCCCAATTCCACCGACCAGTAATAACCAAGTGGGAGTTTCTACGGAACCAGATGGAACTAAATTATTTGGATTATTTAGATTACTTTGATGAAAAAGATTTAGAGCATTTAGGGCAATAAACATTGGCGCAATGGCGTTACCCACATCATTGGAACCATGAGCAAAAGCCATTGTCGCCGCACTCATCACCTGCAATTGACTAAAAATAGCTGTCATATCCCGTTTGGGGATCAGGTAGCCAGTAGCTGAAACGCTAGCAATAAACCACAATCCGCCAATTAACCACCTTTGACCGCCGCCGCCTGTGGCATGGAGCAAACTGCTACCCACCACCGCCAACGTCAAACCCGTCAGCCAGGGTAGCCACTCGGTCAGTCGTTCCTGATTGATCCAGCGGTACATAAACTTAATGCCCAGCCATGCCATGACTCCCGCCAGCAAAGGCGTAATCACCCACGCCCCAGCAATCAAACTAACTTTCTGCCAATTAATACCGTTTGTGCCTGCCACCACTAAGGCAAATCCCAGTAATGCACCAACAATCCCATGGGAGGAAGCCACAGGTAAACCAAATCGATTCGCCCATTGCAAACCCACGCCACAGGTAAATAGCACTGCCACCATGCCAATCAGCAGTTCCGCAACTGGTTGGTGCAAAACAACGGGAGTAAATAAACCATTAGTTAGGGTATCAGCCACTTGATGCCCAAAAAATACTGCCCCCGCTAGTTCCATAGTTGCGGCAATAAAAATCGCTTTACGCCATGATATTGCGCCTGAACCAACGGAAGTTCCCATTGAATTAGCTAAATCATTCGCCCCTAGCATCATCGCAAAATAGAGCGCTAGAGAGCCAACCAGTCCTAATAAAACTATTTGTATCAAGTTTTCTATTAATGTTTTTTACTAAAGAATCGTATCCATTTTTGCCACCCGCAAAATCCCAAATATAGTTGTTTAAAATGATTTGTAGAGTTGGCTTCGACTACGCTCAGCTAGCTTACACCGACGGCTGAGCGTAGTCGAAGCTGTAGTTTTTATTTGAATGATCTATAAATCAAATACACCAACCCACAAAAAAGCCTCTCTTACATTATCAGTATAAGAGAGACTCAAAAGAAACTTATTTTAGTTGAGTTGAAGATTAAGAGCGTGTTTGAGAAGTTTCGATCCCCCTAAATCCCCCTTAGAAAGGGGGACTTTTTTAGTCTTTTCCCCCCTTTTTAAGGGGGCTAGGGGGGATCAATCATTGTTTTTAGCGAATATGCAGACTTTCCAAACACCCTCTAAGTGAAAGATTCAAGTGAAGTTAATCAATTACTCAAATCCATCACTGCAACCTAGATTCTAGATCTTCACCTTAGTAGGCGCAAAACTAGGCACAACCAACGACTTATCTTGCTTCGTCAAACGGTTGTAGAGCGTTTGGGTATTGGGATAGTTCGCCGCAGGGAAGGTTTCATAGCGATTGTGAGGCACTACATCTTCGCCAAAAGCTTCCAGGTATTCGCGGCTGTTAACCATTTCCGTTACCATTGCCTTAGCGCCTTTCGTTGCCAAGATTTGGTTATACTTCCGGATTTCCGCTTGATCTAACGGCGCACGACCCAAGAAATGCTTGGTTCCCAATTCGATTACCTTGGTATTAGGGAACGGACTATAGAACTCCTTGATATACAAATCAGAAGTACCCAAACCGAGGATGAATTCCTTCACCGTGATTTCGCGGTTTTGCAGTTTCGACACATAGGCGCTGAACTGCGTACCTGCCACGTAAGCATCCATATCGCGCTCGAACACCTGACGATAGCCAGCCCGTGCCAACTCGTTGACTTGGGTGGGGTCGGTGCTGGTAAGCTTGAAGATCTTGGTTTGGACGCGCTTCTTGTCTACACCTTGGTTGATCCGATCGCGGATCGAAACTTCGGAGCGCACTTCCGTTACTTCGCCCAACTTGACGAATGCTGGAGTGACTTCGGGCTTGATCGTAGTGCCCTTTTCTTCGGTCAACGTACCGACGCGATTTTGACGCAACGACACACCTGCCGGAGTCAGATAGCGCTCATAGGGAACGGTATCTTCACCAAAAGCTTCCTCATATTCCTTGCTGTTGAGAATGGCATCGACCAAAGCATAGAAGCCCTTCTTATAGCAAATGTCATAGTAGGCATTCATTTCGGCGCGACCATAGGTGGGGCGACCCAACAAACGACGGTGGATATATTCCACAGCCTTACAGACATAGAGCTTGGTCCAGTAACGATCGCGGAACGTGGGGGACTTAGCCAAAATCCGCACAAATTCCTTCACCGTGATCTCGCCATTTTCTAGCTTCGTTTCAGCCGCAGTTTGGCGCTGACCAGCATAGGGCACAAAACCCACCACTTGCAGATAGATGGCGCGGATCACTGCTTGGGTAGAAGATTCCGAGAACTTGACACTAGTGCCTTGAACATTGGTTTTACGTCCACCCTTGGCGATTTTCACCCCAGCAGGCAACTGATCCAGCTTGAACACCTTAGGACCTAAGCTACCAGGATTATTACCCACAGCGCCAGGATTACTCAATTGGTTGTCAATACCAGCACCATTACGGATCAAGATCCGGCGGGTATCCTTACCAAACGGTGCAGGGGAAGCACTGGGCAACTTGCGTTCTTTCGGGAAGATTGCGCCAAATTGAATTTCCAGCGGATCGTTGCCAGAACCGTAAACGTGCTGATCGGGCAAGGGCTGATTGTAGGAAGCAAACAGCGTGATAAACTGCGGTACTTTACGGAAAGGCGCACCGTAGTTAAACAAGTCGAACTGTGCCCCCCAGTTACGGGCGGGTTGAGCTTCTTGTCCTAAACCGCGTTGATAAGGAATGGTTTCTTCACCGAAGTAATCACTGTATTCGGTGGAATCTACCAAAGCATCAATCAAAGCATTCAAACCACCCTTAGACACGATGGCGAAATACTTTTGGACTTCAGTGCGGCTTTCGGGAGCGCGACCCAAGAAATGCTTGAATGCCAATTCCAGAGCGCGGGAATTAATGAAAGGCAAGAAAAACTGATCGCGATACAGCGGGGATTTACCCAACCGACGCACAAATTCCTTAGCGGAGATCTCGGTATTCTTGAACTTGGATTCCAAGTCAGAAATCGATTGGCTGTAAGCCTTGGTAATGTCACGCTCGAAAATTTGACGATAGGCGGCTCTGACCACCTCATTCTTTTCTAAGCTAGACAGACCAGGCTTCATGACAAACTTTTGCCGACGCTCTGCCGTGTTGTAGTAAATCTGGGGCAGGGCTAAGCCTTGTAAATCCGTAGAATTACGCTGACGCACCTTAGGCGAAGGAGTCGCACCCTTAAACTCAGCTAAAGCCACATCGAAATATTGCTTAATAATTTCGACAGCTTCGGTATCTTGTCCAAAGAATACCGCTGACTCTTGCTTCATGGTTTGTAAAGCAACGATGGTGGCATCTACGGAGCAAGCCGCTTCAATGATCTGCCGTAAGCCGCGAGTGTTTTGCGCCAGAATGTTAGGATCACCCGCCACAATGGCATAGGTGGTATAACGCAAAAACCAGCTCATGTCCCGCAAGGACTTCTTCATCCGGTCAGCACCGTAGCGGGAAATGTTGATGGGGCGGAAGTTGGGCGGTGGGGTTTCAATAACGCCAGTGATCCCAGTGGCGCTAAAGAAAGTCTTGATCGCATCAATGAAACTGCCAGAAGCTTCGGCGTAGGTGGTTAAGCCCAATTCCATACCGCGCTTGGTATCGATAAGACGACCATCGCGACCGAATTCTTCGGCTTCAGTGACAGCGGGCTTTTCTAAGAAAGCCATCGGTGCGCCACCGGTAAAAATCCGGTTAGCCGCTTTCGAGACGATAGCATCAGCGTTTTTGGTCAACACTGCGGCGATTTCGATGCGCTTCAGACCAGACTTAAAGAAAGTGCTGAGGTCTTCGAGTTCACTGCGGTTGGCGAAACGGTCCTGTTGCTCGACCTGCGAAAGTGTAGAAATAATAGCCGTCTGATATAAACGAGGGCGGGCATTCACTGCGCCGCTAGAGGCTGATAGGCTCATGTATCTACCTTTTCTAATTTTTAAAGAATGGTATGTAAAAGAGTTCGACTTAATACCTAAACAGTATAGGGGTTTCCCTTGTCAATCACACCCTCAAACCCGTTGCTTTACCCTAAATTTAGGCTCATTCTAAGGATAAGTTTTGTAAAGCTAAACGGCGACCTAAGCCAAAGAATTAACCTTGGCTTAAGGGGGATCTGGTGGCTCAATGTTGCTAAAAACTAACCTGTTCTAGATGTACTAGTAGATGTACTGGCAGTAAATAGACCTATGGCAATTGTGAATAAGTCATGGACAATAAATCGGCAACAAAAAGCTGATCCCAAGGGATTTGTGCCATAGAAATCCGGTTATTCCACCAAATTTTCGCCACCGCTGATCAACCGAGCCGATAGCACCTGATCCTCTAGACGCAATTTGTACAAAACATCCTGTCCTTCGGTAACATAGCCAAACACACTGTAATTACCATCTAGCAAGTTCAACCCAGCGGGGGTTAGTTCCGATTCAAACAGGTAAATGAAGAATTGCGAAGAGCCACTGTTAGGATCATCATTACTCCGCGCCATTGCCACAGTGCCATAGGCAGAGAAAGGCAACACAGGTAACACGCGATCATAGCCTAGTTCTTCGAGGGTACTGCCATAGATCGGTGCAGCTTGACCAGGGATCCGCACTTCAAGGGGCACAGTCCGGTTTTTACCCGTAGCGGGATCAACATCGCCATCAGCCACGCCATCAGGATCGCCAGTTTGTAAATAATAATGCTCATCAGCGCGGCTGAAGGGCAAATTATCATAAAAGCCCTGCTTCACCAGGCTGACAAATTTACCACCATTGAGGGGGGCGCTATAGCCATCCACCGTAATAATAAAACTGCCTTGGGTGGTGGTAATTTCTACGAGGGCACGACCTTTAAGCTGAGGCAAGTCGGCATATTTCGCGGGAATAGTGAACGGAAAAGCTTTGACTAGATTTGATTCAATTACGCCAATGTAATCTAGGGCTTTTTCGGACAAAGGTTTGACGCTATTACGATCTTTAGCAGCAATAGATTCTTGCAGCGGCACCAGGGAACTGCTCAGGCTATTAAATGCCTCTGTGGTGGAGTCTAACCGATTGGCAGGGGTCTCAGCTAAAATCTGATTTTTGCCTTGGTTGAGGGTTTGGGTCACTACGTCAATATCTTTACTGAGATTTTTCCACCGTTTGAGGTTCGCTTGACGGGGCATTTCTTCGAGGAGCTTTTGGGCAGAGCGTAGGGACTCATTTTCGATGGGCAAAGAGTTACGCAATAAAATCCGTGCATCTTTGATCGCACTTTTGCTAGGCAATTTAGCGAAGGCTGGGGCTGGGGGCAAACCAAAACTAAAACCTAAAGTAAAGCCCAAAACCAAAGCCAACGTTAGACCAAGGGTAACGATGCGGCGCTTGCTGGCATATTTGGTCATAAATTCGCTGATGCGTCCCGAAAATTTGACCAATCGACCACAGGCAAACAAGAAAAATAATAAATTTAAGCCGAGATGTAAACCGAGATGCCCTATGGGTTTAAGGCGCTGATCTAGCACTGGGGGCAATGATGATAACAGGGGTAAGTCACTCACTTAGTTACTCACTTAATTTATATGGGGTATATGCGCAGTAATTGTGCCAAAGGGCGGATCGGTGCAGATCGCCCCATATAGTCAATATAGTTCCAATGCTCACCCAGTCCAAAATCTAAATCCTAAAACTTCAAAGCTGGTGCTTGAGTTGCAACAAACTCTGAAGCAAGCACCAGCGGAAAGATGTGATTTAACTTAACTTTACGGAATCTAAACCTAATTGACTTAGTAAGTTAATTAACTAAGTCAATTCAAAGGACTTATCAAAAAAATGGGTTTAAAACCCCGTGCTTTCAGCAAGGCTTTACTTAATCTATGCTACAATATACAGCATAAGATTTTACAAATCCATGTTAGTCCTCGAAGCAAAGTTAAAAGGCAAAACAGAACAGTACAACCTCATAGATGAGGCGATTCGTACTGCTCTGTTTGTGCGTAATAAGGCTTTGAGGCTATGGATGGATGTCAAGGATAGCGATAAGTATGATCTCAATAAGTATTGCGCTGTCTTAGCTAAAGAGTTTGAGTTTGCTAAAAAACTAAACTCGCAAGCCAGACAAGCCAGTGCAGAGAGTGCATGGTCAGCAATAAATAGCTTTTTTGAGAACTGTAAAAAGAAAGTATCAGGCAAGAAAGGGTTTCCTAAATTTAAGAAACGTGGTCATTCTGTGGAGTACAAAACTACAGGATGGAAACTTTCTGAAGACAGGAAATACC
>JBIKNH010000007.1:0-42766 GCA_044358815.1 Pseudanabaenaceae cyanobacterium | reverse complement strand
ATTTGCGCCATTAGATCCGTAAATCCATCTTTGTGTGTTCTAGCCTTCAGGAGTTTATATAGTTCAGAGGGTGTTTGGGAGGTCTGCATATTCGCTAAAAATAATGATTGCTCCCCCCTAGCCCCCTTTAAACTAGCCCCCTTTAAAAAGGTGGGAAAAGACTAAAAAAAAGTCCCCCTTTCTAAGGGGGATTTAGCAGGGTGGTTTCATTCTCGGAAACGTCCTAAGGGGCTATGTTCTAGCCACATTACTCTGAACGAAATACAAGCAAAAAATGTAAGATCTTGGTTGATTTTAGATTTTTTTAGTTTTTTCGTTTCTGAGACAGGCTGTAGTCTGGAGATACAGGTAGTCCTAAAATGGAACGGATGAAGTAAGGCTAGACAGTGCTACGGGACGAACTCAGCATCCTGCCCTACTTAGCACCACCGAGATAGAAGCCTCCCGAGAATGAAACCACCCTGCTTTCTAAGGGGGATTTAGGGGGACCAAAACTTCTCAAACACGTTCTCAACCAAGCGCTTAGCTGCATTGACCGTCATCTCAACTTGGTTGTTTCTGAATACAGGTGTGGTATTAACCCCAATCTTGATAAACCGGAACGCACTGGCACGATAGGGCAGATCGGCGATCCCTACGATGTCTACGGGAGGATCAACTTGCAGAGTGAACTACCAGACGCTGACCGCTTAGGCGTTACAGCGATGGCTTTCTGATTCAAAGGGGATAGCATCCAACAAAAACGAAGTTTTACCAGGGCGACTTACATCCCCGACCCAGGCAGACTCGGTAGTTCCTAACGAGATAACTCGTACTGAGCCGAGTCGAAGTATCCGCAAAGCTTCATTTCTAGGTAGTCCTAAAATGGAAAGGATAAAGTAAGGCTAGACAGTGCTACGGGACGAACTCAGCATCCTGTCCTATTTAGCACCACCCTCACTGGTGGGATAGACTCTGTATTTGTACGCCTTATACATTTATCAAGAGGGCTAAATACTGATAAAATTATTGTGGCAGATAGAATTAATATTGATTTGCTGCCACTCAATTTATTTTCTGGCTCGTTTTCTGTTACTGAGCTTGTCGAAGTATCCCGTCACTCATCCTGGAAACGGTATAGAGTGCGGGACTTCCCGTTCGCATTAGTTAAAGTCATAAATCCAAAACTCATCAAAGTTACATAGCACCCCATAACTGGGGCGATCAGTAACTAAATAAGTTCAATACTGAAAAATTTGGGAATAATATTTACTCAGATCCTCACCCCGTTTTTTTATCTCGATCAAAACACCGCCCTTACCATTACTCTTAGGACATTTCCAGACTAAATCAGCCTAAATTAAGAGAACCTGTACCATACTTCTCATAGACCAAGCATCAACGCTAGACGACTCAAGGGTTTAGTTAAGGGTTTTCATAACTTTGAGAACTTTGCTAAGGTTAATGAACTACCAGTCGCCACAGCTAAAAACTAAGCAAACCTACTCAATTGAACGTAAATAACGACTATAATCGCTTAAATTTTGTCTAAATTTTGTCAACAACAGCTAAATTAACAACAGCTAAACTAAATAGCAAACCAAACAGCAACCTTAGCTCAAAATCAAATAATTAACCTTAATCATCACCCCTAGCCAACAGGAGAAACTTGTGACCAACCCTAACTCTACCTCAGTCCTAGAGCAACTTAAAGCGCTCTGGGCGAGGTTATCCCCTCAACTGCAACTACTTTGGTATAAAACCGCCGCCTCTACCCTGCCCGTCCTGCAACAATGGCAAGCCAGCCTGAGCCAACCTCCCGCCAGCGATGCCAACAGCGTGATCAAAGCCGTGCGCCCCGTCGCCAGTAGTACCGTTAATGCCTTAATCCCCTTACTGGAAAAAGTTCAACCCCCAGCCAATGCTAACCCCGCCGCTGGAGCACTTCCCGCCGCCGACAGCGAACTAGTAGAAAATGTGCAAAAAGAAGTGGGCGCAGCATGGGCATTCACCCAAAAAGAAGTCTTACCTCGAATTTATAACGCCCTAGTCTGGACTACTGAAACACTCGATCCCATCGCCACAACGGTTTGGGAAAAAGTCTCCACCTTTGCCAAAACCAACCCCACCGTCACCAGCAACTGGCAGAAAATCCAAGGTAACGACACGGGCAAAAAAGCCCTCACCGTCCTTAATTCCCTCTGGTCAACGGTAGTAGTGATCTGGAAAAAGATCCCCTTCCCCGCCAACTTCAATCGATTTGCTGAAAAGCGGGCTGGCACTATTGCCCTAGTCACCCTAGTATCATTATTTTTCATTCTGAAGCCTGCCCACGCCATCACGAATACCTTCGCCCCAATTTTTGCTCCCAAGCCAGAAGCTCAAACCGCTCCGGTCACTGCCTACAAGCCCGTGACTAAGCCCGTCAAAGTAGCACCGCCCATTGTCAAAGCACCTAGCGAAGTAGTCAAACCGATTCCCGTCACTGATTTGCAAGCCCCTGAAAAAGGTGACAAGCCCGTTGATCCTGACAAAATCGTAGTTACCGAAATTCAGACTAAAGTATCTGAAGTTTTGGCAAAATACGGTGAGGCTTTGTTTAGCTCCGTAGAAACCAATTTTCAGCGTGGACGGTTGGTAGTAGCTTTAACCGATGCTTGGTATCAACTGCCCACTGACAAGCAATCTCAACTCATTGAAGACCTGCAAACCCGTGCTAGTCAACTGAAGTTCAAGAAGTTATTTGTCGCCGATGCTAGTCAGCAAATTGTGGCTCGTACTTCCGTGACTGGCGAAGAAATGATTATTTTACGTCGTTAAGTCTTCTCTTACTCACCTAGCCCACTAGGGAGAAAAATAAAAGATCCTCGCCAACACAATGACGGGGATCTTTTGTTTTTTAGGCTACTGATTAATGAATTACTGCATTGACCAATTGAGGTTTTGATCCCCCCTAGCCCCCCTTAGTAAGGGGGGAATTGTCTTACCTCCCCCTTACTAAGGGGGATTGAGGGGGATCTCACTTAAACCGTTGCAGCTACAGCAACAGCATCCGTTGCTTCGGGACTCTTTTCTTCAGAAGGAGGCACTAACTGCCAGAACTTGGGCAGATACTCACTCCAATTGTCCAGAATCAGCTTTGCCTTAGCGCTGCTGGTGCGGTCAAAACACATCTGGATCAATTCCTTCAACTGTTTTTCACCCGCCACACTGCTCACTGGTTGCACCTTGAGAGTCTCTTGGCTCAAACGGGTCTTAAATTTGCCGTCTTCATCAAGGAAATACCCCAAACCGCCAGTCATCCCAGCGCCCACATTGCGCCCAGTTTTACCCAGTACCACAATCACACCGCCAGTCATATACTCGCAACAGTGATCCCCAGCGCCAGTTACCACCGCCTTAGCGCCAGAGTTCCGCACCCCAAAACGCTCACCCGCACGACCATCCGCCAACAGATAGCCACCGGTTGCCCCATAGAGACAGGTATTACCCAAAATGGCGTTATCTGCTGGGGCAAAGCTCACCTCTGGCTTAGGCTGAATGCTGATACTGCCACCATTGATGCCCTTACCCACGTAGTCATTAGCTTCACCAATCAAGTGCAGGTGCAAGCCATTGATATTAAATGCACCAAAGCTCTGACCCGCCGCACCATGAAACACGATGTTCAGATTACTGGCTAAACCAGCGTTACCGTAATGCTTAGCGATGACTCCAGCAACCCGCGCCCCAGTGGAGCGATCAGTATTGACGATATCCACGGTCTTGGTGAAATCCAACTGCTGCGCAATGGCATTTTGTACGTCACTATCTGCCAGAATTTCATCATCTAAGACGGGACCATTGCTGTGGGAAGTTGGCGAATGCTCTAACCAAGAGCGATCGGTGCGCGTGTCAGGCAAATCAGTTAAACAAGCCACATTCACCTGTGCCGCATCCATTTTTGCCAGCTTGAGATCAGCCCGCTTGACCAACAAATCAGAACGACCGATCACATCCTTCAAATGGCGATAACCCAACTGAGCCAACACCTGACGGACTTCTTCGGCAACAAAATAAAGGAAGTTCACCACATTGTCAGGAGTGCCAGGGAACCGCTTCCGGAATTGCTCCAATTGGGAAGTTACCCCCACAGGGCATTTGTTCGTATGACAGACCCGCGCCATGATGCAACCTTCCGCAATCATTGCCGCTGTACCGAAGCCATACTCTTCACCACCGAGGAGGGCGGCGATCATCACATCCCAACCAGTTTTGAAGCCACCATCGACCCGCAACAGGACGCGATTCCGCAAATCATTTTCCATCAGGACGGTATGTACTTCCGCTAAACCCAATTCCCAAGGTGAACCAGCGTGTTTAATGGAACTCAAAGGCGAAGCTCCAGTACCGCCGTCATGTCCAGAGATTTGGATAATGTCAGCATTGGCTTTGGCGACCCCAGCGGCAATCGTACCAATACCGATTTCGGAAACTAATTTCACCGAGACCTTGGCAGTGGGATTGATTTGGTGCAAATCGTAAATCAACTGCGCCAAATCTTCGATGGAATAAATATCATGGTGGGGCGGTGGTGAAATCAAAGGCACACCAGCCTTAGAGTGACGCAGTTTCGCAATGTAATCACTGACCTTCGGACCAGGTAACTGACCACCTTCACCGGGCTTAGCCCCTTGCGCTACCTTGATTTCCAACTGATTGGAACTAACTAAATAGGAAGGAGTCACCCCAAAACGTCCCGAAGCCACTTGCTTAATGGCAGAGTTCGCCGTGTCACCATTACGGAGACCTTTCAAGTGAGGGAAAGAAGCGGAAATCCCTGACTCATCCACATCATGAATGACACCATAGCGAATGGGATCTTCACCACCTTCGCCACTGTTGGACTTACCACCGAGGCGATTCATGGCAATGGCGAGAACTTCATGGGCTTCCCGACTCAATGCCCCCAAAGACATTGCCCCAGTACAGAACCGCTTCAGGATTTCCGAAGGTGGTTCCACTTCATCAATGGCGATAGGACTCCGATCACTCCGGAATTCCAATAAATCCCGTAATGCGGTGGGAGGACGCTCCTGTAATTGCTTTTTATACAGTTCGTAATGACTGTAGTTGGCGGCAATGTGGGTGCGGTTGTCAGGATTGTCAATCTGTCCGTTTTCGGTGGCGAGGGCATAACCGTTAACGGCTTTGTGTAATGCTTTTGCCATTTCGGGACTGTTCATGTGATATTCACCACTGGGGCGATATTGCACAAAACCAGTATTGACCAGTTTCTGACTCTGCAATTCAGGAAATGCATTGTGATGGAAACTCAAAACCTCAGCAGCAATATCCGTCAGACCTACGCCGCCAATTTGAGAAGTCGTTCCCTTGAAGCACAAATCAATTACTTCCTGTCCAATGCCGATCGCCTCGAAAATTTGTGCGCCACTGTAGCTAGACAACAGGGAGATGCCCATCTTCGAGAGGATTTTCAGCAGACCCGCTTCCACTGCTTTACGATAGCTATTTTGCACCGCTGTAATGGAAGTGGCTTTGATTTTGCCTTGAGCCATTTGGGTTTGGATCTTGGGTTTATGCCACCAATGGCGCACAGTTTCTAATGCCATGTAAGGACAAATCGCACTAGCACCATAGCCCACCAAACAAGCAAAATGATGGGTACTCCAACATTGGGCAGTTTCCACAATAATGGAAGCCTTCATCCGCAGACCTTCTTTAATTAAGCGATGGTGCACGGCTCCCACTGCCAACAATGGCGGAATATAAGCCTGATCCGCACTCAAACCGCGATCACTGAGGATTAACAACTTACTGCCACCATTACCAGAATGATCTTGCACTGCCGCGACCGCCGCATCAGTCAAACTAGCAATGGCAGCACTTAAAGCTTCCTTACCCCCAGCCACTGGGAATAACATCGCTAAAGTAGCCGTCCCATAACCCATCGCAGCAATGTGGGCTAATTCTGCCTCATTGAGAACAGGCGAACTAATCTCAATCTGATCCGCCGCTTCTGGGGTTGGCTCCAACAGGTTACCCCGTCCCCCTAAGAACATCTTGAGAGACATAACCGTACCTTCCCGCAGGGGGTCGATAGGCGGGTTAGTAACCTGGGCAAACCGCTGTTTGAAATAGTCATAGAGCACATGGGGACGCTCAGACAGGGCAGCCAAAGGAATATCATCGCCCATACAGAAAACGGGTTCCTTGCCATCTTGCGCCATCGCCTCGATGACCATTTCCACATCTTCGAGGTTATAGCCGAAAGCGGTTTGATAGCTAACTACATGATCCGCTGCAATGGCTAAATTTTCGGCAAAGGGAGCCGCTGCCAACTTCTTGCGATATTGCTTGACCCAATCACCATAGGGGTGCTGTTTTGCCACCCGCTCCTTAATGTCCCAATTTTTGAGAATCTCATTGGTGGTTAAGTCAACGGCAATAGTTTGCCCAGGTCCGAGCTTGCCTTTTTCGATAATGTCTGCTTCGTTGACAGGTACAGTGCCCGCCTCAGAAGCCACAATAACTAAACCGTCTTTGGTAATGCAATAACGCGCCGGACGCAAGCCATTCCGATCCAGAGCCGCGCCGACAATCTTGCCATCACTGAACGCCAACAACGCCGGACCATCCCAAGGTTCCTGCAAGCCGTCGTAATACTCGTAAAAGTCCACAATCGACTGCCGATCCGCCAAATCAGGCTGATTTTCGTAGGCTTCAGGGACCAGAATCATGATCGCTTCGAGGGGGCTGTGACCAGTTTCCACCAACAACTCGAAAACGTGATCTAAATTAGCCGAGTCACTTTCGTTAGGTTTGAGAACGGGCACAATATCCTTAATCCGCTGGCTCCAGTTGGGATGGGATAAATCCTGTTGCCGTGCCGAGAACCAGTTGACATTCCCCAATAGGGTATTAATTTCGCCATTGTGTCCCAAGAACCGCATCGGTTGGGCGAGGGGCCACTTCGGCATCGTATTAGTGCTAAACCGTCGGTGATATACCGCGTAGGCAGTTACATAAGCTGGATTAGCCAAATCTTCATAAAAACCGTCCAACACTGCCGAGCGCACCATGCCTTTATACACAATCGTCAGGTGCGACAACGACACAATATAAAAGTCCCGATGCCATTCAGGGAAACGCTGTTCCACCACCAACTTGACCCGCCGCCGCACAATGTACAGCAACCGCTCAATCGTCCCTGCATCAGCACTGTCAGCAAACTTGAAAATTACCTGCTCAATTTGCGGTTGATTTTGCCGTGCTTGGGGACCCAAAATCTCTGGTTTTACAGGCACATTGCGCCAACGTAAGACAGTTACCCCTTCTTCTTGAGCCACAGACTCAGTAATCCGCCGACATTCTGCGGCACGGGCGGGATCTTGGGGCAAGAAAAACATCCCCACCGCGCTATGGGTCGGATCGAGATCAGGGGTTTCCGCCTGCAACAAAGCCCAAGGAATCGCCGTCATCACCCCAGCACCATCACCAGAGTCTTGGTCGGCACTGCAACCACCGCGATGCTCCACACAGGTTAAAGCGGTAAGGGCATTTTTCAAAATTTCGTGGCTAGCACGCCCGGCTTGATCAGCAATAAAACCCACCCCACAGGCATCCCGCTCTTCCACTAACCAACTGGGTCCTTGGATGCGAGTAGGGGGGCGCATTGGGTTTGACTGACTGAGATTTTCGGTGGGATTAACGCGACTTGCTTCCATTCCTATTGCTCGTTGCTACTGTAAATGTAATTTTTGGGAAACGTAATTTTGGGAAAAACGTAATTAACGTAATTGGGGAAAACCTGATTGGGTTAGCCTAGTTTGGGTCTAAGTTGTGGTCTGAATTGGGGTCTAAGTTGGGGGCTAAATCTGGACCTAATTTATTTTGGTCTAATTTGCTTAGTTTATTTGATTAGTCTATTTGGGCGATGGGATCAGTCGGTTGATGAGCAATCGATGATTATAGCGACTCACAGCTTCCAAAAAAGCCTTAGGCGCTGCCAACAACGGGTAAAGCCAATGCCATACCCGCACCTAAATTATAAATTTTTCCAAATATTTTGACCAAATAAATTAGCCAACAAAAAATCAGCCAACAAACCACCCAACAAATCCAAGTTAGCCAGTTAATCTAGCCACTGATCCCACTGACTGCCTGTAGACAAGGTTTTAGTTCTACAGATATTCTATTCTGCCATTGTGCGTAGGGGCAGATGTTTTTAGGTTTACACTTTGGTTAATTATCTCTGAATCATGGGGCTAAAATTTCGGGTAACAGGATCTTTAAATTAGCCCAAACTCCCCACAGGCGGGTAAAAAATTATTATTTTCGTGGTTGGACCGACTCAGCTTCAGGAGGGCAAATTTCTGTAGAGATGTTAGGGCTTGCCATTGATGGGGGGTAATAGTAATACTGACGCTCTGGGCTTGGTGCTGCACCTCTTCAGGGATGGTGGGCAAATCCCAGGGAAATGGCTCAGGAATGGGCAGATCCGCCGGATAACCTTGGTTATATTGCCAAACCAAATCCCGCAGAATTTGACGGTAAGCCAGAATTTCAGCGGGGGTTTGACAGGGTTGATGGGTGAGATGTTGACGTTCAGTCAAAGAAAATTGATGCCAGTGATGTAATTTGAGCTTCACGCCACAACGATCCAGGTTGTAGCGCACCATCATGGGGATACAGCGCAGGGCATCAACAAAATCCGCTTCAAAAGCAAAAAAAGTCATGAATCGGGAAATTATGCAGCTAACTAGTATGCCGTTAAAAAATCTTGCATTCTAACGATAGCGAACAATGTCAGCATTAATGCCAGAAGCGCTGAGGGTTTCGGTAAGTTTTTCCGCATCTTCCCCTTCGCTAAAAGCTCCCACTTGCATGACGATTTGCCGGTCCCAAATAGTCCGGAAGGCATTAGGAAAGTTTTGACGCAACTGTTCTGCCGTCATACCATTCTCAAGGGGCACAATCACCTTAAACTGAATCGGACGACCGGTTAAAGGATCAATGGGTCCAGTTGGTTGAGGTTTGCGCTCGGACAGACGGGCGATTTGAGGGCGCAAATGGCGGCGATCAATCGGACGAAACTCAGGGCTGGAATTTGTCTCAGGATTGTTATCCGGATTTGTTTCAGGGTTTGTTTCGGGATTTAAGATGCGGCTCTTGGGTGCGCCAGTGGTAGCAGTGGCGACGGTATTTCCGGTTAAACGGCGGATTGTCGTGGGGGCGTTGACATTGAGATTAGCGCGGACCTTGGGCAGGTTCAATTCATTGCCAGCAGCAGGGATCGGATCTTTATTTAAACTGATAATGTCAAATTCGTTATTGCCGCGAATTCGATTCCGTCCCAGGTGGTTACTTGTGCCTAGATCGGGGGTTTGTCCCTGTTTGGTCAATACCGCCACCCCATAGCGCTGGTTGCTGAAAATCTGATTGCGACGCATCACCACCCTGGCATTTTGGCTAATCATAACCCCATCCAGGTTATTGCTGATGCGGTTGCTGGTCAGGAGAATTTCGGCATTTTCGCTCAGATTTAGCCCTATTCCCGTGTCATCAAACACGTTCTGGAAAATATCACCTTGGCTAGTTCCTATTGCCCAAATCCCATGACGGAGATTTTCACTAAAGGCATTGCGGGTAATCATGGCTTTAGCATTACCGACGAGGACAATGGCATCCTGTTGGTTGTAGCGCAAGAATGACTGCTGAATCACCACATTTTGCACCGACTCTAGCCAAACTCCGAAACCATTAGGGGACTGATTGCCGACGGTCACACCTTCAAGGCGACTATTGTTGCCCATGACTACGGCGACGGATCTCGGTCCTAAAACAGCACTGTTAAACGTACCGCCCCCAATAATCACCACGCTCCGCCCTTGATCATCGGTATTGCCCCGTAGGGTCACGCCAGCGGGAATATTGAGGGGAAAACTTTCGCCACTGTTTGCGTCATAGCGTCCAGGTTGCAGTTGGATGATCGTGCCGGAATTAGCTGCCCGTAATGCTGCCGTAATGGAGGTATAGGGCTGTTGGGCTGTGCCGAGGGTAATCTGATCTTCGTTGGCGACTGGCTGAGGATTGTTTCCGGTGGGGCGATCGCTCACTGTGCCAGCCGGAGCCACGAAAATAATATTTTTAATATTTTTACCGGTAGTACTTTTAGCGATGCTATTTCTGAGAATGTCTTTTGATTTAGCGTCTTTGTGAGAGCCAAGAACAGCATCGGGGTTGGTTTGTTGAGCATATACCGGTTGCAATGGTTCACCAAAACCAGTTAAACCCGAAGCCACGATACCCAAACCAATGATGCTGCCGCTGACCATCACAAGGTTGCCTACTAACCGGAAGATGCCCTTAGAGCTTGGTGATTTGGGAGCGTTGGGCATGGGGTGAGTGAATTGATCTTGATTCTGGATCGTGAGGGGAGAAGATACCATAAGTGTGATTAAGAGCGTTGGGCTAAACTGACAATGGCATTACAAAGAATGATCACTAAAGGTTGATAGGTGTTGATAGGTAATGTTGATAGGGTAATTAAGTTGGGCAGTGAGCCTCTAATTTTCTGGAGGGTTTGACTAAAACCAACTTATACCAAAATCAGATTTGTAGCAAAAATTAACCATTGGCTCAATTGTCAGAGTATCTAACTTTTCGCCATTTGGCAAAGTGTAAAAAGCGTAATTTTAGGGACGTAAACCTTGGGGCGTAGATTTGCCGGTAACTCTAGGTGCGCTCCGCAGAAAATTCCATAAGACTGCCTATTGGACGTGATTAACCTTTGACTCCCGCCCCTGCATCGGAAGGAATCACATACCGTTGCACAAACAGGAACAGCACCAAAACCGGCACGATGGAAATTGCTGATCCAGCGGCAATTAAGCGCCAATCTTCGGCGAAGGCACTGGCTAAACTGGCGATCCCCCTAGGCAATGTGTATAACTCTGGTTGATCGACAATAATTAACGGCCAGAGAAAATCCCCCCACATTCCCACAAACGTAAATATCGCCAAGGTGGTCAACGCAGGACGCACCGCAGGTAGCATGACGTGCCACCAAATTCCCAAACTAGAACAACCATCGATACGGGCGGCTTCTTCTAATTCCTTGGGTACGCCTAAAAAAGCTTGCCGCAACAGAAAAACCCCAAAAGCAGATACCACATAGGGAAAAATCAATCCTGCATAGGTATTTTTGAGTTGTAATTGCACCGCCAAAATATAAAGCGGGATCATCGTAATTTGAAACGGAATCATCGTTGTGCCGACAATGCCCCAAAACAGCCATTGTTTACCGCGAAACTCAAACCGCGCCAAAGGATAAGCCGCCAAAGCACAGAAGAGTAAATTCAAGCCGACGGTGATCGTCGCCACTAGAAAACTATTCCAGAGGTACAGGTCAAATCGAGCATTTTGCCAAACTTTCTGGAAATTTTCGAGGGTAGGCTGGGACGGCAAAAGCTGTGGCGGATATTGGAAAATATTCTCAG
The DNA here is from genome assembly GCA_044358815.1 of Pseudanabaenaceae cyanobacterium. Lineage (GTDB taxonomy): Bacteria > Cyanobacteriota > Cyanobacteriia > Pseudanabaenales > Pseudanabaenaceae > JBAXSK01. Next base: position 31,286 of record JBIKNH010000007.1, on the reverse strand, counting down.
TACTTGATTTGAATGCTGTACTCACTAACCACAGGACGGGAAACAACATCACCACGCTTAGGGCTAGTAGCAACACAACCTGTAGCCCAAGGCTCAAACGCTCTCGCCATAGGGCATTTGACTTAAGTTGATCGGGTTTGGCTGAGGGGGGACGGTGCAGGGGAGAAACCATGATGCAAAAACGCTTAAAGCCTAGAAACAATGGTAGACCGCCTCAAACTTACCATCATCTCCTTGGCTTAGGCTAATCTGCCCTGGGTAACCTGCTGGCAAATATCACCCAATAATTACCCAATAATTGAGAATAATTATTTATAAAGCCGTTGTAAAATACCTGTAATTAAGGATATATTCTCAACTTAAGCCAATTTATTAGCCAACTTATCTGCTGCGCAGTTTTCATTCTAATTTCACTTTCTTTTCAAGCGTTAGTTATTGACTCACGGAACCTATGACCTCATCGGCAATCCTGACCATTGATGATCTGACTAAATCCTTTGGTCCAGACACAAATCCAGCGGTAGATCATGCCCAATTTAGTTTGCAACGCGGGGATATTCTGACTTTATTGGGTCCTTCTGGTTGTGGTAAAACCACGCTATTACGGCTGATTGCTGGGTTTGAAACCCCTGACAGTGGCACAATTACCCTCAATGGGCGCACTGTGGCGGGACAAGGGCAATGGCTCCCCCCCGAAAAGCGCGATGTGGGCATGGTGTTCCAAGATTATGCGCTATTCCCCCATTTGACGATTAAGCAAAATATCGCCTTTGGGCTGCACCATCGCTATGGGCAAACCAGTAAAAAAACTCCTAATTTCCTCCAATTACTCGGCAAAAAACAGGCTAATCCTGCAAATAGCTCAGGTTATCTCCATTCATCTACTGGTTACGACAAAATCCCCTACGACAAAAAGACCCAAGAGCATTTAATCCAAGAGGTAATGCATCTGGTGGGTTTAGAAGGTCTGGAAAAACGTTACCCCCATGAATTGTCCGGTGGGCAACAACAGCGGGTCGCTTTAGCCCGTGCCCTTGCCCCCAAACCAGCGTTGATCCTGCTCGATGAACCCCTGAGTAATTTAGATGTGCAGATCCGGCTACGGTTGCGCCATGAGTTGCAAGTAATTCTCAAAAAAGCTGCGGTGTCTGCGATTTTCGTCACCCATGACCAAGAAGAGGCTTTGGCGATTTCTGATTATGTGGTGGTGATGCATCAGGGCAAAATCGAGCAGATCGGTACACCCCAAGAGGTTTACAGTCATCCCCAGTCGCGGTTTGTGGCGGAATTCGTTACCCAAGCTAATTTCTTGCCTGCCCGTTGGGATGGGGATGTTTTAGAAACGGAAGTGGGCTGTTTCGCTTTGGGTAAACGCAGCCGCACCATGACTCCTTGCGAAAATCTAGAACTCATGATCCGACAAGAGGATTTGCAGGTCTATCCGGCGGCAGCGTCTCCGGTGGTAATTCGCGGTAGATCATTCTTGGGACGGGAACTGCTTTATAACTTGCGGATGCCCTCAGGCAGGGAACTAACCCTCCGTACTAGTAATAATGCTCCTTTAGCTATTGGTACTCCGGTTAAAGTTGCTCTGAATCGCCATACTCTGCGGGCTTTTCCGGCTAAGTGATGGGTGATTCCTGATTGGTACACGTTTTAGAGGGTGTTTGGGAAGTCTGCATATTCGCTAAAAACAATGATTGATCCCCCCTAGCCCCCCTTAGAAAGTGGGGAAAAGACTAAAAAAAGTCCTCCTTTCTAAGGGGAATTTAGGGGGATCGAAACTTCTCAAACACGCTTTTAGCAAAAAATAATAGGAGTGAGTGGGAATATCTCCATTTGGAACTTCCCATTCACTCCTATTGAGCATCTAAATCTATGATTTCATCAGTCTCTCACTGGAAGAAACCACTAACTCCCAGCACAGATAAACAACTTGTTTAGAGAATCTTTTTCAATGGGATTTTCTACTTGAGTCAAGGTATTTTGAGCTTTGGCTTTGTTGCCCGTTGCCCAATACACACCGCTAATATCCGCCAAGGCACGGGATTTGGTGGTGCTGTCGGTCACATTGGCAGCTAAGCTTGCCGCTTGACCTAACAGGGTTTCTGCGGAGCTTTTCTGACCAAGTTCGCTATAGTTATTGGCGATATTAGTCATCACAAAGATTTTCTCTTCATTGTTGGTAATGCCAGAAATGAATCGTGTCGCGGCTTGGAGTGCCAATTGTGCGGCGGGTTTGTCCCCTAACTCACGATATTGGCGGGCAACTTCTCCATAGGCGAGAACCTTTTCCACATTCATCGGCAAAGGAGTTAGTTTAGTGACCGTATCCTCCAACAACAATTTAGACTTGGCGGCATCGGTGGGGCGATACTTTTCCGCTAGTTTGACTAAACCAAGGGGCTTTTCGATGGAGTTATCGGCAATGTTATTGATCACCCGTAAAGCTTGATCCAGATTTTTGCCTTGAATGTATTCTGCTGCAACTAAACCAAAGGCTTTTGCTTGGAAGTCAGCTTTAGCCGCTGCCTCAAGGGTAGTGTCTTTGTCGAGGGTAGCAAAAGCTTGTTTGAGGGCTGTGGCTGACTGCGCATCATTTTTGGCTAGGGCATAGCTGCCAGCAATCTCCACTCTAACTCTGGCTTGGGTTTGGGCATCGGTGATCGCCTCTAGATTTGTCGCTGCCGTTTTGAGCGCCACTTCAGACTGAAAATCTTGCCCTAATTCCGTAAATACATTTGCCACCGCCGTCAGCGCTCTGGCACGGGCATAGGGATCACTAATCTGCTGGGCATCGGCTAAAGCACTTTCGAGTAATTTAGTTCCAGCAGCAGTTTGTCCTGCTTGTTGGTATTCGTAAGCCACTTTGATTTTGGCGAATGTCTGATCAATGGGATCTTTGAATTCATTAATTAAAGGAACGGCTTGATCCAACAAAGGCACGGCAGCAGTGGGAGCATCATTGCGGCTGTAGTTGTGGGCAATTTCCTGCAAAGCAAAAGCCCGTGTCGAAGGATTTTCAATGGTATTGGCAGCGGTGGCGCTTTGTCCTAATAAATCAAGGGCAGTTTTAGGCGCTTGTGCTTCCTTGTATTTGTTGGCAATTTCTAGCAAACCGCCCACCTTAACATTAGCGGGAATCCCTGCCTGATTCACTTCATCCAGATAGCACTGCAAAGGAATTCCTTGAAACTTTGGTTCTGGTGCCGCAGCAACGGGATTCGCCCCCGATAAAATTCCTAAGCCCCCGATGAGTAACCCAAGGCTAACCACTGCACCTCCAAATTTCAGTCCCCGACGGCAATACTCCATGACCTTGGTGATGAGTCGGTTAATTTTGCCCTGTCTATGGGAGCGACTGGGAGACAAAATCTTGAGGGGCTGCACCGGTGCGAGGGTGAACCAATTGGTGCGTTTACGGGAATCCATTAATATTTCCTCTGAATCAACAACCTGAATCAACAATTCACACAAATACTTTATGTGTACTTTATGTGAACAAATTTAGTGAATGGCTAGAATGGCTAGTGTGCCCAAGAGTCAGACATCCAAACATCCTCAGATTTTACCCAATCGATCTAGTTGCTTAAAGCTTTTACGACAAATATGCAGAATTCGTTACTTAGGTTCAGTATTGCCGCTAAGCTCACTGCGGGGCTAATTCTCGGTGGTGGTATTGGTGCAATTCTCAGTACTGTGATGACCACCACCACCTCAGCCCCAGCTATAGCTCAGAGCAGACTACCTTCAACTGCTGTAAGTATCACTAAAATCAATATTGCCCGTTCAGGGGGTGATACCCGACACCGCTGGGTTACTTTTGTAGTCCCTGATCGGAATACAGCAGTTTCTGCCTATGGCGGTAGTTTGCGGCTCTATGATGTTCACATTGCCAAGATGATTGAAATTACTGCCGACCAATTTTGTAACGCAGACTCCAATGAAGGAGCATATTTCAACTATGAAGCAGACGATGGACAGATCTTCATGGGCAAAGTCTTCATTAGCTGCCGTCTGGCTCGATATGCTAAAGCGACCTATGGCTTGGGTAGACCAGAGCGCACCGTATTACAATATGCGGGGAACCCTGAAGTGGTATATATTCCCGTTCTAGATCTCAATGGTTCTAGGATTAAGGAATTTCAGGATCTGGTTGCTACCAGAATTAATCCCCAGTGCATCAAGATGGAGAGAACAATCTGTCCAGGTGATCGCTTGGAGTAATTATCCCCGGCACACTTTTCTCTAAGCCCGTCTATCTGAGATCTATCTCAATTATTTATTTCCTAATTTCCTAATTAATCCCTATTTTCCCTGCCACCTTGTCCCTAGTTCCCACCATGCCCAGCCCCGCACACAAATTACGCATTGTTCTAGTGGCAACCACTGGAGCAATGAACCTAGGGGCAGTGGCAAGGGTAATGCAAAATTTTGGTCTAACCGATCTGTGGCTAGTCAGTCCCCAGTGTGACCGTGACAGCCTCGAAGCCCGACGGATGGCAATGCACGGGGATCACGTCCTTGCCAATGCCCAAATTGTGGCGGATTTGCCTGCGGCTTTAGCGGATTGTCAATGGGTAGTAGGTACTGCCGGACGGGTTAGCCAAGGGGATTTAGCCGTAGTTGAGCCAATTCCTGCAATGGTGCAAATGCGAGGTTTTCCGCAAAGTGCCTTGGTCTTTGGCACTGAAGATCGTGGCTTAAGCAACAGAGAACTGCAATATTGCCAACAGGTGATGCGTATTCCCACCGATGATACTTACCCGTCCCTTAATTTGGCGCAATCTGTCGGAATTTGTTGCTATCAATGGCAGATTTTGCCAGAATTACCATCAAACATCGATTTCCTGACTAGGCAAACGTCCCCAGATTTGCTAAAGTCAGCACCCATAACCCCTGAGACATCAGCTCCCCACCCCAGCGGTCAGACTGTAATCAATGTTGCGCCCCACCAGCAACGGCTAGGCTACTATCAAAGCCTAGAAGAACTGCTGCTCACCATTGGTTATCTTCAGCCCCATACGGCATTTGCCAAAATGGAGAAGATCCGCCATATTTTTGAACGCGCTCACCTCACCAGTGCCGAAGTAGCCTTGTTACGCGGTATGGTGCGGCAAATGAATTGGGCAAGGCAGCATCTTCCTGGTTTAGACCATGATCTCAACCGTGCCCCCAGCCAAGATCCGTCACAAGATCTCTTTCAAGCTCCCCCAAACGATCATTTGCCCGATCCTGATCGGTAATGCTTCTGTACCATTAATATCTTCCCCTGTCGAGGAGTCGTAACTTACTGTGGAACCGAGAAACTTTTCCGCTTCAGATGCCACGAAAAAGCGTGAAGCCCGCCGCGCTCGTCAACAAAGCCGCCGCCGTGCTGGTGCGCTAGGCGATGGCTCTAGTTCCCCTAATGACAGTAATTACACCGCAAATAATTACACCAGCAATGGTAAACCGCGCCCCAGTGGTCGAGGGGAAGGAGAACGTATCCTCCGCCCCGTTGACGGTAACAATTCTGGTAACTCTTCCGGCGCGGGCAGTAACGGCTCTAATGGCAGTGCCAATAATGTCCGTCCTTTAACTACAAAGGCAGAACGGGTGCGCCCCGCTAATGCTAATACCCGTGGGCGTCGCCCCACCCGTGCCCAGCAAATGTTCTGGCACTTATTACGGCTTTTGGTGGCAGGGATTGGTTTAAGCGTTATCGCGGGAACTCTGATTACGTTTTGGACCAGTCAGAACAAACAAAATGTAGCCAAAACACCCGCAGCAGAAACCTTGACTACCAAAGACGAGAATCGCCAAGATGTGAGCGGTGTGGTGTTACGGACTTCTGCTGAACCTCTGGAGGCTAAAATCCGTCAAATTGCGGCGAAGGATAAAGACCTCACCCTCCATGCCCTAGCCCTAGAACTAGACAGCGGTACTTATTTCAGCATCAATGGTGATAAACCAGTCCCTGCGGCTAGCACAATTAAAACCCCTTTGCTGATTGCATTTTTGCAGGATGTAGACGCAGGTAAAATTCGCCTAGATGAACAATTAGAAATTTCTAAAGATGTCCTAGTGGGTGAAGCTGGGGAACTTCAGTATTTACCAGTGGGCACAAAAATCTCTGCCCTAGAAACCGCCTCGAAGATGATTATTATCAGTGACAACACCGCCACTAATATGATCCTCAAACGCTTAGGGGGAGCGCAAGCCGTAAACCAGAGATTTAAAGCTTGGGGCTTAACTAGTACTAGTGTGAGTAATTATTTACCGGATCTCGAAGGAACGAATTTAATTAGTACCCGCGATCTGGCGTTTTTATTCGCAGCGGTGGATCAGGGTAAATTACTCAAGCCCCGCAGTCGAGATCGGTTTATGGATATTATGCGCCGCCCCGTCACGAATACCCTATTACCCCAAGGCATTGGTCCAGAAGCCAGAATTGTGCATAAGACCGGCGACATTGGTATGGCGGTAGGAGATGGTGGTCTAGTGGAAATGCCCAACGGCAAGCGGTATGCCATTGCAGCGTTGGTGAAGCGTCCCAATAATGACCAGCGAGCTAACGAACTGGTGCGCCAAGTCTCTAAGGCAAGTTATGAATATTTCAGTACGATGGGTACAGGAGCCAATGCGCCGATGATTGCGCCAGCCACTCCCAACCCCGCGAACTCTGAAAATACGCCGAACAATACCCCCAGCAATGCCGCCCCTAATTCTCCCAATCCTGGGAACTCCCCAACTCCAACTAATGCCACAACGCCAAACCCCACTACTACCCCTAATAGCAGCCCTACAGCAAATCCTACGGTAGTTCCAGCGGAGATTCCCAATCGTAATAATCAATAGATCAATGGGACGGTTCTGTAATTTTTGCCAGTAGGTCAGACATCTTGTCTAATCATGCCTCTCGTAAAATTTTTCTAGATTGGTTTACTAGAAGGCTTTATTTTTAGAATCCAACAAAACAGTCACAGTCCGCACAATTAGTTTGAGGTCGTACCAGACACTCCAATTCTTGCGGTATTCCAAATCAAAGTTTACGACTTCTGCAAAAGATTTCACACTGGAACGCCCACTCACCTGCCATACTCCTGTAATCCCTGGACGTACATCCAGGCGATTCCATTCGGTAAATCTTTCATTATGGTACTCCACTTCTAGTTCGTAGGCGTTGAGTTCTTCAAATGTCGGTGGACGGGTTCCCACTAAACTCATGGTTCCTAGCAATACATTCAAGAATTGGGGGAATTCATCCAGACTAGTCTTGCGTAAAAAGTGCCCCACTTTAGTAACTCGTGGGTCCCGGGCATTTTTAAAGAATTTATCTTGACTGCTATTAGTGCCCTGTAATTCCTTATTTTTTGTGGTTTGGGCAGCCACTTGGTTCGTAATTTTTGCTTTGAGAGCTTCAGCATTAACCACCATCGAACGGAATTTGATAATCCGAAATGGATGACAGAGCAAGCCACAGCGGGTTTGCCAGAAAAAGATCGGACCTGGATTATCTAATAAAATTAGAACTGACAATGGCATAATAATTAATAATAAGATAGTCAGTCCCACCAAAGCGCCAATAATATCAATTAAACGTTTTAAGGGATTGCGGACTGAGGGATGGAGGCGAATGTGAGGGTTAATGTCAATGGCAGGATAAAAGAATTTGAGGATATAGTAAAAGATTTTTAGAAAAGAGTTGCGCTTTAAAGGTTTGTGCAGTTTGTACAGAGCTTCTAAAATTGGATTAACCTGAGATTCTGTTTCAAAATTTTGCCAGAGATGGGAACGGGCTGTCTGAGTTTTGATGTTGATTGAGAACACATCCCGTAATGCAGTCATATTCAGCACAGACAATACTGCATCACTGACGCTCCATAATTCTAACTGAGTCCCCCGTAACTTCGCTTCCTTGGCACAGTTCACTAATAAACCGATTCCCGCACTGTCAATAAATATAGTCCGACTCAAATCAACAATGACCTGAGCAAATGTCTCGTCATCATTACAAACAAAGTGAAAGTCTTCCTGAAACCGCCGCACCGATGAAAAATCTAGCCTTTCTGGGGTACTTAACAGCGCCAAATCATCAAAACATAAAAGCTGCACCACAGATTTATAATCACACCGCGCTTCACCTTCGGAAATACTCAATGTGGGAATATATTCTGCTTTAGGATAATCTTCTAATAAAGCTTCACTGCGTACTACCAGTAAATCAATTGCGCCTAAGATATATAACAATCTGCCATAAAAACTGAGGCGCTGCATTCGGGTGCGTAACTCAACAAAAATTACCTTTGCCCCATAGATTAACTTTGCTGCCAACAAAAACGGCACCGCAATGCCCCCACCAGAGGAAATCACCACATCCGGTTTTTCCTTCGTCAAGACATGCCACATCAAGCTGACATATTGCCACAAATGCACCAAACGGCTCGCAGTGGTTGGTCTAGCCCAATACACTGTTTCATCCTTTAATGGTCCATTGGTCTGGGGCACATCCAAAGTTACCCAACAGCGGCGCGGATAGCTTTGCCAAAAAGATTGCAGATTATACAGATAAGTAAAGTAACCACCGGAGGGAGACACCATCAAGAGGCTCTCACTCTGCACCATGTAAGATAGCCAATCTGCCAAATTACTCTCATCGGGGGACAAATGAAACCGCTCCACCCATTGCGACAATTTGAGAAACTTCAGTAAATCGGCGGGGGAACGGGCAATGGCTAAACCTTGTTTTTCCAAAGTGTCCGCCAGTTCCATTTGTCCTTCATCGGCATATTCCCCCAAGCGATTGGTCCGAGGCACTAAGACAAAAGGTTTTCCAGATTCTTCCAAGAGAAAAGTTGTGGTCTCATCACAATTACCAATTACCAAACGAGCTTTACTGATTAACCGCTTCAGTTCCGCCTCACTCAGGGCGCGGTAACGACGCATGAAATTCGGCACAGCAATATCTGCCGTACTATATAAAACTATTTCTTCTTCAATAAACCCTAATTCCATTAGCAGCGTTACCCAGTCAAGTAGCGCATGGAAGGGATAGCGACCCGTACCAATGGCAATTAAAATCATGGAAACAGTATGTTAACTATGTTTGAATTTGGTATTTTTGACTATTGAATGAGATTGTGGCCGCGACTATAACCGGAAATGTAGCCCTCTAATGTTTAAACCATGAGGGTTATTTTGTAGTCAGATTGTAATCAGAACTATGAACCAAGATTGCTGACTGATCAGTAATTCCAGATTATGTCACCCACTGAAATCAGCACAAATTAAATAGAAACAATGGATTGCAACACTTTGTGGCAACACTTCATTGAGTAACACTTGATCAGCAATATTTCATGGCAACTAACGTTAACATGAAAAGCCTAGGATTATAAGCCCTAGAATTATTTAGACCTGACCTTAAATACCCTAAATATACTTGTAGCTGAAAGGGAATTATCGCACCACAGCGAATCTGTAATGGTCACAGCAAACATAGCGTAAATCTTTCACTGATCAACCATTGAATTAAGGGAAAACCGGCGGTCACAATTTAAGTAATCTCTTAATCAATGTCACCATAACGCCACGGTGCGGGATCTACAGATTCGCCTTGGACATATAAACCCCAATGCAAATGTGCTCCTGTGGAAGCACCAGTGCTGCCTACCTCACCAATCATTTGCCCTGCTATTACAGTGTCACCTGGTTGGACGGTGATCTTACTCAGATGTAGAAAAATACTTAATACACCCTGACCATGATCAATGCCCACAGTATTACCGTGTAAGCGAAAACCCTGATTTACATCACCAACTAAACGCACTACACCACCAGCGGGTGCAATCACCGGCGAACCGTATCCACCGCCATAGTCTACACCACGATGGTAATAATCTTCTGCAAATACCCCGTTATAATATCGCCTCACTCCAAAACCGGTGGTAACTTCTCCTTCATTGGGGCGGAGAAATTTACCTTGCCACATTTTTTTCGGGGTAACAATTTTTTTGAAAGCTGAAACCTGTTCCCATTCTGTGTCTGTGGGTTCTAAGGCATTGCCCGATTCGTCGATCCATAAACTTTGAGTGGGAAATTCCCGATTTCGGAGGGTAAAGTTTAATGTCTGACTGGGGGCATTGCCATGATTGATGATTAATTGTTTGGCTCCGGGCGGATCAAGGGGCGTAGTGGGAATTAATGCCCGCCAAGTGTTAGTAGTAGCGTTATTTGTGACGCTATTTCTAATGTTGTTTGAGCTAGTTTGCAGCGGAAAAGCTGGATAAACTTTTTTCCCCAAGGCAATCTGTGGCGCAACTGGGTCAGAACCGTTAGGGGTAGCGCTATTACTACCATTAACTAGCACGTATAGGGTGTCTCCTAGTTGGGGGCTGGCGGGTCTGAGAGTCGCTTGGGGAATTGCAGAGATTGGGGCGATGGGTTGGGGTGTGGTCTGAGATATTTTGCTAGAACCGTCAGCACCAGGAACCGCCACCGCACTAGATGAATTACTGACTTGTCCTATGAGAGTAACCGCAATAGTTAAACCTAACGTGAATAGTCCTAACCCCACAGCCCTGATACCAGATCCGGTTAGACCCTTTGACCAAGGCTGATCTCGGTGTTTCTTAGCCATTACCCTAGCCATGATTCTCACTATGGCAGTTACCCCAGACCGTAAATAATGGCTGATAGAGATCGCTAATTTGTGCATAGGGGGATTTCTCCAATTAGGACTAACCAAATCATAAATCCCCCTATGGCTAAACTAGCGATGATCAGCCTAAATTATTTATAGATGACCTAATTTATAGATGACCCATATACAACTTGTAGCTTACGGATTGCAATTCTCTGGTTGGAAGTAGGGCGGCAATTAGAACTGCAATTAGGGTTTTGATTACGGAATCAACGGCATGGTAATACTCGTGGTGTACTGATCATAGGCAGTACTCAAGTTATTACCATACAGAGCCTGAAACTTATAGTTTTTGTAGGCTTCCGGCACTTTGGCATCCCGTTGTAAGGCAGCTTCTTTGGTGATGGCTTGGCGTTTCCATTCAATCGCCAGACGTTCCAAAGCATTGAAATAAGTCTGTTGGGCTTGGGTAATTTCCATATTGCCCACATCCCCATGACCAGGTACAACTTTAGCTTCGGGATAGGTAACTAACATCCGGTATAAACTACCCTGCCATTCCCGCAGATCGCCGTCGCCCGTGTAGGGAATGCGTTGATTGAATACCATGTCCCCAGTGAAAAGCACCTTAGCATCAGGCACATAGGCAACTAGATCCGTTCCGGCGGAATGTCCTTCCATGCGTTCCAGGCGTACCATCCGATCCCCTAACCACAGATCGGTCTGGCTATTGACGATCACATCAGGAGGCGTAATCTGCGGAAAATCTTTCAAATTGCCGCGCCGCCCGACGATATATTCCCGAATCAAACCCCGACCCACAATCGGCACACCGACTTTCTTGAATGCCGCATTACCGCCCGTGTGGTCAAAGTGATAATGGGTATTCACCACATAGCGAATTGGCTTATCGGTGAGCTTTTTCACCGTGGCTAAGACTAATTCCCCTAGTTCTGGGGTTTGGAAGGGGTCAATCACCAACACTCCGTCAGAGCCGACGATAATGCCCCCATTACAAATAGCGATTTGATTACCCTTGGGCGGAAAATCCGTAGATGCAATCAAACCATAAACCCCTTCCGCTAACTGGGTTAACTTTAGTCCAGCATTGTCTAGGGTGACGGTTGAACTTGCCGCTGGCTGTGTTGGGGTTGCTGGGGCTGGGCTTGTCGTAGGTGTGGTAGGACTGGTGATCACCACACTAGGAGATGGCGTAGGCGCTGGAGTTGGCAAAGACAACTTCGGAGTTTTCGGATTGGGGTTGTCTTGGGCGGTGGCGGCACGGGTCACAAACCAGTCACTACCACCAATAATGCCCAAACATAGAGCAGCCAGCAAAGCGAGGGACAACAACCAAGATCCCCAGCGCAACAGACGGCGGCGGCGTTGGGTTAGCCTTTTTTGTTGTTTGCCCTTTTTTTTGTTATTTAGTTTCTGTTGAAGTTGACTGAACATAGCGCACAGTGAATGGGGACACAAATAAAGCGGTGATCCCCCCCAGCCCCCCTTCATAAAGGGGGGAATAGGAGAGAATCTTGATTTCTCCTCCTTGATTTAAGGGAGACTGAGGGGGATCACAATCAAGCCCGACTTAAACCATCAAGGGTAGCCTCAATCATACCCGCCTCGGCATCGTGATGTAGGGTGAAGCCTAACTTACGGCACAGATGAATCATGCCATCATTACCAGGGAGAATTGTGCCAATGATCCGCTCAATGTGTTCATCCTTGGCTACAGCAATCAGTTTGTGCATTAAAGCCGTGCCTAAACCTTGGCATTGATACTGATCCCCGATAATCAAGGCAAATTCAGCATCTTGGCAACCGTGCAGTTTGCTCAGCCGCGCCACCCCATACAGTTGATGATTGCCAGCGGGATCGTTATGGTCAGCAACGATCAGCATTTCCCGATCATAGTCAATGAAACAGATCCGCGCCAAACGTTCATGGGCAATGCGTTGCTGGAGTTTTACCTGATGGGCATACCGCAAATAAACGCTTTCGGCGGATAAGCCTTGGTGAAATGCCACCATCAACGGCTCATCTTCGGGGCGAATCGGTCTGAGGTTAACGGTTTTACCACTCTTTAGGGTCCAGTCTTCGATGTAATTAATGGGATAGGGACGAATTGCCAAGCGGCGGGGATGGGTGACCAGATCAGCGGTGGGATGCAAGATCACGCGGGCATCAAGGGCTAAAATCTGTTGGTCCGACAACAAGAGCGGATTAATTTCGATTTCTTTGATTTGCGGCTGTTCTACCACCAATTGCGAGAATTTCACTAAAAGCTGGGACAAAGCTTCAATATCTACCGGTTTCCTGCCTCTGACTCCCTTTAAAGCCTTGTAAATCTGGGTTTGTTCCATCATGCGCCGCGCTAGGGTGGTATTTAATGGCGGCAAAGCAAGGGCACTGTCCCGAAATACTTCCACTAATTGCCCACCACTACCAAACAACATCACGGGACCAAACTGCTCATCTTGGCTACAGCCCACAATGGCTTCATAACCGGAAAGATTTGCCATTGGTTGCACGGTTACCCCCAGAAATGCCCCATCCACATCCGCGACTCCGGCGGCAATGGCATCATAGGCAGCGGTGACGGCGTTGGCATCCCGTAAATTGAGTTTCACGCCCCCCACATCGGTTTTATGGGTGACGATATGGGAATGTAATTTCAAGACCACCGGATACCCCATAGTTTCTGCCAAATCCACGGCAGCGGCGGCACTGGTGGCAATTTCCGTCGGCACAGTGGGAATGCCATAGCTACTGAGTAATGCCTTGGCTTCATATTCTGACAACAACAGGCGATCGCCCGCCGCAGCATGGTTAATGATCTCACTGGCTTTAGTGCGGTCGGGGGCAGACTCATGATCATCCGCTGGTAAAGATGGGGTTTCGTAAATGCCACACAAATTATAGGCATACCGCCACATATAGTTAAATGCCTGTGCCGCCGCGTCAGGATAGGCGAAGGAAGGCACATTACCGGAAGTCAGTTTATGCCGCCCTGGGGTCACATCTGCGCCCCCCATCCAACAAGCCAAAATCGGTTTTGTACTGCTGCTGACATATTGGGTAAGCAGTTCAGCAGTACGACTGGGATCGGTCATGGCTTGGGGAGTGAGCAAGACCAAAAAACCATCAATATTTTCATCTTGCAGCACTACCTCAAGGGTTTTGGCGTAACGCTCTGGCTCGGCATCCCCCAAAATATCAATGGGGTTGCTATGACTCCAATGTTTGGGCAAGAAAGCGTTGAGTTTTTCTTTGGTTTCTGGAGAAATGACCGCCAACTGTCCGCCACCTTCGACAAGGGCATCGGTGGCAATGGTACCAGGTCCCCCAGCATTGGTAATAATCGCTAAGCGGTTACCACTGGGGCGGGGGTGTTTGGCTAACAGTTCCGTCATGTTAAACAGGTCCGTCGTGCTGCTGACTCGCAAAATCCCACAGCGTCGAAATGCGGCATTCAAAGCTGCGTCACTGCCTGCTAGAGATCCCGTATGGGAAGCCACTGCCTTGGCTGCGGCATCGGTGCGTCCGGCTTTGAGTACCACAATGGGTTTAGCTAGTGCTACTTCCCGTGCTGCTGACAGAAACGCCCGCGCATCACCGACGGATTCCATATAAATCGCAATGCTTTGGGTGTGGGGATCGTCGCCGAAATATTCAATCAGATCGCCCCAGTCCACATCCGCCATCGAACCAATGGACACAAACGCACTAAAACCGACATTTTCCTGCAAGCTCCAATCCAGAATCGCGGTACAAAATGCGCCACTTTGACTAATGAAAGCGACGTTCCCCCCCAAGGCGATTTTGCTGGCAAATGTAGCATTTAAACCGATCAGCGGATTCATTAACCCCAAACAGTTTGGACCAATGATCCGCATTTTCCCCGCTGCGGCAACTACTTCTTTTTCAAGGGCTAAACCTTCGGCTCCAGTTTCACGGAACCCTGCTGAGATCACAATTGCCCCTTTAACTCCAGCGGCAGCGCATTCCCTTACTAGATCAGGCACGGTCTTAGCAGGGGTAATAATAATCGCTAAGTCTACCGGTTCGGGCACATCGGCAATGGTAGAGTAGGCGTGAATCCCTAGCACATTACGGCGTTTAGGATTGATCGGGTAAACTGTCCCCCCAAACGGATGACTAATTAAATTCCATAAAATGGTGCGTCCGACACTGCCCTCCCGTTCCGTTGCGCCAATAATCGCCACTGACTGAGGGTGAAAAATGGCATGGAGCGGATGATTTTGCAGTCCTAAAACATCATTAACCGAAGGAATGGCAGCCCCATGAAGGGTCATAATTTCTGATTGCGATGGGTCACCAGCATTGGGGTTAGCGGCGACGGTTTCTGAATTGAGATTGCTGATCATAAGATGCATTTAACGCGCTCCGTCTTGACTGTAGTACTTTTAGCCAAGGATGAGCTTAAATTTTTGTAAGGATTGTGATGGCACTAGAGTAACTTTGCTTGATAGATAGTTCCTTTTTTTGTTATTTCCCGCTGTTAGGTCAAGTTAAACATTACATCAAGTCAAAGCGATCAGAATCCCTTCAACAAGTTGCCAAAACCTAAATGGAATTCATTCATAAGATTCTTTCAATGTGTTTTAGATCACATTAGTACCAATAGGGAGTCTTCCGTCCCTGATTTTGCCATCATTTCTCAGACTTTAACCAAAAGCTATCCATACCTTAACCTTAAGTCATCGCTTCATTCTATAAACTCAAAAGAGTTTCCTCTATGGTCATTTAGATGGTTTAGATGGTGTTCAGAGCCACTAATTAATTGCGGTTAATTTTCTGCAAGTTACATTTTGCTGTCAGGTTAACTTCTCCCACCCTGTGACTAAAACAGATTATCAAAGTTTGGTGGTGGTAAATAGGGCAGGATGCTGAGTTCGTCTCATAGCACTGTCTAGCCTTACTTCATCCTTTCCATTTTAGGATTACCCAAAGTTTTATTTGTATGCTTCAGGGCTAATGTTCCACAGAAAGCAATTCTAACCTGATTACCGCAAAATCTGCTTCATCCTTTTCAATTAAGTACAGAGATTTTCTTAATTCCCATTCCCAAAGATCATTTCTATTATTTTTTGACAGATTTCTATTCCAAGCAATTCACGAACGATTTTGTTATCTACTTTGCACTTTCTATTTTCTGTTATTTAAGGAGCATTCATGGCTAGCGCTACCATTACAGGTCCAAGCAGTTCCCAATCCCCATACATTGTTCCTGTTGCACCAGATATACAAGTTAAATCGATTTTGACCGTTGGTGACGCTGCCCCCAATGGCTACAAAATGTCAGGGATTCCCGATGGTTTAGGAGCTTTCGACAATGGTGATGGTACTTTCACCTTGTTAATGAATCATGAAATTAGCAGTACCTTAGGTGTAGCCCGTGCCCACGGTGGGAAAGGTGCTTTTGTTTCCAGTTGGGTAATTAACAAGTCTGATCTATCTGTCGTCAGTGGCAAAGACTTGATGCAAAACGTGTATTTGTGGGACACAACCACTGGTAAATTCGTCAAAAGTACCAATGCCGTTTTTAATCGCTTTTGTTCCGCCGATCTAGCGCCAGTCAGTGCTTTTTACAACTCTCTGACTGGTTTAGGCACAACCGTCCGCATTTTCTTGAATGGCGAGGAAGGCGGTGTTGAAGGACGCGCCCTAGCCCACATTGTCAGTGGTGCAAATGCAGGCACGAGCTACGAGTTACCCTACCTTGGTAAGTTCGCTTGGGAAAATGCCGTAGCCAGTCCCACCATGAGTAACAAAACCGTTGTCGCTGGTATGGATGACGGTACTGGTGGTCAAGTGTACTTTTACATTGGTACTAAAACCAGTAACGGTACGGAAATTGAGAAGGCAGGCTTAAACAACGGCAAGCTTTTTGGGGTTAAAGTTGCCGGACTTGCTGCTGAGGATCGTTTTACCACACCCGCAGCCGGAGCAAGATTCACTTTGGCAGACTTGGGTCAGGTGCAAAACACCACAGGTGCGACTCTTGAAGCTAACAGTATCACTACCGGTGTGACCAGCTTTCTACGTCCTGAAGATGGGGCTTGGGACCCTTCAAATCCCAGAGATTTCTATTTCAACACCACAGACCGTTACGACCAAGTCTCTGACGGTACGGGAACCCAAGTAGGTAACAGTCGCGTTTGGCGTTTGCGTTTTGATGATCCCAACAACCCTGAGGCGGGTGGCACGATTGAGGCGGTAGTCGATGGCATCAACGATAAAGATGCTAGTGGCAATGCGGTTAAGGTCAATATGGTCGATAACATGACCATTGACCGCTACGGTCATATCATTTTGCAGGAGGATGTGGGTAATCAAGCCCATAACGGTAAAATCTGGCAATACGACATCGCCACAGATCGTCTGACGCAGTTAGTCAAATTTGATGCCGCACGTTTTGGTGATGTGGTTGGTGGTGTCACGACCCCTGCCACTGCCCCTTTCACCATTGATGAAGAAACTTCTGGCGTGATTGATGCCCAAGACATCTTGGGACCTGGTTGGTTTTTATTGGATGCTCAGGCGCACTACACAACGGGCATTCCTGCTGATTTAGTAGAGGGTGGGCAGCTTTTAGCCATGTACAACCCCACTACAGCAGCATCAGGTTCAACAGTCAACGGTCCTAGCACCACAACCACGCCCTACATGCAGCCTGTTGCGGCAGGTGTACAAGTCAAATCGATTTTGACCGTTGGTGATGCTGCCCCCAATGGGTACAAAATGACCGGAATTCCCGATGGTTTAGGGGCTTTCGACAATGGTGATGGTACTTTTACGCTTCTGATGAACCATGAGCTAGCTAGTACCGCTAGTATTACCCGCACCCACGGTGGCAAGGGAGCATTTGTTTCTGCTTGGGTGATCAAAAAGTCTGACCTAACTGTACTAAGCGGTGGCGACCTAATTAAAAACGTATATGGTTGGGATACTGCAAACCAACGATCAGCTACCACCACCAGCGTGATTGACTTCAATCGGTTCTGTTCCGCAGATTTGCCAGTGGTTTCTGCTTTCTATAATGCAGCAACTGGTAAAGGTACAACGGAACGCCTGTTCATGAATGGAGAAGAGGGCGGAGCCAATGGTTTCGCGGTGGCGACGGTTGCCACAGGTGCTAATAAGGGCAATGCTTACATCCTAGGCAAGTTCAATCTATCCACTAATGGTTCGGGCTTGACTGGTGTGGGCGGTTGGGAAAATCTGCTCGCTAATCCCTATGCTCAAGACAAAACCATTGTGATTGGTAATAACGATGGCGGTACAGGGCTTTTATCTCAATCCTTGGCGGTATATGTAGGCACTAAAACTAATACAGGTACTGAGGTTGATAAGGCTGGTTTGACCAACGGCACGATCAAGTTTGTCACCATTGCAGGCAACGCGACTGAAATTGTTGATACTACGACCCGTGCTACGAATATCACTAATGCTACGGCTTTTACCCTAAGTGCTACAGGTTCGACAGTCTTCTCCCGTCCTGAAGATGGAGTTTGGAATCCTCTCAATCCTAATCAATATTTCTTTGTCACCACGGATCGCTTAGATCAGGTGGGTGATGGAGTTGGAACTCAGATTGGTCGCAGTCGTCTCTGGCGGTTGAACTTCACCGATATTACTAACCCTGATGCGGGCGGGACTATTGACCTGCTCCTGGATGGCACTGAGGGGCATAGTATGCTCGATAACATGACCATTGATAACTATGGTCACATCCTATTACAGGAAGATGTGGGTAACGCCGATCGTAACGGCAAGATTTGGCAATATGACATTGCTACCGACAGCTTGAAATTGTTAGCCAAACATGATCCGGCTCGTTTTGGGGATGTGGTTGGTGGGGTTGTCACTGCTCCCACTGCACCTTTCACTAGGGATGAAGAAAGTTCTGGCATTATTGATGTGCAGAGCATTTTGGGGGCTGGCTGGTCTTTGATGGTCAACCAAGCTCACTACACTAATGCTGATCCAACTCTGGTTGAAGGGGGGCAGCTTTTAGCCATGTATAACCCCACAACTGCCGCATCCTATGAGAGCAGCAAAAACAATGTTGACAGCAAATTGATTAAACGCAGTACTGCCAATGATGTGTTTGAGTGGTCAAGTAGCTCTAGTAATCCTGCCAAGTTGAAAGTTACTTTAACCAAAGGTAGCGGACAAATTTGTGAGTTGGGGATGTTTACGGTGGATGATGCCACAGGTGCAATTAATGGCGTATCCAGTACATCCGCTGCCTATAACAAGTCTGCCATTGCTAGAGGTCAAGTCATTCTTTCAAGTATTGACAATTTGCCCAATGGTTATTTACCTAACTTCACGCGACTGTTGCAGTTATCTCCGGCGCAAAATATCCGGTTCTATCTGCAAAAAAATCGTAGTACTACGGACGATTTGATGAATGGTGTTCCGTCTGATTTACAGTTCTCTAATGTGCAGAAAGTAACTGATTTGGGTGGTAACAAATTCTCCCTTGAGTTTACCGATGTGACGCTAACCATCGAATCATCTACTGAAAATCTTGCCCTA
Organism: Pseudanabaenaceae cyanobacterium; assembly: GCA_044358815.1. GTDB lineage: Bacteria > Cyanobacteriota > Cyanobacteriia > Pseudanabaenales > Pseudanabaenaceae > JBAXSK01. The sequence goes on along the minus strand of JBIKNH010000007.1, from coordinate 12,091 downwards.
GGTACTGGTCTGCAAGGGAATTCCCAAGGCGAAGTTCTTGATCTGCGTAATGCTGTTGGTACGGTCAAAGCTGATTTCACAGTCAATCGGGAAGCTGCTTATAATAACTTCGTTGGCTTCTATAAAGTATTGAGCGAAGTTGGTGGCATTGATACCAACGGTGACAATGTGGTTGATTTGAATCCTGGTGATGCTGGCTATACTGTAGCAGCACTGAAGGGCAGAGTCAGTGGTATTGATTTAGCCGTAGCCAACCAAGGTACTGCTGCCATTGGTGGTAAACAGTTTACGGGCGGCGCGATCTATGCACCATTCCTCATCTCTAATGGTACGGTGGATCAAGCATTGGCGGGTCAAGCCCATGTCTTCTTTGCTTATCTTGGAGCCAATTCCGATAAGGTGGATCATGTGCGCCTCTTGGGAGAAAACACTTTCGGATTTGAGGATCTCTATGGTGGTGGTGATCGCGATTACAACGATGTGATTGTGAAAGCGAAGTTGACTCTCTAGAATTAATCCTGTCTAGTAATTAATAGGGTTATGTTATAGAACTAAAGCCTTTACTACACTTTAAATCGTAGTAAGGGCTTTAGCCTTATTTCGGACTACAAATAAGATCTCAAAACTAGCGATCACCTAACTCCTCAAATCGCTAATATAAGCCCCAATTTGTTTAAGTCCCTGCAAAACTTGGATACGTTCTCCTGTATTTTCAAGTAACCGATAAGTATCCGATCGCGTATATTGAGGCACATCCTGGTGGGGATCACATTTCAGAAACAATACTTCTCTTCCATTTGTAACCATTCCATAACAGGTTGATTGTAAGTTGGGAGCGCTCAACAAATAAGTAAGTGCTTGGGGAATTCCTGCCGTAACGTCTAGCTTTGCAGGTTTTGATTCAATTACTAAAATCCAAAAACTATCTTGGATTACCAAAATATCAATTCTGCCTTGAACTGCCATAGCATTAGCTTTGTCAGTAACTTCGATATTGGTACTTACTTCTGCTTTGACCAAAAAAGGAAACTGATAGAAACCTGCTAAATCTAGTAATGGTGATACCACGACAAGCTTAACAATTTCTTCGAGAGGTGGTTCTTCTTGACTGAGATAGGTATAGTTTCGAGCGAGGCGATCTAGTCCTTGTAATTCCGATTCGGTTAGAGTGGGTGCATTATCTAACCATTCATCAAAAAAATGATCGTTAGGGTCGAGTCTCAAGCCAAAGGTTTGACGGAGAGAGCTAAGGGTAAGGCTACTAGCATTTGTAATCACGGTTAAATCCTTATGGTAATTACATGAAGTTTAGAAGCGTTGGGATTTGATATAGGCTCTAATACTTAATATACAATACTTAATAGGAAAAGAGAGAGCACTCCCTCAATTAACAAACATAAGAACACTAAGATAAAATTATTAGCTTCAATTTAATAAATTTTTCTGCAAATTTTTCTGCATTTTCATGACTATTCACAACCGTAATTGATTCGTGATTGAATTGTGCTTTGTTGGTAAAATTATAGGACCCACTGATTACTGTTCTTAAATCTACAACACAAAATTTGTTATGCATGATGTTTTTGTATTTGCCAAATTCGGGAATTCTGTATGTTTCAAACTCATTCTCATAGTCTATCTCAGAACTTTTGTTAATATTATCATCAACAATAATTAGCTGTACATTGATTCCCTGATTTTTCTTAGCAACCAATTTATTAAATATTGTCTTGTCAGTAAACCAAGCCACAGCAATCCAAATCAGAAATCTTGCAGATTCTATTTGTTCAAGAATCTGTTCTTGTATTTCTTCAAAATGAGCAGATACATCAACAACTTCATTTAAATCCTCTCGCTCTCCCATAAGTCTTTGGGATATTTTGATGCACTCTTCAAATAATGCTTTTGAATTATCTTTTGCTATTAAAGTATTAATTGGATTTTGTGTTTTCCAATACTCCAAAAATGACAATAGCAATTTTCCAACAACATAATTAGGTTCTTGCTCCCAGAATGATCTCAGCCGCTTTGCTTTTGATTTTCCTACATTTTTATATTTGTCATTGTCTATATCAATTTTCACTTCTCTAAGGATAAAATCTCTAAAATTTCTGTCATTGAAGTTAAGAACTAATCCTTCTCCCATATTCAAGAGATCTTCAATTGTAATTCTTTCATTTTCTGATAAATCTGCCATTAATAAGTACCATTTTTCTGAATATTGAATATAGATTATTCGCACAATATACAAACTAAGAGCGTATATAGGTTTAAATTGAGTAATGCTAATTGAAAATATCTACACACTCTCAACAGGCTACAACTTTCAATTTTTGCTGTACTTGTCTTTAATTATAACTTCACTTATGCCCATAGTCTACTAATTGGATAAACATCAAGTTTTTTGTCTGCACTAACTAGAGTCAACGATCGCCTCATAGCCTGAGCAAAAATCATCCGATCAAAGGAATCTTTGTGTTCTTTTAGGATCGGCAAACCAATATAGGCAAGGCTATCATCAAATTCAATCGGCAAATCTTGAATATTTAGAGCATTCATATTCTCCTTGATTGCTTCAAAAGATGTCAGAATATTTAATTTGCCAATGTTGATTTTGATTGCTATCTCCCAAATAGAAACAGCACTAACAAATACAAACTCAGTTTCTTCAATTTTTTGCCTTACACTTACGGGTAAGCGAGGCTCATTATTAAGAGACGAAAGTAGAGTGTGCGTAGCTAAAAGCATAGAACTTAATACATATACTCTTGCATTTCTGCCAATGACTCATCAAACTCATCTGACATTACTATCAGTCCCGCCATTGTTCCTGCTTGCCTATATCTTTTCTTAGGTATGTCATCGCTTGCGATCGCAACACCAGATAATTTTTCAGTTCGCTTAGTCAATAAGTACTCTAAATACTCTGCATAGCGTAAAACCTCAATCTTTAAAATATCTTTTTTATAAAAACTTAGTTCAACACCTCATCATCTAAAGAAATATTGGTGCTAGATTATTGATCTTTCGTAGCAGTTTGTTAGATTGATTTTCACTCTGGCATCATCACAAATAGAAATATTAACAACATGAGCATTAACTACCAGTACCATTAATCAAAGCAAACTTCTCGGTTAGCGCCAGCGCGATATGATCCGGAACCAAATGATCCACCGAACCTCCAAAACGAGCGATTTCCTTAACCACACTGCTACTCAAGAAACTAACTTCATTGGCAGTCGCTAAGAAGATAGTTTCAATTTCTGGCGCAAGGGTTTTGTTCGTGTGTGCCATCTGTAATTCCATTTCAAAGTCAGAAACTGCCCGCAAGCCACGAATCAACACTGAAGCGCTTTTCAAGCGAGCATAGGTAACCGTTAATCCTGTAAAAGTATCGACAGAAACATTCGTTAAGTGGCGAGTGGCATAACGAATCTGTTCCATTCTTTCTTCAATGGTGAATAATGGCGTTTTCTGGGGATTCCGTAATACCGCTACGGTGAGGTGCGTAAAAAGCTGTGCGCCCCGCTCAATTACGTCAAGATGCCCACAGGTTACAGGATCAAAGCTGCCCGGATAAATAGCAATCAACTAATTCATAGCCTCATATTTGCAGAAGATTTGCAGAAAGCATTTCAAAGCATTTTACAGAAGATGAGTTCAAGAACCATCTTGAATCTATGGCAACCGCTTTAATTTAGAAGGCGGCAACAGGTACTTCGGCTGATCAGCCACGGGTTTGCGCTTAGTCCGCACGTAAAAGAAGCGTTTTCCAGTTAAGTTGTTCATCCAGCGAGCGAACTGATTCCAGACTTTTTCGGATAAGTAGCGATTGGCAAGGGCGGCAAAGGCTAAAATAACCGCAATGGGAAACGTCGCCTCAAAGGGATTACCGTCGCGGTTACCGATGAGCAAACATACTGCTGATGTGAGCAAGGCAGACAGGAGCAAAAACTGAAACTTAGTCATAGATAATCTGTATCGAACGCAACGCTAATAACGATAAAACAAACAATTAAACAGGGATAAAAAGAGACGCTACCACACAATATATCCTGTGGGCATCAAATTTGGTTACCTTTGGACTTTCTTCTTTCTTTTGATAGGGACATCTGGATCAGCACAGAAGCAATTAGTTCATTAGTTCCCTTTATGATTAATTGATTCTTAACCAAAAGGGAACTAATACTTGAATCAATCAGATTAGTTTAATTCTAATTCATGATGCTAAGAACCAGATTTTTCTGCCGGAAGTTCCTTTGTGCCATCGGCGCTAGATTTTGCCTTGGCTTCTAAAGCTTCCAAGCGACTGCGCAAAGTTTGGTTTTCTTTTTTAAGTTGTTCCATTTCTTCACGCAACTGCTTCAATCCCGCATCTTTGCCGATAGATTTTTGGACTTGTTGCACCGCTTCGTCAGCAATGCGACGCACCCGACCATCAGGAGTTTGCTGGGCAAGGGCAGTCAGAATCTGGATTGCACCTGGATCATTGATTTGTCCTAAGGCATGAACCACCGCCACCTGAGTTAAAAAGAAGGTTTCTTGGGAGAGAATCTGTAACCGATTGAGAATCTGACTAGTTTTAGGCTTAGTTTGAGATTTACCCAGAGCGCCCAGGGCACGGATTGCCGCCAGTCGCAACGCTTGGGGCGTTTCCGGAGCAGTGTAACTAATCACTGTTTCCAAGGCAGCATCGGCTTCTTTGAGTTTCGCTAAACCGGCAATCGCACCCGAACGTACTACTTCATTCCACCCACTGCGCTCCTTTAAAACAGTTTGCAATAGTTTAATGACCTTATTCGGTTCCCGCTGATGGCTCAAAGCATCTGCCAGACTGCCCACCTGAGTCGCTGCTGCTGCCTCTACAAAATAACTAGCATCACCTTTTTTGAGAATAGGTTTAATTACATCGAGGCTCTTCTGTTCCTTAAATCCAGCCAGAGCATTAATCGCGGTCTTCCGCACCCGTGAATCCTGATCTTGCAAAATACGGGCTAAAACATCCCAAGTTTGATCCAGTTTAATCGTGGCAAGACTTTCCACAATTTCCAACCGCACGCCCCAAAATGCTTCTTGATCATAGGCAGTACTTAGGGCTTGCACCGCTTCTAGTCCGCCTTTCTTAGCAATGGCTTGGGCACACTGAATCTTCGCTAAAGGATCTTCATTGTGGTACAAACTGGCTTTGAGTTCCGCTAAGCCATATTCCAGAGTCACCTGTTTCAGGAAATGATTCCCATGATCAAAACTGATAAAGTTCGGTTTCTGGTCTAAGGGGAAATAGAAAGCTTGATCCTTCTCAAAAATTCGCACGCGGAAAGTTTTATACTGCACGTCAGGATTACCGTCCTGAGATTGACTCACAAAGCCGAAAGCAATGGGCAATTTGAGATCAAACAATTCCTCTTGGGTTTGGCTGACATTGACCTTCGCTAATTTATTTTCATGGTCCCAGGTATAGCTGATTTTATATTCAGGATGACCACCCCTAAATACATATTGATCAAATAGGAACAAACAATTCCGCCCCGTAGTATTCTCAATGGCACGGAGTAAATCAATGGTTTCTACGGTTTGATGGGCATTGGTTTTTACAAAATGGCGGATTGCTTGCCAGAACAAATCTTCTCCCAATTCCGCCCGCAGCATGTGATAGACACAGCCGCCCTTTTCGTAAATATGGCGATCATAAAGTTCAATGGCTTCCCGATAAACATGGGTGACCATAGGGCGACGATAGCGGCTACTATCTTCATGGAAGTAACTGCGAGCTTCATTCAGGCGATAATAGGCAGCTTCGGCGGCTCCATATTCATGTTCCATCCATAATACTTCCGCATAGGTCGCCATGCCTTCCTTAATCCAAGCGTGGGACCAATGTTTAATCACCACCAAGTCCCCAAACCACTGGTGCGCTAACTCATGGAGCACAAGGGTTTCACTGGCACGATGATCAAGGGCGGCTCTAGCATCAATCACACAGCGATCCGTTAAGAGGGTCGTGGAAGTATTTTCCATGCCACCGAAAATAAAATCTGCCACACACACTTGGGCATATTTCGGAAACGGATAAGGATAACCATAGGCTTGACTCAAAAATGTCATCATGCGGGGCGTTTTGCCCATCGTTAAACGGGCTTCAGCCTCGGTGCGGGACTGATCCACGTAATAAGTGACTGCTTTTCCTTCCCAATCCTCTACTACTTCGCGAAAGTCCCCCACAGCCAGAGTCATCAAATAACTGGGATGCACTTGAGATTGCACCCAATGGACAATCTTTTCTTTTGGTTCTTTATTTCCTACCAAGGTTTCGCTAACTTTCTCCCCATTAGAAATTGCCATCATGTGGCTAGGAATTTGAACTTTAATTTCTGAAGTTGCCAACTGTCCCGGATAGTCGAAACAAGGGAACCAGTAACGGGAATCTTCATCTTCCCCTTGGGTCCAAACCTGTGTGGGCTTTTGGGGTTGATGGGTTGATGGCTGGACAAAATAAATTCCCCGCTGGGGCTGTACCGCTTGATAATTAATCTGTAATTCAAAAGCCTCCCCCGCTACCGTCGGCTCGGCTAAATCAATCCGCAGATACTCCCCATCATAGTCAAAGTTTTGGGATTCTGCTTTAACCAAAACGGATTGAATTTCCAACTTTACTGCATCTAGAACTAGTTCCTTAATACCATCTCGTAAAGGCTGAAGCCGAATCGTGCAACTACCAGTGATGGTCTGATGGGGAATATCAATCGCTAAATCTAGGGCAATGTGTTCTACTTGACCAGGACGATCAGGGTTATAGTGAGGGGTGGCTCCTGGTAGCTGAAATGACTTCCGTTTTGGCTTTTGGTCATCCTCTCCATAGACGAGGTGGGTTAGATTATGAGTGTTTTCGAGTAGAGATTCCGTAATTGATTGAGCCATCGCCTGAGATAAAGCGTGAGTCGTCATAGTTAGTCCTGATGCTGCTGAGGATATGTTTTTGACTTTGAGTAAGGTGATATTATCTTATATATGGAAAATTGCAATCCATTTATAGAAATATTTCCAGAATCGATTTGCCTTACATTCTAGCAATTATTCATCTTTAGGAGCAGCTTTCCAGGCAACGGCGCGAGAGCCAATTAGTCACCAACCACCCTAACCATTCCCATTCCCCACATTAGGGCGAATCAGAACCACCGGAGTTTGTTCCGCTGCATTACCTGCGGGATTATGCAACAAAGCCTGATTTAGCAAAGCTTCTGAAGCTCCAGCAGTCGCCGCTAAAACCTTGACTCGCTTGAGATCATTCACATCCACAATCGCTGCTTCCAATCCCGTGCGTTCCTTAATTTCATCCACGACCTTTTGGGGTTCCTGCGGTCCCAAAACAATAAACTGGTCATAGGGCGGCAATGTTCCTGTCACATCATCAATCAACCGTGCCTGTTCTCCTGCCAGCATATAAAACACCCCAGGAATCCGTAAAAATGCCTTTGCTAAAGCACCGAGGATAAAGGCGAATGCCACACGCCACGCCCCAGACTGGTCAATCAATACCTGTAAGCCGCAAGCCGTCGCCAAACTGGAAGTACTCTGGAAGAAATAACAGAGCCGTTTTGCCAACCAACCTGGACGCACATCACTAGGATGATAAAATCCGCCTTGCATAATTGCAATGGGAGTTTCCGCAATAGTAATAATGTCCCCTGGTTCGGCATGACTCATCACATATCGTTCAATCACATCTACAGGATGATCCCCAGCGGAAAGAATGTGGGTACGAATCGGTAACACATCCGCATCGGGGGTGGGTCGCCAACGGGGGCGCTGTTGCACATCAGGAAACTGCAATGGAATGATGCAATGGCGGAGTTTTTCTTCACGACCTGCCGGACCATAGACCGTGTAGTAAACCTTAATCCAAGCGGTTTTCAAGTCATCCAAGTGTGCGCCGCGAATCTCTAATTGAATTTCAACAGCGGCGGAATGTTTACCCTTGACGATATAAGATTCCCAATAATTATCAACACGACTCACCACTTCAGGAATCCGTGAGCGCACTGATAATTTATATTCCACATCATCTAATTTATAATCGGAAAGTAAAGTTACTTCAGGACTAACTTCCGTTAAAAATATATCCAGATGATCGGTTTCATTCTTTGCCGTCAACAACAAAGACAAGTGATAAAATTCCGGCTCATAGGTGATAAATTCCCATGAACCTTTGTCAAATTCCAGCCAGTTCCCTTGTCGCGTGCTGTAGCGCCATTCAAACAACAACCACAAAACCACCAACAGAACAACGGCGCTTGATCCAACCGTAAGCAACCCTAACAGAAGCGTATTCATAACCTGTGTTTTTCTATCTTTTGATGATGGTGAATTAATGGCAGAAAGTTGATGGCATGAAGGGACCTAAACGGGAACCAAACGGGGAAACTTAACCACGCCACTTAATCCTGATGCATAGAGCGTTTGAGGGTGCTACACAGGTCGGCAATGGTATTTATGTCCTTGGAATCTGCAAGGCGTTTAACCATCGCACTACCGACAATCACGCCATCTGCACCCCATTCCACCACTTGCCGCGCATGTTCTGGCTGAGAAATCCCAAACCCAACACCAATAGGTTTATCGGTCAAGGTCCGTAGCCGCTCCAGCATTTCTTTTACGCCCTTTGCCACTTGGGTGCGGACTCCGGTTACCCCTGTGGTACTCACCAAATAGATAAATCCTTGGGACTGTGCCACAATTGCCGCACACCGTTCTACGGGACTAGTGGGCGCAATCAATAAAATTACTTCAATCCCGATTTTTGCCGCTGGTTCCAATAACACATGGGACTCTTCCAATGGCAGATCTGGGACTACTAAACCCCGTGCGCCAGCATCATAAATCTGTTGCAGAAAGTTCGTCACACCCAAATTTAAAATCGGGTTGTAATAGGTAAATAGAATGATGGGAGCGCGTAAGGTAGGGGCTACTTCCCGCACTAAATCTAAAACTTGGGTTAATGTGGTGCCTTGCTGAAGGGCGCGAGTTGCTGCCGCTTGGATCACCGGACCATCCGCCAACGGGTCAGAATAGGGCACACCCAACTCAATTAAATCCGCTCCGTTTTGATCCAAAGCCTTCAGAGCCGCTGCCGTCGTTGCCAAATCAGGATCGCCCGCCGTGATAAAAGGGATTAGGGCTGCTTGACCTTTGGCTCGCAGTGCTTCAAAGCGGGCAGAAACTGATGAAATCATGGGTTATATAAAGTAAAAAGGCAAAAGGTAAAAGTAAAATTTATCCTAAAAATTACTAGGGGCAAGATTTGCCAAGCACCATATTAACCCATTACCAAGGCAATACACCGAAAACCCTCGATCAGCTAGTCTTTTAGCCTCTTAGTCTTTTTTTGGTCTTTGCAAGAAACCTAACTTCAAACTATAGTTTTTTAAAATGATTTTTAGAGGGGACTTCGACTACGCTCAGCTAACTTACACTGAGGACTGAGCGTAGTCGAAGCTGTATTTTTATTTGAATTATTTATAGTTCTAGGGCTTGCTGATGTTCTTGGGCATGGCGTTTGAGATCTTGGCGCTGTTGGGGGGATACGGTGGCTGGCAACTGTAATAAATCTAGCCACTGTGTTGTTAAAGTTTGGGCATTGGGCAATTGTGTCAATTCACAGCCTGGCAGGTGTAACTGTTCCATCAGGTAAGTTACCTTTGGGTCATAACTGAGGGCATAGCAGCGGGTTCCTTCTGCCACTGCCATAATTACCCCATGTAACCGCATCGCAATCGTCAGATCCATCCATGCTAAATAGCCTTTCATCTGGCGCGGATCGCTGGTGGTCAGAATATAGCTTCTATTTAAGCTTTTACTTAAACCTTTATTTGAAGTTTGATCTAAACCTTGATTTAAACCTTGATGCAGAGCCTCGGCAATGGCGAGATCCTGTATAGGCTGAAATGGCACTAAAAATATGGTCCCTTGGGTCTGTGCCTGCAAATCGATTAAGGCTGCCTGCAATACCGCAAATCGTTCCGGTGTCAGATGGCGGCTCGGACGTAATACCACGCCAATATAAGGCTCCGGTGGCGTGGCACCATCACGTAATTCATCACATAATTCCGTCAAGGGTGGCGGCGTAGCACTATCAAGGGCAAAAACTGGGTCCGGTGCGACTAGGTGAGGAATTTGCCATTGCTCCAGTAACTGACTAGAAGCCCGATCCCTCACGGTGACTCCATTGCACCCCTGTAATGATTGTCGCGTAATCCACTGGCTCAGGGGTTTGGTGAGAGGTCCAATGCCTTGCCCCCATGCCACAGTTTTTAAGCCCATGCCCTGCGCTAGTCCCATTAGCCCACCGTAATAAATTGGGTTGCGCCAACTGGTGACATCTTGCATCAAACTACCGCCACCCCAGATAAACACCGCCGCCGACCGCATCGCCCCTAAAACCTCCGGCATATTAAATCTCTGGGCGACTAGGTTTTTATTTTGCCGCAGGATAGGATGCTGCTGATAGGTTTGGCTGGGATTAGCACTCAAAACAATTGGTTCCAAATCCGGCGGTAACATCTGCAATAAAGTGGCGAGTAATGCCTCATCTCCGGTGTTCCCCATGCCATAGTAGCCACATAGAATTGCCTTAGGTTTGGTAGCGCGTGTGGTAGGGGAATTTTGGTGCTGAGGTGTCATTAGTAAGTTCCTAATCTAATTAGCAGGGGATAAAGTTAGCAATAGTAAATCGAATTATGGTTCTTTTGGTACTTCTTTAAGGGGCACAATCCCCATGAAAGCCACGCCTTCCGGTGACACCATAAACCGACAGGGCAGAATATTCACCCCCGCCGCTTTTGCCGCCGCGAATAATCTTCCATATTCAGGATCAGCCTCTGCACCAGGGGCAAAACTATCACAATCTCCTCGATTAATGAAAAAGAGAATACTACTGTGATTTGTCACGGCTGTCCCACTCCCATCGCTTACCAAACCCATTAGTTCCCTTAGATGCTTCTGTCCTCGGGTGGTTTCTGTATCAGGAAAGAGAGCCAAACTTCCCTTGGTCCAAGTGGTATTTTTGACTTCCAAATAATGCCGTGCTGTAACTTCCGTTGCCGTGCCATAGGTCAAAAGGAAATCAATGCGACTTTTTTCTTTGCCATAGGCAACCTCCGGCTTAAAAGAGATATAATCCCCCAGTTCTGGTAAAAGCCGTTGGGTCAAGAGTTCCTTAACAATGCGATTAGGCAAACTGGTGTTAATTCCCACCCATGTTTGATCCACTTCAATAATTTCCCAAGTGTAAGCCAGTTTACGTTTGGGATCGTCGTGGTAACTCACCCCAACCCTGGCACCAATCACACACACTCCAGTCATGGGTCCAGTATTCGGGCAATGGGCAGTAATCACCTCACCATCATCTAGTTCAATATCTGCTAAAAAACGCTTATATCGTTTTAGCAATTTGCCTAAACGTAAATCAGAATAGCGATAAATCAAATTTGTCATCATCAAATCGGTCATAAACTAACCTGTAAATCCCTGCAAATCACCTTACAAAGCACTTTATAAATCACTCTATAAATTGCTTCATAAAAGCATCCTAAATCATCTGGTTCACTGGAGGGGCGCTAGTAATTCCACCGTCAGCGGGTCCCCTATTTTTAACCCTAATTCTCTAGCGCGTCCTGCCCGCAGTTCAATTACTTGATCTGCCGTAATACCTTTGTCACTGGGATACAAAGCACAGGGTTCCATCACACAGGGCACAGCGGTTGAAATCGCCACGATTTTCCCCTGAGCCACAAACACCATATCCAGATCAACGGGAACATTTTTCATCCAAAACGCCACCACTTGCCCAGGGGGAAAAGCAAACAACATCCCGCGATTCGGCGCTAGGGCAGGGCGATACATCAAACCCTTGCTCTGTTGTTCTGGGGTTTTAGCCACTTCTAAATCAATCACCTCACCCTTGACCGTATCATTACTAATAGTCAAGCGCCCCCCAATGGGTAGAAATTGCGCTAGATCCTCCCGTACCGGATTGGTTGTAGTTGTTGTAGCGGTGGGTTTTGCTGTCTCTGATGGTGATGAATTGGGGGAACTG